>CAYFNH010000005.1:0-55514 GCA_964344435.1 uncultured Piscirickettsiaceae bacterium | reverse complement strand
TCACCCCTGAAATCCGCCATCTCTGTGTTCGAAAATGGTCATTTACACTTGTAAATTCACATTTTCTGCCTTGATCTGACGAATTTCAGAGGCAATCTGAACAGCTACTGTCATTATTTTTACAATTTTCAGGTAATCCCTGAAGTTACCAAACTTGTAGCTTTAAGCTTGGTGCTACAAGTTTCAAGTCAAAAAAAATCCCTCCAGTCTTTGGAAGGCTTTTTTGCCGATAATCACACAGCATCTTACCCCTTGACCTGTGCCATCACCTCATCGGCGAAGTTCTCTTCCTTCTTCTCGATTCCCTCACCCACCTCCAGGCGAGCAAACTCGACGATACTGGCGCTGTTGTTATCCATCAACTTGGCGACGGTAACATCAGGATCCTTGACAAAAGGTTGCCCCAGAAGAGTCACCTCGTTGACAAACTTCTTCATCCGCCCCACCACCATCTTCTCGATGATCTCGGCAGGCTTGCCACTCTCTGCGGCCTGAGCGGAGAAGATCTCCTTCTCCTTCTCCAGCACCTCGGCAGGGAGATCCGCCTCGGAGAGTGCTACCGGGCGACTCGCAGCCACATGCATGGAGACATCCTTGGCCAGGGCGGCATCGCCTCCCTGCAGGGCTGTCATCACGCCGATGCGCCCCCCATGAGAGTAGTAGCCGATTACCCCGCCCTGTGAGTCAACCACCGAGAAACGACGCACAGTCATATTCTCACCCAGCTTGGCAATCAGCTCCTGGCGACGCCCCTCAACCGTGGTTGAACCACCCGCCAGCTCCATCTCATTGAGTGCAGCAACATCAGCGGGACCATTGGCCAGAACGGTCGCAGCCGCCTGATTGGCGAATTCGACAAACTCCTCGTTCTTGGCAACAAAGTCGGTCTCACTATTGACTTCAACCATTACACCGCGGGCGCCATCTTCACTCACTGCAATCGCCACAATCCCCTCGGCTGCAACCCGTGAGGCCTTCTTGTCCGCCTTGGCAAGACCGGATTTACGCAGCGTATCAATCGCTGCATCCATATCACCATCGGTCTCTACCAGTGCCTTCTTGCACTCCATCATTCCGGCACCGGTGCGCTCGCGCAGCTCCTTTACCTGACTTGCCGTAATTGCCATGATCAAAACTCCTTTATTAGTAACTATTCAGCTCACCCCTGAAATCCGCCATCTCTGTGTGGCGCGACCTCGCAGGCTCGGTTCGAAAATGGTCATTTACATGTGTAAACTCACATTTTCTGCCTCGATCTGACGAATTTCAGGGGCAATCTGAACAGCTACTATCATTATTGTTACAAATTTAAGGTAACCCCTGAATAGTTACCTTTATTACTCAGACTTGCCTTCCACTGCCTCGGCAACCTCAACCGCAGCAACGCTGGTTGCCCCCTTGGCATCCACAATGGCATCGGCAGCAGCACGCACATAGAGCTGAATTGCACGAATCGCATCGTCATTACCGGGAATCACATAGTCCACGGTCTCCGGGTTGTTGTTGGTATCCACCACACCAATCACCGGGATACCCAGTTTCTTTGCCTCGTTGATGGCAATGGACTCATGGCCGGTATCGATCACCAGAATGGCAGAGGGGAGTCCGCCCATATCCTGGATACCTCCGAGGGTACGCTCCAGCTTCTCCAGCTCGCGCTGCATCATCAGCCCCTCTTTCTTGGTGAGACGATCAAGACGACCATCCTCCCTCATCGCCTGAATATCCTTGAGGCGACGGATCGACTGCTTCACGGTCTTGTAGTTGGTCAGCATTCCACCCAGCCAGCGATGGTTGACATAGGGCATTCCGGCACGTTCGGCCTCTTCGCGAACAATCTTCTGTGCTGCACGCTTGGTGCCAACAAACAGCACCTTGCCACTCTTGGCAGTCACACCACCAATAAAGTTCATCGCATCCTGGAACATCGGCAATGTCTTCTCCAGGTTGATGATATGGATCTTGTTACGATCACCGAAGATATAGGGGGCCATCTTGGGGTCCCAGAATCGGGTCTGATGCCCGAAGTGGACACCGGCTTCCAACATTTGTCTCATCGATACAGACATATTATTTTTCCTTGCTGTTTGGGTTTTGCCTCCGCATGCGCCGCCTGCCCAATCTCCACAATGAGAGACACCCGGGCCGACAGGGATAACATGCGTGTGATATAGTTATGCTTCAAAAAAAGCGCGCGAATTATACTACGCCGCTTTGGACTACGCCAGAAAAAAACAGCTCACAAAAAATATCCACCATGAGTATCTCCATCAAAACTGCTGACGAGATCGAAAAGATGCGCGTCGCCGGTCGCCTTGCCGCCGAGGTACTGGAGATGATCGAGCCCCATGTACAGATCGGTGTCACCACAGATGAACTCGACCAGATCTGCCACAACCACATTGTCAATCAACAGCAGGCGATCCCTGCACCACTCAACTATCACGGCTTTCCCAAGTCGATCTGCACCTCGGTAAACCATGTCATCTGTCACGGCATTCCCGGCAACAAGAAGCTCAAGCGCGGAGACATCATCAATCTCGACATCACGGTGATCAAGGATGGTTATCATGGCGACACCAGCAAGATGTTCTTGCTTGGCAAACCCACAATCCGCGCACAGAGGCTAGTACAGGTGGCCCGTGAGGCGCTGCTGACCGGAATCGCCCTGGTCAAGCCCGGCACCCCCCTCGGGGATATCGGCCACGCCATCGAGCAGCATTGCAACAAACACAATTTTTCCGTCGTGCATGAGTACTGCGGCCACGGCATCGGCCAGGCGTTTCATGAAGATCCACAGGTGCTCCACTATGGCAAACGGGGAACTGGAACCATCCTGCAACCGGGCATGACCTTCACCATCGAGCCGATGGTCAATGCTGGCAAACGCCACTGCAAGCTCAACCCCAACGACGGGTGGACGGTAACCACCAAGGACCGCAGCCTCTCGGCCCAATGGGAGCACACCCTGCTGGTGACCGAAGAGGGGGTTGAAGTGCTGACCAGACGGGCCGAAGAAGATGACCTCTGATGCGCTGAGCGTTCTACTCAATACCACACCCATCGACCCATTACAGATTCGCCCACTGCTACAGAACGAGCAGCAGGCCATTGCCAACGCCTTTTACAACGGCACTCCGGCCAAGCACCTGATCCGCCAGCGCAGTGACACCATAGACCGCCTACTGGAAACACTGTGGCAGCAACAGATAGACATCCACTGCAATCAGTGTGCACTGGTTGCAGTGGGAGGGTATGGACGCCGGGAACTGCACCCCTACTCTGACATCGATCTGCTGGTTCTGACCGAGAATGACACCGAGGCAAGCAACAGCGCCATCAGCCACTTTGTCACCCTGCTATGGGATCTGGGGTTGAAGATTGGTCACAGCGTACGCTCCATCGAACAGTGTCTGGAGGCGGGTCAACAGGATGTAACCGTGGCAACCAACCTGTTTGAGGCACGACTGCTAAGCGGCAACCCCGACTACTTTGAAACATTGCAGAGCGCCACCCGCCAGGACGCCTTCTGGGACAGCGGCCCCTTCTTTATTGCCAAGCGCAATGAACAGCAGCAGCGGCTGAAGAAGTACAACGATACCGCCTACAATCTGGAGCCCAACATCAAGGAGGGGCCCGGTGGGCTGCGTGATATCCAGAATATTCTCTGGGTAACCCAGCGTCACTTCGGCTCGGCCGGACTGCAGAGTCTGGTGGAGCACCACTTTCTCACCCCAACCGAATGTGCCGAGCTCGATGCCGGACGGGAACGACTCTGGGAGATCCGCTTTGCCCTCCACCTGATTGCCGGGCGAGCGGAGGAGCGTCTACTGTTTGAACACCAACCGGAGCTGGCACACCATTTCGGCCACCTCGACAACGCCCGTAACCGTGGCGTTGAATCCTTCATGCACAGCTATTTCCGCACCATCCGTGGACTCTCCCGGCTCAACGAGATGCTGCTGCAGCTGTTTGAAGAGCAGTTACTGACTCCACCGGAGTTGCGCAGCGCCCGCCCACTGGACAGCACCTTCGGGGTACGCAGCGACTACCTCACCCTGTTGCAACCCGATGCACTGAAACAGAACCCGTCACTGGCACTGGAGCTGTTCAAGCGCTTGCAGTCCACCCCCGGCCTGAAAGGGGTCACTGCAGAGACCATCCGCCAGATTCGTGATAACCGTCAGCACATTGCACAACACTATCAACAGAGTCCGGAGGCACAGCAATTTTTCTACAGCCTGTTCTGTTGCGGCACCGGACTGACCCACACCTTGCGACGGATGAACCGCTATGGCCTGCTGGGCGCCTACCTGCCCGAGTTCGAACGCATCATCGGCCTGATGCAACATGATCTGTTCCACGCCTACACCGTCGATGAGCACACCCTGTTTGTGGTACGCAACCTGCGTCGACTCACCATCAGCGAACACTACGAAGAGTTCCCCAAGCTGAGTGAATTGATCGTACGTCTGCCGCATCCCCAACAGCTCTATCTGGCCGCCCTGTTCCACGACATTGCCAAAGGACGCGGCGGCAACCACTCTGAACTCGGCGCCGGGATTGTGCGAAACTTTTGTGACCAATACCAGATCGACAGCGAGAGCCGGGAGGAGATCGCCTGGCTGGTGGAGCACCACCTGGAGATGTCCACATTTGCACAGCGCCGTGACATCGACGACCCGGAAGAGATCAAGCACTTTGCTTCAATCGTTGGTCGGCAATCACGCCTAGACATGCTCTATCTACTCACCGTAGCCGACATTCGTGCCACCAACAAAACCCTCTGGAACCACTTTAAAAGTACCCTGCTATCCAGACTCTACCAGGCCACCAGCACCCTGCTCACCCGCCCGGAACTGGCACTGGACTATGGCGAGGTCACCCGCGCAGAGGCACTACAACAGCTGATCGCGCAGGAGATGAACCCAACCGCCATCGACATCTTCTGGCAGGGACTTGGAGATGACTACTTCCAGAAACACGATGCACGGGAGATCTGCTGGCACACTACCGAGATCCTCAACCACCCACAGCGCCCACTGATCCGCTTTCACAAACAGGGACTCCAGGGCGGTACAGAGATTCTCATCTACACACGCGACCAACGCTTTCTCTTTGCCATTCTGGTTCATGCCCTGGAAGCGTCACACCTCGACATTCAAGCAGCACGCATCAATACCACACAGAACAGCCATGCACTCGACAGCTTCACCGTACTCGACCAGAAGGGGAAAACGCTCGATGACAAGACACTGCTACAGAACATTCAGCAGCAGCTCAGCCGGGAAATCAGCCACCCCAGCCTGATCCATCAACCGGTCCAGTTCCGCCGCTCTCGCCTGCAGAAACACTTTCAGAACCAGGGGCGGGTTACCTTTCGTCAGGACCAAGGCAAGCAACAGAGCGTACTCGAGGTGCACACCGCAGACCGCCCCGGGTTGCTCTCCACCCTGTGTCAGGTCTTCATGCAATACAATCTACGCATTCATGCCGCGAAGATTGCCACCCTGGGGGAGCGCGCCGAGGATATCTTCTGGGTCACTCACCAGGACAACAGCCCGCTGAGTGACCACGAGATCAAGGAGGGGGTCACCCCCGCGATACGCTCTGCGCTGGAGAGATAATTCTCAATCTAACATGCCGTAGATCACATACAGCTTGCATAAAGCGCTGTATAAGTCCACTCATACCACGATTCCAGGTGCGCTCAAGCAATCCTTGTGTCGCTTGACCACAGCCATCCATGGCTGCAGACAACCTGGAATTGTGGCATGAACGAACTTTTGAGAAGATTGATACACATTATGCGAACAGCTTCGCCAACAGAGGAACCACGGTTGCTGCAACAATCAACACCAGCATCCAGCGACTCAATTTCATCTCCCCCATGATACGTACCTCCATCTCTCTCAGATCCGCCTTGGTTGCAAGATCCGATTGGTGCTGAGCGTTTTTAAAGGCTTTACTTACAGCTTCTGCCAATTCAGGCGAAGCACCGCCCTCCTCCAGGGTTTTAATGAATTCATGAGTATCAAAGGTGATCGCATTCATAACCAAACTATACCGGAATCAAAAAATAAACTCACCATCTCCCAGACGCTGTTTGATCTCACCAATCACCCGCGCCTCATCCGCCTCATCCCTGGCCACGAAAGTGACCGAAAAACGGACAAAGTTACCCGCATCATCCCAGGGTACGGTTGAGATCATCTTCTCCTTGATCAGGTACTGGGAGAAGGCCTCTCCACTGTCGAAGGTTACCCCATCCCGGGTTGCCTTGGGTGCCTTGACATAAAGGTAGAAAGTGGCTCGAGGCTTTTCGATGGTAAATCCGGCACTGCGTAGCGCATCCACCAGCAGTTCGTGGCGACGGGAGTATTTGGCCGCCGTCTTCTCGGTAATCTCGGGATGTTCCAGACAGTAGACGCCGGCATGCTGAATGGCAGCAAACTGCCCTGAATCATTATTGTCCTTGACGGTGGCAAAGGCCTTGACCACCAGATCGTTACCAGCAACAAAGGCTAGGCGCCAACCGGTCATATTGTAGGCCTTGGAGAGCGACTGAACCGCAATCCCCACCTCCTTGGCCCCCTCCACCGAGAGGAAGGAGAGTGGCTTCTCACCATCAAAGGTGAGCGCCGCATAGGCCTCGTCCGAGATGATCACCACATCATTTTCCCGGGCAAACTCGATCGCCTTTTTATAGAAGGCCTCGGTCGCAACCGCACCGGTTGGATTATTGGGATAGTTGAGATAGAGCAACTTGGCACGGCGCTTCTGTTCATCACTCAAGCTGTCAAGATCCGGCAGGAAACCGTTCTCCTCCAGCAGCGGCAGATTGACCACCTCTCCTCCCAACGCTTTGGTGGTAGTGCCCAACACAGGATAGCCGGGCGTGGTCATGATAGTGATATCACCCGGATTGATGAATGCCATTGGCAGCAGGGCCAGCACCGGCTTGCTGCCAATGCCGTGGTTGATCTCATGAACCGGATCCAACCCCTTTACCCCGAATACGTTATCCATATAGCGGACAGCGGCATCCTTGAACACCTGCACCCCATTGTCGGTATAGCCCCGGTTCTCCCAGTTCTGTGCCTCCTTGTAGAGCACCTCGACCACCTCCGGCTCCGCCATCCAGTCCGGCTCACCAACCCCCATATCGATCATCTCCACATCAGGATTGGCCTCCATTGCCGCACGTTTGGCCCGCTTGATCTTCTCAAACTTGTAGATATTGGTGTCCTTGCCAAACTGATTGCCCCCAATTCGCTCGGCAAACATCTCCTGAATATAGCTTTCCATATCAATCCATCCTTAAAACTGTGCTGCAAAAAACATTTCGTACCCGAAACAGAGGGGGGAATTATGCCCGGTTCCCGATGGATGTCCAGAGCTCCATTGCCCGGTTATGGGCACGCACCAAGATTTAGCATGAGGAAAACATTTTTGATGTACAATGCTGCCCCCTGAACCACCTGTCACACAAATCAGATAGCATATATCAGCAGCATTATGGCAAAAGAAGAACACATCGAGATGGAGGGTACGGTCATCGAGAACCTGCCCAACACCACTTTCAAGGTTGAGCTGGAGAACGGCCACCAGGTCATTGCGCACATCTCCGGCAAGATGCGCAAACACTACATCCGTATTCTCAAGGGTGACAAGGTTACCGTAGCCCTGACCCCTTACGATCTCTCCAAGGGGCGCATTGTCTTCCGGGCCCGCTAAGGGTTGACCACTACGCAGTGGGCAGCTGAGAGTCGGCCTCTTCCCGCTCCTTGCGCTTCCCCCGCTTCTGCAGGGTACGATAACTGAACTGCAGCGCCCCCTCCTCAACCGAAACCTCGACCTCTCCACCATCCGCCAACGCGCCGAATAACAGCTCTTCTGCCAACGGCTTGCGGATCTCTTCACGAATCAGTCTTCCCATCGGACGCGCGCCCATGGCGGCATCGTACCCCTTCTCTGCCAACCAGGTTCTCGCCTCACTATCGACAACAAGCTGCACCTGCTTCTGATCCAGCTGCGTCTCCAGTTCGGTAATGAACTTGTCAACGATATGGGCAATACTGGCCATATCCAGCGCCTGGAACTGGATGACCGAGTCGAGTCGGTTGCGAAACTCCGGAGTAAACTTCTTTTTGACCTCAGCCAGGCCATCACTACTGTGGTCCTGTCGGGTAAAACCGATCGAGGAGCGATTCATCTGCTCGGCGCCTACGTTGGATGTCATCACCAGAATCACATTGCGGAAGTCGCTGGTGCGACCATTGCTGTCCGTCAACGCCCCATGATCCATCACCTGCAACAACAGATTGAACACATCGGGGTGTGCCTTCTCGATCTCATCCAGCAACAGCACCGCATACGGGTTCTGGTTGACCGCATCGGTGAGCAGCCCCCCCTGGTCGTACCCCACATAGCCCGGTGGCGCACCAATCAGCCGAGAGACGGTATGGCGCTCCATGTATTCCGACATATCAAAGCGGATCAACTCAACCCCCAACTGCAGTGAAAGCTGACGCGCCACTTCGGTTTTACCCACACCAGTCGGCCCGACAAAGAGAAACGAGCCCACCGGACGCTCTTCGCTCCCAAGTCCAGAGCGGGAGAGTTTGATCGCACTGCCCAAAGTTTCGATTGCCTGATCCTGACCAAATACCACCATCTTCAGGTTGCGTTCGAGCTTGCCAAGCTGTTCCCGATCCGAGGTGGAGACATTGCGCTCCGGGATCCGGGCAATCTTCGCCACCACCTCTTCGACCTCCTTTACCCCAACCGTTTTGCGGCGTCGTGAAGGGGGTAGAAGCTGATTACGCGCACCCGCCTCATCCATCACATCGATGGCCTTGTCCGGCAGATGACGATCACCGATATAGCGATCTGCCAGCTCTGCCGCGGTCTCCAGCGCCTGGCGGGTAAACTTGACCTCATGGTGCGCTTCAAAGCGGCTCTTGAGCCCCTGCAGAATCTTGATGGTCTCCGACACCGAGGGCTCATGCACATCAATTTTCTGGAAGCGTCGCGCCAGAGCGTGATCCTTCTCGAATATGCCACGATACTCCTGGAAGGTGGTGGAGCCGATACAGCGCAGATCACCGGCAGCCAGCTTGGGCTTGATCAGATTGGAGGCATCCATGGTGCCACCCGAGGCGGAGCCGGCCCCGATAATGGTGTGGATCTCATCGATAAAGAGGATGGTATCCTCTTCACCCTCGAGCTGTTTCAACAGCCCCTTGAGCCGTTTCTCGAAGTCACCACGATACTTGGTGCCGGCCAGCAGCGAGCCCAGATCCAGCGAGTAGATCACACTTTCCGAGATCACCTCCGGCACCTCTCCATCGACAATACGCCGGGCCAACCCCTCGGCAATCGCAGTCTTGCCGACTCCGGCCTCTCCCACCAGTAGCGGATTATTTTTGCGCCGACGGCAGAGCACCTGAATGGTGCGCCCCACCTCCGGCTCACGTCCGATCAGTGGATCAATCTTCCCTTCGGAGGCCAGTTGATTGAGGTTGAGCGCATATTTGAGCAGCGGCGTCTCGGAGCTCTCTGCCTCCCCCTTCTCCTCCTGCTCACCCTGGGGTTGTGGTTGAGCGCTACTCTCTTCCTCTCCGCCATGGGAAATGTAGTGAACCACATCCAGCCGGGTTACCCCCTGCTGCACCAGATAAAAGACCGCGTGTGACTCCTTCTCCCCATAGAGGGCCACCAGAATATTCTCTGCCGAGACCTCGCTCTTGCCCGCCGACTGCACCTGAAAGATGGAGCGCTGCAGCACCCGTTGAAAGCCCAGCGTCGGTTGGGGATCCCGTTCCATCCCCCTGGGGAGCAGCGGAGTATTCTGATGGATAAAGGTTTTGAGCTGCTCCTGCAACAGATCCAGATCGGCACCACAGTTTCGCAGCAGATTGGCCGAGCGGGGATTGTCCAGCAACACCAACAGCAGATGTTCCAGAGTGATGAACTCGTGACGTTCATCCCGTGCCTGCTTGACCGCCAGCCCCAGCGAAAACTCCAATTCTTTACTTAGCATAAACCACCAATCATCCTGAAGTTATGATTATCCACTCTTTGCCTCCTCCATCGAACAGAGCAGCGGATGCTGGTGTTCACGAGCATAGTCGTTCACCAGCGCCACCTTGCTCTCTGCTATCTCCCGGCTGTATGTGCCACACACCCCTTTCCCTCGAGTATGCACATGCAGCATTACCTGCGTAGCCTGATCCTGGTCCATCTGAAAAAATCGCTGCAACACCTCCACCACAAACTCCATGGGGGTGAAGTCATCATTTAACAAGACCACCTGATAACGGGGGGGCTCTTTCAGCTCCGGCGGTGCGGTCTCAACCCCAACCTTATCATCATGATCCGGCCCAATCTCGTGATTTGCCAACTTTCCACTCTCCAAACCTGCTCTCAAACCCAATATACTACCGATTCCTACTGTGTCTCAAATTTTTCATCCCGGAATGCTCATTCTCTTCAACAAACCCTATCTTGTGCTGACCCAGTTTCGGGACAGTGAAGGACGCCCTACGCTGGCAGACTACATCCCTCACAAACGGGTATACCCGGCAGGGCGACTGGATCGGGATAGTGAGGGACTGCTGATCCTGACCGACGATGGCAGGCTGCAGGCCCGTATCAGCCACCCTCGCCACAAAATGGAGAAGACCTACTGGGTTCAGGTAGAGGGGATTCCGGATCAAAGCGCACTCGACCAGCTTTGTGAGGGAGTGCAATTAAAAGACGGTAAAACGGCCCCGGCCTCGGCAAGCCTGATCCCTCCACCACAGCTATGGCCGCGCACTCCTCCAATCCGTGAACGTAAAACCATCCCGGATAGCTGGATTGAGTTGAAGATCCGGGAGGGGAAAAACCGTCAGGTACGCCGCATGACCGCAGCCGTGGGCTTTCCCACACTGCGCCTGGTCCGGGTGGCCATCGGCCCCTGGAGCCTGGAGGGGCTTGCACCTGGGGCATGGCGTACAATAGAGGCATGAGTGAAAACAACCCCAAACGTCCCCGTCTGACCGTTGCTGCCGTGATCGAGCAGGATGGTCGTTTTCTGATGGTCGAGGAGATGGATGGGGGTGCACTGGTCATCAACCAGCCCGCCGGACATATGGAGTTTGGCGAGAGCCCTGAGCAGGCGGTAATCCGCGAGACCCTGGAGGAGACCGGCTGGCACTTCAAACCGACGCACCTACAGGGGGTCTACCAGTCGATCGACCCGCTACGACAACGCCACTACACTCGTGTTGCCTTTACCGGCCCGGTTACCCGTCACGACCCGCATCGCCGACTGGACCATGGGATTGTGCGTACCGTCTGGCTTACCTTTGACGAGATTCTGTTGGAGAAGTCACGACTGAGAAGCCCGATGGTGCTGCGCTGTGTCGAGGACTACCTGCAGGATGAGAATTACCCACTCAGCCTGCTCCACTCGGATCTACCGGAATACACACCTCCAGAGTTGCCACAATGAGCACTACAACGGAACCTCCGCCCCAGCTCTGTCCCGGAAACCGGGAGAGCGCAGGCAAAGTGATGGTCGGCCTCTCGGGTGGGGTGGACTCTGCCGTGGCGGCAAAGCGGCTGCTCGATCAAGGCTTCGAGGTCGAGGCTCTGTTCATGAAAAACTGGGAAGAGGATGATAATGCAGGCTACTGCAGCGCCGAAGAGGATCTGGCAGATGCCCGCAGCGTGGCCGATCAACTGGGTATAACACTACACAACGTCAACTTCTCACACGAGTACTGGGAACGGGTATTTACCCACTTCCTCGATGAGTATCGGGTTGGTCGCACCCCCAACCCCGACATCCTCTGCAACCGGGAGATCAAATTCACCGCCTTTCTGCACCACGCGCAGTCACTGGGTGCCACCACCATCGCCACCGGACACTACGCCCGAATTCGACAACAGGATGGAGAGATACAGCTACTCAAGGGGGTTGATCGCAACAAGGATCAGTCCTATTTTCTCCACCAGCTCAATGCACAGCAGCTCTCGCGCGCCTGTTTCCCCCTGGGGGAAATCAGCAAGGGCGAAGTACGCGAGATCGCGCTGAAAGCCGGATTTGGCAACGCCCGAAAAAAGGATAGCACCGGGATCTGCTTTATTGGTGAACGCAACTTCCGCACCTTTCTGAGCCAGTTTCTTCCGGCCCAGCCCGGGGAGATCCAGACCCCGGACGGAGTTGTAATCGGCACCCATCAGGGGTTGATGTACCACACCCTGGGTCAGCGCAAAGGGCTGGGTATTGGTGGCCTTGCCGGCTACAGCGAGGCCCCCTGGTATGTGGTAGCCAAGGATCTGCAGAAAAATGTGCTGGTGGCCAGCCAGCAGAAGAACCACCCCCTTTTGATGAGCCGGGAGGTGAACTGTGAACCCATCCACTGGATTGGCGCCCCTCCACCACTCCCGCTGAACTGCATGGCACAACACCGTTACCGTCAGAGTGACCAGCCCTGCACCCTCACTCAGTCAACCCCGGAGGGTGCCACGGTTGTGTTTGCTACCCCGCAACGGGCCGTCACTCCGGGGCAGTCGCTGGTCTTTTATCTCGGGGAACAATGCCTCGGAGGGGCTGTGATAAAATCATCCAGATGAACAAGATTCTTACTCTGTTACTGTTTTTGCTGACCAGCCTGGGGACTGCCTCGGCAATGAACCCCTCGCCAAGCGAAGAGATTGTGGTTGAACACTCGGTCATCAAGATGCGCCTGGCACCCGATGTCTCCATCAGCGACGCCACACAGGCAATGCTCTCCAGGGCGGCAGAGCTCAACCTGCGACTGGTGGGGCGCCAGCAGATCTCCAAAGCACTGCAACAGCGTGGTGTGGAGTCCCCCTTTATCGAGATCTTCCAGTTCTGTAACCCCGAGGATGCGGTGAAGATGGTACGCCATGATGTCATCTACGCCTCCTACATGCCCTGCCGCATCGCCCTGGTCGAGGATCATCTGGGCATCCCGTGGCTGACCACGCTTAACCTCAACATGATGATTGCCAAAAGCGAGTTACCCGATGAGGTGTACCGGATTGCCGTCTCTACCAACACCAAGATCATGACCATCATGACTGCCGGTGCCAACGGGGACTTTTAGGAGGTTTTTAAGTGAAATACCTTGGAGCTCACGTCTCTACCGCGGGCGGGGTACAGAATGCCCCTGTCAACGCTCATCAGATCGGCGCCAGAGGCTTTGCCCTTTTCACCAAGAACCAGCGCCAGTGGAACGCAAAGCCACTCACCAATGAGCAGATTGATGGCTTTCATGCTGCGATGGAGGAGCACGGATACCAGCCCCATCAGGTACTGCCACACGACAGTTACCTGATCAATCTGGGCCACCCGGAGGAGGCCGCACGCAGCAAGTCACTCAACGCCTTTATTGACGAGCTGGAGCGCTGTCGGCAACTGGGGCTGGACCGACTCAATTTCCACCCCGGTAGCCACCTGAAAAAAACCAGTGAAGAGGTGTGCCTGGATCAGATTGCCGAATCGCTCAATCGTGCACTGGAACAGAGCGAGGGGGTCTCTGCAGTGATCGAGAACACCGCTGGTCAAGGCAGTAATCTCGGCTATCGTTTTGAACATCTGGCCCATATTATTGACAAGGTGGAGGACAAGTCTCGCATCGGGGTCTGTATTGACACCTGCCACGCCTTTGCCGCTGGCTATGATCTGAGAACCGCAGAGGCATACCAGCAGACCATGCAGGCATTTGATCAGATTGTTGGCTTCAACTACCTGATGGGGATGCATCTTAACGACTGCAAGTCAGCCTTTGAGAGCCGGGTTGATCGCCATCAGAGCATCGGCAAGGGTACCATCGGACTGGAGGGGTTTCGTGCCCTGATGAATGATGAGCGTATTGATGAGATCCCGATGGTGCTGGAGACCATTAACAGCGATATCTGGGATCAGGAGATCGAACTACTCTACGGGTTAGCGGCTGGGCACTAATCACTAACCACTAACCACTAACTACTATTTAGCCAGTTTCACCACCGCTCCGGCTATCTCTTCCAGCGGTAATACCTGTTCGGCTGCACCTGTCTTGACCGCCTCTCCCGGCATCCCCCAGACCACACTGGTACGCTCGTCCTGGGCGATGGTTTTGGCACCAACATCCAGCATCTCTTTCATGCTCCTGGCACCATCACCTCCCATACCGGTCAACATCACCGCAATCCCGTTGGGTCCCACATTTTCTGCCATGGAGCGAAACAACACATCCACCGAAGGCTTGTGGCGGTTGACCAGTTCACCGTCGTTCAGACGACAGACATAACGGGCCCCATCCCGCACCACCATCAGGTGCTGATCACCCGGTGCGATATAGACATGCCCGGGAATGATCTGCTGACCATCCTCTGCCTGCATCACATTCATCGCCGAAGAGAGATTCATGCGCTCGGCAAAGGGGCGACTGAAGGCTGCTGGGATATGCTGAACAATCACCACACCGGGTGTGCCCGGTGGCAGCTGCTCCAACACCACACGAATCGCCTCGGTCCCTCCGGTCGAGGCACCAATCGCGATCACCTTGTCGGTGGTCTGGAAGTGCCGCTTGCCACTGCTCTTTTCCAGTACGGCATCGGTGGTAAATTTTTGTGGCACTGCGGCCTTCCCATCTACCACGTCACCCGCACCCGGGGTACCCAGTACATGTCTGGCCTGCTCCGAGGAGGGGCGACTGATCACCTGGCGCACATTGGCCCGGGCAACTACCTTGACCTTCTCCAGAATCTCTTCACCATACTGCCCGAAGGTGTTAGCCAGATCGACCTTGGGTTTGGTGACAAAATCGACGGCCCCCGCCTCCAGTGCCTGCAGGGTGATATCGGCCCCTTTTTCGGTCAGTGAAGAGACCATCAATACCGGCATCGGGTGCAACCGCATCAGATTACGCAGGAAGGTGACGCCATCCATCTTCGGCATCTCAACATCGAGCGTGATCATGTCCGGCTTGAGCTTCTTGATCTTCTCTCTAGCCATATAGGGATCGGATGCAGTGCCCACCACCTCAATCGCCGGATCACTCTCCAGGATCGAGGTCAGCATCTTTCGAATCAGCGCGGAATCATCAACAATCAATACCTTAATCAAGATCTACCCCTCATAACCAGCCTAGAATAGTTCAATTTCACCTTCTGTCTTGATACCGGCCGCAGAAGGATTATCCAGATAGGCCTTCTCTTCACGCAGCGACTCCTGCTTCTCATGCATGGAGCGCAGGCGCTTCACCTTCATCACACCACTGTGTGGGAAATAGATCACCTTGCGCGGATATACATCACCAATATCATGCGCAGTCACCTGAAACCCTTCGGTAAAGATGTAATCAAACACAAAACCGATATTGTACCAGCCGATTTTGGCCATCTGGTTGAGAATACGCCCGCCACCAGCCACCTTGAATTCTAGATTTTCTCTTCTGCCACCATGCTTGAGCACATCATTGATCAGGTGCTCCATCGCAAAGTTGCCGTAACGGGTGGCATCGGAAATCTTCCCACTCTCCTCCGTATTGCCCTTGTCGACCGGAAGCATGAAATGGTTCATCCCCCCAATACCGGTAATCCTGTCCCGCACACAGGCAGCAATACACGACCCCAATACGGTCTCGATACCATCACTCCCCTTGGTAACAAAATACTCTCCGGGCAGGATGGTGCTCACATAGCTGCTGAATTGATTCTTGAACCCCCGGCGGATGTGTTCAAACCCGGGAAGCACATGGTTGTCGCTTGTACTCTGACTCATGACTTGCTCGATCACACCTTCTGGTAGATCGTCTTGCCGATCAGATTGAAACGCTCGGTAACCTTGAACAGCGATTCGGAGTGACCAATGATCAGGTGACCATCCTCAGCCAAATAGTTTGCATACCGCTCAGTAAGTTTGGATTGTGTCTCTTTATTGAAGTAGATCATCACATTACGGCAGAAGATTACATCAAACGGCCCTTTCATTGGCCATTCATGCATCAGGTTGAGCTGCTTGAAAGTAATCAGGTCCCGCAATTCATCCACTACCCGCACCTTGCCATCGTTCTCTCCGCTCCCCTTGCGAAACCATTTGTTGAGTCGGCTCTTGCTCATCCCCTCCACTCGTTTCTGGTCATAGACTCCCGCCTTGCCGTGGGCAACCACATTATAGTCGAGGTCGGTTGCAAGAATCTTCACGTCCCAACCCGGGGGAATATTCTCCTTCACCGTGATCGCAATCGAATAGGGCTCCTCCCCGGTAGAACAACCCGCTGACCAGATACGGATCCGCCTGCTGTCACGATTACGCTCCAACAGACGGGGGAAATCGGTATCCCGCAAGAAGTCAAAATGGTGCTCTTCACGAAAAAAGAAGGTGAGATTGGTAGTGATGGCATTGACGAAGTGGCTGAATTCCTCTTCCACATGGTCGTCCACGTAGTCCAGGTACTCGCTGAATGCACGCATGCCAAACATGCGAAGACGTTTGGTCAATCGATTATAGACCAGACTCTTCTTTGCATCAGAGAGGTTGATCCCCGCATGTTCGCCAATAATCTTCTGTACCCGACGGAAGTCGGCATCACTATAGGCGAATTCGGATGGTGATCCGTCCTGCATCAGAGGACTAACTCAGCACCACATCAAGCTGACTCATGATGCCGTTATTGATCAGGTGGTCGATATCAAGCAGCACAATCATCTTCTCATTCTCCGTCGTCAGCCCGGTCACAAAGTCGGAGCTGATTACACCACGAAAATCGGGAGCAGGTCGAATATTATCCAGCTCCACATTGCAGACATCGGAGACGCCATCAACCACTACCCCAACCACCTTGCTACTGGTGTTCTGCTGCTCATCCTCCTCATTCCCTTCCGAGCTATGGGCATTCAGCACAATTACCACTGTCATTTCATCGTAGCGCACATCTTCCAGCTGAAAACGAACACGTAGATCAATCACCGGTACGATCGCACCACGCAGGTTGATCACACCTTTCACATAGTCGGGGGTATTGGGGATAATCGTGGGCACTTCCCACCCCTTGATCTCCTGCACCCGCAGGATATCAAAGCCATACTCCTCCCCGCCGAGAACAAACGTCAGGTGTTGCCTGACCTCTTTCTCCTCTTCCACCAACGCCCCCTCTTCTGCAGGATGCATAGCACCTCCATTGGCCAGTATATCTACTTGATTATCTCCGGCTTTCGCCACGTGAGCTTGCATGGGACTCTCTCCTGGGTCTCTCCTCAGAGAAAGACTAAGCCCTACTACGCATAGTTGTCAATATGAGGATGGTCCGGATCATCATCCTGCCTGCCCGCGGGGTTGTCGGTCACTGGTGACTGGGGTGGTTTACGCCTCTTTTTCTTCTCCCGGTCATGCTCGGATTCGGTCTCATTGACCCGCTTTGAGCGAGGAATCGAGGTTAAAGGATCGACATGGCTCTTGTTCGGCGATTTGGGCGCCGGCGGCATCTTGATGGAGATATCAATCATGCCGACTCCCCCCTAGGCCGCAGCCCCCCAACTTACCGCATCCTTGATCCGCTCCATCTCAAGCAGCGTAACCGGGCGACCATCATGGTGAATGATGTGGTGAGCATACTGTGCCAACCTCCCCTCCCCCAGGGTGGGCAAGGTCTCCCTCGCCTCCAGATCAAGCGAAACCACTTCGGACACATCATCCACCAGCAGTCCAACCCGCTCATCCTCTCCCAGCACCACCACCACCACCCGGGTATATTGCGCCTGTGGATCACGCTTGAGGCCAAACTCCATCGAGGTATCGACAATGGTTAGCAAGATCCCCCGCAGGTTGATCACACCCACCACGAATTCCGGAGCACCAGGCACCTTAGTAATCTCTGGAACATAGATCACCTCCTGAATCTTCAGCACCTCGATTGCATAGATCTCCTGATTGATGGTAAAGGTGATGAAGCGATTATCATGGTATCCACTACTCATGCTGCCTTACCCTCCTCATTCAACATGCTGTAGTCGAACCCAACCTGCTTTTCCAGCATGCTGGCCACATCCAGAATCATCGCTACCCGGCCATCGCCGGTAATGGTAGCGCCCGAGTAGCCCGGCATCCCGCGCAGCAGGGTGCCCAACGGCTTGATCACCACCTCCTCCTGACCAATCACCTGATCGACCACCAGTGCCAGCGAATGTCCCGCCAGCTCGATTACCAGCACACGCTGCTCGCTGGAACGGATTCGTCCGCCCCCCAGCAGCTCGGAGGCATAGACCAGCGAATAAGTTCGATCTCTGAGGCGCACCACCTCACGTCCACCAACCTGACTCACCTCTACCGAATGCCACTCAAACAGCTCAATAATGCCCGGCAGCGGGATTGCATAATTCTGCTCCGCAATATAGACCATCAACGTAGGCAGAATGGCAAGCGTCAGTGGCACCTGGATGGAGATCGTTGTACCGACCCCGATCTCCGAGTCAATTTCTATCTGCCCGTTGAGCTGGTTGATATGGGTCTTGACCACATCCATCCCCACGCCACGCCCGGAGACATCAGAGATCTCTTTCTTGGTCGAGAATCCTGGCTCGAAAATCAATCCATAGAGCGCACGGTTGGGGAGCTGATTGGCAGTCTCCTGATCCATCATCCCCCGTTCAACCGCCAGGCGCCGCAACACCTCCGGATTCATGCCGGCGCCATCATCCTGAATCGTCAGCAGAATATGGTCTCCCTCCTGCTGTGCAGCAAGAACCACTGTCCCCTCGGCCGGTTTGCCGGCAGCGATGCGTACTTCCGGGGTCTCCACACCATGATCGACCGCATTGCGAATCAGGTGAATCAACGGATCTGCCAGCTCCTCAACCAGGTTTTTATCCACCTCCGTATCTTCCCCCACCAGCTGCAGCTTGACCTTGCGATCCAGTTTGCGCGCCAGGTCACGAACCACCCGCGGAAAACGGCTGAAGACCTTGCGCACCGGCTGCATCCTGAGGCGCATCACCACCTCCTGGATGTCGGTTGTAAGCAGATTCAGATCAGAGATAGCGCGATCCACCACTTCGGAAGAGATGGATTGTTTCAGGTTATCGAAGCGGTTGCGAATCAACACCAGCTCACCAACCATGTTCATCACATCGTCCAGACGGCGCGTATCCACCCGCACGCTGCTCTCGGTTTTGGTGGCCGAGGCTCTCTTCTCCGTACGCTCACCCTTGTCTGCCCGCTCTCCCTTGGGCTTCTGTTCAGAGGTATTTTTTGGTGGGGCCGTCGCCGACGGTTTCTGTTCTACCGGGGCTGGCGGCGGGGATACTGCAGAAACCTCACTTACCGGCTCTCCATCCAGCATATCCAGCAGCTGCTCGAACTCATCTTCAGTGATATCCTCATCAGGATCACCCTCCAGTAGCGGCATGGTCGAAGCAGGGGCCGCAGTCTGTTGTGGTGACTGCTCCAGCTGATCGAGTAGAGCATCAAATTCATCATCGGTGATATCTTCATCACTCTGTGCGGCCGCCTCCATATCAAAGACCACTGCCGGCTGTTGCGACTCAGATTCAACCGCAGGCTCGCTTGCCTTCTGCTCAACCACCGCTTGGGGCGCAGCCCCTCCCGGCTGCAACATCGACTCCAGCTGTGCGATGATCTCTGGCGGGGCACTCTGCGGCTCTTCTGCCGCATGCAGCGACTCAAACATCTCATTGAGCACATCGACCGCCGCCAGCACCGGATCCATCACCGTTTCGGTAAGGGTCAAACGGCCATCCCGAATTACACCAAACAGATCCTCGGAGCGGTGACACAACACAACCACCGCATCAATCCCCAGGAAGCCAGCCCCACCCTTGATGGTATGAAAGGCACGAAAAACAGCATTGAGCAGCTCCGGGTCTTCCGGGCTCTCTTCCAGATCGACCAGCAGCTCATTGAGCGACTCCAACAGCTCTCCTGCCTCCTGCAGGAAGTCATGAAAAATATCACTGTCGAAGTCTATAGACATAACACTACACTTCCATTCTCAAATGGTCGACCCGATTCAACACCTCACTCTACAAGCAACGGCATTGCAACGAATCCAACCTGTTCTCCTAAAAACCCAAACTGGAGAGTAGATCATCCACCTCATCCTGGCTGCGAACCACCTCGCCATCTTTCAGGCCAGGAACAACAGGACCATGTGCCTGCCGCTTCTCCACCACCTCTTCCTGCGGGATCGAGGCGAGCTGAATCAACTCCACCAGACTATCCTCCACCTTGCCGATCACATCCACTACGCGGTGAATGATCTGCCCACTGAGATCCTGAAAACTCTGCGCCATCATCACCTCGTTGAGACGTTGATGAATCTGCTCCGAGTTGTCTGCCGCTATCGACATGAACTCGGCGATATCATCGCTAAGCTCTCGAAACTGCTCGACATCCATCTCCCGATTGCGGAACCGATCCCAGCCATCAGCTATGTTATCGGCACCATCCACAATCCCCTTAGCCAGCGGTGCACTCTCCTCTACTGCAGCCAGGCTATCATTGGCGGCCTTCTCCATCAGCTCCACTACATGGTGCAGACGGGTACGGATATCGGTAAACTCTTTTCCGGACCCCCCCGAACTCCCCAAATCCTCCCGAAACTGGGAGACCGTGGTGTGAAGCTCACGGGTCAGCCGTCCCACCTGCTGATAGACCCGGTCATCCTGCTCAGCCAGCAACGTCTCCACACGCTGGTTGGCGGCAGCAACCTGGCCTTGTTCCAACTCTGCAACCAGTGCTTGCGCCTGTTCCAGCGTGACAATCGGTATGGGTTGCTCCATGGGGGTACCTCCCTTGTTTTATGATTTGGCGGTCTGTTGAATACGTTCAAAAATCCGGTTGATCTTCTCATTCAACGTACCGGCAGTAAATGGTTTCACCACATAACCATTAATACCGGCCTGCGCCGCCTCTACAATCTGTGCCTTTTTTGCCTCAGCCGTGACCATCAGGATAGGGGTATGTCTCAACTTGGGGTCAGCTCGCACCGCCTTCACCAGATCCAGCCCGGTCATCCCCGGCATATTCCAGTCGGTCACCAGAAAATCAACCTCACCGGTCTGCATGATCGGGAGCGCGGTTTTGCCGTCATCGGCTTCGTCGAGATTACTGAACCCCAACTCACCCAGCAGGTTCTTGATAATACGACGCATGGTGGCAAAGTCATCCACCACCAAAATCCTCATTTCCTTGTCCATAGCGCTTTCCCAGCCTTTACTCAACCCAGTCCTTCATTTTAGCCCGCAGACGCAACATGGCCTGACCATGAATCTGTGATACTCGCGACTCGCTCACCCCCATCACCTCACCAATCTCCCGCAGGTTGAGATCCTCCTGATAGTAGAGTGCCATCATCATCTTCTCACGCTCCGGCAGGCGACCAATCTCGTTGGCCAATGCATCCCGAAAGCCGACATCGGAGAGCATCTCCAATGGGCCGTCACGCCCATCCTCGATATTGCTTCCTCCGGGACTCTCCTCCTCCAGCAGGTCAATCGAGTAGAAGCAGGTCATATTGGAGTCCTGCACGATTTTGCTGTACTCCTCTAACGAGACTCCCATCGCCGCAGCAATCTCCTGATCGCTGGTTCCCATCCCCTGCTGTTCAAGGCGATTGATGGTCTCCATCACCTCCCGTCCCTTGCGGTGTACGGAACGGGGCGCCCAGTCCCCTCTGCGCAACTCATCCAGCATGGAACCACGAATCCGGATCGAGGCATAGGTGGTGAACTGTGCCCCCTGCGAGGCATCATACTTGTTCAACGCCTCCAGCAGACCGATCATCCCCGCCTGCAGCAGGTCGTCAATCTGTACCGAAGAGGGGAGGCGGGCCGAGAGGTGGTGCGCCAGCCTTTTTACCAGCGGCATGTGCTCCTCGAGCTGCTGCTCGATGGTGCCACTCTGTACCGTTGCATAGGCTGCATGCCCCTTCATCTCACTCTACCCCGCCTCACTCTGCAGTAGTCGCTCAACAAAAAATTCCAGATAGCCGCCCGCATGGCTGGGGCGTGGCCAACGTTCGATCCCACTGGCAATCTTGCGGAATGCCTGTGCCGAAGGGCTCGAGGGTTCCGACTCACACACGGCATTCTGCTTCTGAATGGCCCGACGCAACGCCTTGTCAAAGGGAACCGTTCCCAGATAATCGAGAGTCACATCGAGGAATCGCTCAGCCACCAATGATAGTTTCTTGAACAGAATCCTGCCATGGGCTTCACTCTCAACCATATTGGAGAGCACATGAAAACGCTCCACCTTGTAGTCACGACTCAACACCTTGATCAAGGCATAGGCATCGGTAATGGAGGAGGGCTCATCACAGACCACCACCACTACCTCGTGTGCTGCACGACCAAAGCTGACCACACTATCGGAGATACCTGCAGCCACATCGACCAGCATGATATCAACCGGAAACTGCAGGTCGGCAAAGGCACGAATCAAACCGGCATTCTCAACCGGGGTCAGCTCCGCCATGCGCTTGACCCCAGAGGTGGCGGGAATCACCCGCAAGCCGGCAGGTCCCTGCAACAGAATTTCATCCAGCGACTTCTCCCCACTCAATACATGAGAGATATTGTATTGCGAATGGAGCCCCAGCATCACATCCACATTGGCCAGACCGAGATCGGCATCCATCAACACCACATTATGCCCCTTGTGGGCCAGTGACACCCCCAAATTGACCGAAACATTGGTCTTGCCGACGCCGCCCTTGCCACTGGTTACTGCGACCACCTTGACCGGCTTCTGTTGTACACCCATTGTTCTGATTCCTTCTGCCTGATCGACCATCGTACGACTACCCTACCGCCTGCAGTGAGCGTTTCATATGCAATCCGCCCTGCACCACGCTGAGACGCTCTCTGCCACTGCGCCGCTGCGATGCGATTCTATCTACCAGATCACGTCCCCGGGCCACCTGCAAATCCTCGGGTACACGCTGTCCATCCCCCAGATAGACCAGAGGCAGCTGGTGTCGCAGCAATACACTGGCGGCACCACCCAGCTCTCCCCCTTCATCCAGCTTGGAGAGAATAGCCCCCTTGAGTTCAATACGGTTGAAGATCTCCACGGTCTCATCCAGCGCTGAGGCCTGGGTGGTTGCAGAGATCACCAGATAGGGGTCAATCTTGATCTCACCGGTGCGCAGCACTGCCAACTGCTCCAGCAGCTGCATGTCACGCTGGCTCAAACCGGCGGTATCAATGATGACCAGATCCCGATCCTGCAGCCCCTGCAGGGTCTCATGCAGGGTATTGATGTCGGAGACCGCATAGACCGGCACCCCGATCAAGGCACCAAAGGCACTGAGCTGCTCCTGTGCCCCGATACGAAAGGCATCGGTAGTGACCAGTGCAACCCGGCTGGTGCCGTTGCGCAGCGCATAGCGGGCGGCCAGCTTGGCAGCGGTTGTGGTCTTGCCGACACCGGTCGGCCCCACCAGAGCAATCACTCCGCCTTGCTGCAGCACATCATCCTCGCCTGTTTGTAAATTCTGTTCCAGCCAGTTCAGTGCCCGCTGCCAATGGGTATCGGGCTCCTCCCCCTCCACGCTGCTCCAGATCTGCTGCACGATATCATCGGCAATGCCAATCTCCCCCAGCCGTTCACTCAACCAGGAGTGTCGTGGGTCCCCCTCCAGAGGCGAGACCCGCTTGACCAACGAGAGGTGCTGCTCCATCAGGGTGCGCATCTGCTGCATCTCACGCCGCATCTCCTCCATCTCGCGCCCTCCATTGCTGCCCATGGTGCTGGCTGCCTCCATCGGGGCTACGCTGGAGAGTTCCGGACGATGTTTGAAGTTGGTGTGGTGCTCACGGCTGCGAGAGGGAAGCGCTGCAGCCTCCTCCAGTGCATCCGGATCTACCGCTGCCACCACCTCGACACCACCCTCTACCTTGCGCTGAGAGAGAATCACGGCGGAGCTGCCCTGTTCTCTGCGCACCTGTTTGAGTGCCTGCGACATGGTTGGAGCAAAAAAACGACGCATCTTCATTGCAAACTATTCTCTGTAATCAATTACTGTATAAATTCCACAGGCCGACAGACCGAGCCCCACTAACCACCCACATTGGCCACCATGCGAATGGAACGATCATCCGGCACCTCGGTATAGGAGAGCACCGCCAGATCAGGCAGCGAGTGGCGAAACATACGGGCCAACAGACGACGTATCGAGGGGGCAACCAACAATACTGCCGGCTGACCGATCGCTTCCTGTTGTTGCACCGCTTCCATCAAGGATTGATTCATCTTCTCTGCCAGGCCTGGTTCCAGTGCGGAACCACCTGTTCCGTCACCCTGGACCGACTGATGCAATATCTGTTCCAACCCCGGATCCAGAGTGATCACCGGGAGCTCGTCAGCAATACCTGCGAGATCCTGCACAATGGAGCGCCCGAGGGCATTGCGTACCGCCACGGTGAGAGTGTCGGGATCTTGACCCTTGGGCGCATATTCCGCCAAAGTTTCCGCGATGGTGCGCATGTCACGAATCGAAACCCCCTCCTCCAGCAGGTTTTGCAACACCTTGAGTACCACCACCCACTCCACCGTTTTGGGCACCAGATCCTCAACCAGCTTGGGAGCAGTGTCCGCCAGTCGGTCGAGCAACTCCTTGACCTCATCAACCCCCAGCAACTCACTGGCGTGAGTACGCACAATATCACTGAGATGGGTCGCGACTACGGTACTGGCATCAACCACTGTATACCCCATCGACTGAGCATGCTCCTGATGATCCCCATCGATCCAGACCGCATCCATTCCAAAGGTAGGATCCTTGGTATGCGTCCCCTCCAGCTCACCAAATACCTGCCCGGGATTGATTGCCAGATAATTATCCGGCTGCAGTTCCCCTTCCCCAACCGGAACCCCCATCAGCAACACCTGATAGGCACTGGGATTGAGATCGAGATTATCCTTGATATGCACCGCATGTACCAAAAAGCCCAGCTCCTTTGAGAGCTTGCGCCGCACCCCCTTGATGCGATCGATCAGCTCCCCCCCCTGACTGCTATCGACCAACGGAATCAGACGATACCCCACCTCCAGAGTCAATGGATCAATCGTCTCCACATCATCCCAGGTAACATCTCGTTCACGTGGCAGCTGATCCGGTTGCTCCATTTCAACTGCAGCGGCGGCTTCCACCTGCTCCTGCTCTCGGGTACGCTGCATAATCAGCCAGCCACTCCCGCCCAGAATCGCGGCCAGCAACAGAAAGGCGGTATTGGGCATCCCCGGGATGATACCCAGCAAGCCGATAATACCTCCCGACACATAAAGTGTCTGTGGCTTTGCCAGCTGACCGCTGACCTGCTTGCCCAGATCGGAGGTTCCCGAAACCCGGGTCACCACGATCGCGGTCGCGGTAGAGAGCACCAGCGCTGGAATCTGCGCTACCAGACCATCCCCTACCGTGAGGATGATATAGGTCTCTGCCGCCTGGGCAGCGCTGAGATCATGCTGCGCCATGCCGATGGCGAACCCACCCACAATATTGATAAAGAGAATCAGAATACCGGCAATGGCATCACCACGCACAAACTTGCTGGCACCATCCATGGAGCCGTAGAAATCGGCCTCGGCCGCCACATCCTCACGCCGCTGGCGTGCCTCATCCTGATCAATAACTCCGGCATTGAGATCGGCATCGATCGCCATCTGCTTGCCCGGCATCGCATCGAGGGTAAAGCGGGCCCCCACCTCGGAGACACGCCCGGCACCCTTGGTGATGACCATGAAGTTGATGATCACCAGAATCATGAACACCACCAGTCCAACCGCAAAATTACCTCCGATCACAAAATTGCCGAACGCCTCAATCACATTACCCGCAGCGGCCCCGCCGGCATGTCCCTCCATCAGAATGACTCGGGTGGAGGCCACATTGAGCGCCAGCCGCAGCAGGGTAGAGACCAGGATGATGGTCGGAAACACCGAAAAGTCGAGTGGCCGCATGGCGTAGACTGCGGTCATCAAGATGATCAAAGAGAGAGCGATATTGAAGGTAAAGAAGACATCCAGCGCCCACGGCGCCAGCGGGATGATCAACATCGAGAGGATCATCACCAACAGCACTGGGGCGCCCATCCCCTGTGCCATCAACTTTTTCAACAATTCGAGATTCATGTGCCCATTTTAGCAGGTTGTTCGAGGCTGTCCGGGGATGCTGCAAGGTAAAACCGGATCATCGGCCACTCCCTTCTTCACCCGCTTCCTCCGCCTCCGGTCTACCATCCGAGTCGAGACGGAACTCGGCCGGAATCGGCAGATCATCCATCACCAACGGTTCATCGCCACCCGCCATCGCATCCAGCTGGTAGACATGAGCCAGCAGCTGGGCAATAGCCATATAGAGCCCATGTGGAATCTCCTGCCCAATCTCGGCAGAGTAGTAGAGAGCACGTGCCAGCGGTGGTGCCGAGACCATGGATACATTGTTGGACTGGGCAACCGTACGAATCTGGGTCGCCACCAGGTCTGCCCCCTTGGCCACCACAACCGGTGCTCCCGCTCCCTGCTGGTCATACTTCAACGCGACCGCAAAGTGGGTCGGGTTGGTGACCACCACATCGGCATCGGGCACATCCTGCATCATCCGCGACATCGCCACCTCCTGCTGACGACGACGGATCTGCTGTTTCACCTCGGGTCGACCCATGGTCTCCTTCTGCTCATCCTTCACCTCTTGCAGCGTCATCTTCATCTGCTGGTTGTGGGTATAGAGCTGAAACGGCACATCGATCGCGACGATCGCAATCAGGGTAAAGGCCAATATCAGAAAGAACCACGCCATCAGGTTGACCGCATGAAGAATGGCCTGATTGACCGGCTCCTCTCCCAACGCCAGAAAGATATCCAGCTGAGACATCAGCAAGGCGACCGCAACACTCATTACCAGAGCGAATTTACCAATCGACTTCAACAACTCCACCAGAGTCTTGACACCAAACATACGGGCAATACCGGAGACCGGGTTGAGTTTGCTGATCTTGAAGGCCATCGCCTCGGTGCTGAAGGACCACCCCCCCATCAGGATCGGGGCCGCAATGGCCGAGAGCACCATCACCGCAATAAACGGCAGCATCAGCCAGATGCCATCCAGAAACAGGTCGACCATCAACCCCAGCATGGCACTATCGTCGTAGAAGTAGTTACGCCCCGGCTGCAACCCACGTGCCAACCCCGCCATCACCTGGCGCCCCATCTCTCCACCAAAGGTGAGAAAAGAGACCGCCGCCATCATCAACATGACAAAGGTATTCAGCTCTCGCGAGCGTGGTATCTGTCCCTTCTCGCGCGCCTCTTCGAGCCGTTTTCCGGTCGGTTCTTCGGTCTTTTCGGTGCCGTCCTGGTTCTCGGCCACTGCTTACCCTCCCGTCAGCCGCAATGCCTGAATGGCGGAGAAGGCACTCTCCATCAGCTCTACCAGGCGTGGAGAGATGGAGGGCAAGGAGACTGTAAGCAGCCAGAATCCCACCATGATACTGACCGGAAACCCCACCGCGAAGATATTGAGTTGAGGGGCCGCCCGGGTCACCACCCCAAAGGAGACATTGATCAACAGCAGGGTAATCACAATCGGCAGTGCAATCTTCACTCCCCAGATGAAGATCATCTTCGACCACGCAACCACCGACCAGAGCGCATCCCTGGAGAGACCATGCTCCCCCACCGGCATCACCACAAAGCTCTCGCGCAGGGTATCAATAATCAACAGGTGGCCATTCAATGCCATGAAAATCAGCGTTGCAAACAGCACCAGAAATTGCGCCAACACCGGAACCTGAATGCCGTTATTGGGATCGACCGCCATCGCAAACCCCAACCCCATCGACATCCCCATCGCCTGTGCCGCCACCGCATAGGCGGCAAAAATCATCGACAATACAAACCCCATCGCCAGACCAATCATGAACTGGTTGGCAATCTGTAACACCCCGGCCAGCGTGAACGGATCCAGCAACGGCATCGGCGGTAGTACCGGTGCCATCACCATGGTGATCAACAGTGTCGCCATCACCCGGATGCGTACCGGGATGGTGCGTGCCGAAAACATCGGGGCCACCACCAACATGCCGGTAACCCGCATGAAAGGCCAGAAATAGAACCCCAGCCAGCTGTTGAGTTGATCTACCGTGACGGTCACAGCGATTAACCGATCAGAAAGGGGATATTCTCATAGAGCCGCCGCATGAAGTCGAGCATGGTAGTCAGCATCCAGTTGCCGAACATCATCAACACCACCATGATGACCGCCAGCTTGGGAATGAAACTGAGGGTCATCTCGTTGATCTGCGTCGCTGCCTGAAACACACCAATCAGCAGACCGATAGCAAGAGAGGAGAGCAGCAGCGGGGCCGCCAGCATGGCAGCCACCTCCATCGCCTGCTGCCCGATAGTTATCACGGTTTCCGGCGTCATCTCTCTACTCCTGCCATCATGCCACCATAAAGCTGGAGGCGAGCGTCCCCAGCACCAGCGTCCACCCATCTACCAGCACAAACAGCATGATCTTGAACGGCAGCGAGATAATCATCGGCGAGAGCATCATCATACCCATCGACATCAACAGGCTGGCGACAACAATATCGATAATCAGGAACGGGACAAAGATCAGAAAGCCGATCTGGAATGCGGTCTTCAGCTCGCTGGTCATGAAGGAGGGTAGCAGTACAGAAAAGGGGACTGCCTCCTCGTTTTCAAACGACTCCACTCCGGACATCTCACCAAAGAAGGCCAGATCATCCTCCCGCACCTGCCGCATCATGAAGGTTCTGAATGGAACCGAGGCCTTTTTCAACGCCTCTTCCATACCGATCTCCTCCTCCATCAGCGGCGCGACAGCCTCCTCATAGGCCTGATTGAAGGCCGGCGCCATAATAAAGAAGGTCATGAACATCGCCAGACCAATCAGGATCTGGTTGTTCGGACTCTGCATGGTACCCATCGCCTGTCGCAACAGCGCCAGCACAATCACGATTCGTAAAAACGAGGTCATGGTCATGAAGGCTGCCGGTAGCAACGTCAGCAGCGTCATCATGATCAGGATCTGCAGGCTGAGGGTATAGGTCCCCCCATCCTCACTCAGGGTAACCGCTGGAATCCCCGCTGCAACCGCCGCAGGAATCGGTATCAGCAGAACGAGAAAAAGCAGGACACTCCTGCCTGCCCTGCCTGTTGTTCGCCCTGTCTCGCTCATCTGGCCCCGCTCATCTGACAACTACTCATTATCCTGATCTCGCCGCTTGAGCACTTTCTGCAGGGTTTCAGCAAAGGGAGGAGATACTCCTCCACCATAGGCCTCTCCAAGCTCAAGTGGCTCGGGAAAGACATGCAGCGTGCGAATGCCGGCTGGAGAGATCCCCAGCAACAGGTGAGTGCCTCCGGCATCCACCAGCAGCAGGCGATCTCTCCCTCCCAGAGAAAGCCCCCCAATCGCTCGCAGCTGACCGCCCAATGCAGAGCCAAAACGGCTGCTGCGACGCAATACCCAGGCAAATCCAATAATCAGTAGAATAACCAGCAACAGACTGAAAAAGGTCTGAAATAGCTGTTCCATTCCCAGCGGTTGATCAACTAACGCAACGGCCTGACTGCTCTGTTCCGGCTTCATCAGTTACTCTTTAATCTTGCGAATGCGCTCTTCCGGGGTGACCACATCCAGCACACGAATACCGAATTTCTCGTTGACCACCACCACCTCACCATGTGCGATCAGGGTTCCATTGGCCTTGATATCCAGCGTTTCACCGGCAAGTCGATTCAGCTCCACCACCGATCCCTGGGTTAATTGTAACAGATTGCGAATGGTGATCAGCGTGGTACCCACCTCCATCGACAGGGTAACCGGCACATCCAGCACCACATCAAGGTTGATCTCTTCACCATCTCCGGTGGAGCCGGTGAAGTCCTCCATCTCTGCGGCTCCGAAGGCATCATCGCCTACCCCTTGTTCGGCAAGGGCGTCTCCCCAGTCATCTCCGAGGTCTCCACTCAGGTCCTCGCCCTCTACACTCTCTTCATCTTCGCTCATGGCTCTGTCTCAACCTTCAATTCACTATATATATTGTTTGGTTATATTTATAAACCTGTTGTTGCATGATCATGCGGTCTCTTGAGGAGGGTCACCCTCTGTATCGGCTAACTCTTCCAGTGCCTTCTCCCCTTTTTTACTGCTAATCGCCATCACCAGTTCCGGCACCTGCACCCCTTCGGTAACCCGAATAGCCTTGCACCCATCATGGGTTCCAAGACGACCACGCACCACCGGTACATCCTGAACCCGCAGCAGTACCTGTTCCGGCATCTCGATGGGAATGACATCCCCCTCCTCCATCTTGATTACATCACTGACCTTCATTCGCACGTCGGCCAACTGACAGGAGAGTTCCACATTGATTCCTTCCACCTCATGATAGAGAGAGCGCACCCAACGATCATCCAGCAGATCTCCCCCCTCTGTCTGCGTACCGGACTCCAGCTTCTCACGTACCGGATCGAGCATCTGATAGGGGATCACCATGTGAACTTCCCCACCTACCCCTTCGAGGTCAACACTCAATTCCATGACCACTACCGGATCGGTTGGGCCAACGATATTGGCAAACTGTGGATTGACCTCGTGCCCTACCGCCTCAAACTCAATCTTCGCCACCATCGCCCAGGCCGGGGTCATATCGTGGAAAAATCGCTCCAGCAACATACTGATGACCCGGTTCTCTACAATGGTAAATTCTCGCCCCTCAATGCGGAAGGCAAACTTGCCCAGACCACCGAAATAGTAGTCCACTGCAGAAAAGACCAGTTTGGGGTCAAAGGTAACCAGGGCGGTTCCGCGAAATGGACGCATCCGCACCAGATTGAGACTGGTTGGCAAAAACAGGTTGCGCAGATACTCACTGAACTTGACCACATTAATCCCCACCACGCCAATCTCAACCGTCTTGCGCAACATGTTGAAGAGGGTAATACGGTGGTTTCTGGCGAAACGCTCAGCAATCATCTCCAGCGTGGGCATACGCCCACGGATGATCCGTTCCTGGGTGGTAAAGTCGAAGGCGGAGACATCCCCGTCGAGCTCAAAGCCGAGCCCGCCATCTGTCTCAACATCCCCCCCATCCATTCCACTGAGGAGCGCATCAACTTCAGCTTGTGATAGCAGATCATCCATCTTGTTTTATCTGTTTTCCGTTCGTAACTATTCAGCTCACCTCTGAAATCCGCCATCTATGTGTGGCGCGACCTCGCAGGCTCGGTTAGAAAATGGTCATTTACACTTGTAAACTCACATTTTCTGCCTTGATCTGACGAATTTCAGAGGCAATCTGAACAGTTACTGTCATTATTTTTACAATTTTCAGGTAATCCCTGAATAGTTACTTCCGTTCAATTATTGACTACCCGCAGCCCTCATCCAGCACTATTCCCGCCTGACAGCAGCAAGCTAGCAAGTTGAATGCCATAGAAAATACACCATATCATTCATATACATGCAAATACACCATCCCAATCAGACGACAAAAATCCGACAGCGCTCAGTTCACCTCATGGGAGAGACTTCGATCCAGATTCCGCACCGCACCTGCCCGATTGCGAGCATGCAGGTCACAACGAAAAGTATAACGCTGTATCAAGGCGCGGACATTGGCCGGAAGATCCACAAAGATGGCGCCTACCAGCTGATATGGGACACCCTCTGCGGTCACCTTGTGATCCACCCCTCGCACCTGCGCATCCAGCTCGACAACGGCACCATTGGGTAGACTGAGTTGACACCCCTGAAGAGATTGGCCGACCGTCAATGGTTGAAATCCACCCGACAGAGAGAAACCAACCCCCTGATCACTGAGGTCCTCGACCTCAATATCCTGCTGTGGATTACTTATCTCTGCAGGAAGCTGAAACTGGATATCCGAGCAGTTAATCACCCTCCGTGCACCTCTACGCTGAATCAGCAGTACCGGGTCTGCAACCCGGGCTGAAAGCCCCAGCTGCCAATTTGGCAACGCCCGCTTGCCAATATCATGCAGATCGACCTGAAGCCGACCCTCATCAAGCTCAACAACCAGCACGCCTCCCAGCTGAACCAGACGCTGGTCGAAGGTGCGCGAGCGGGTTGCACTCACTGTAATCCGCGAACCTTCAACATCAAATTTCAAAACCACCGACTGTTGTCCACTCTCCTGTGCTACGTCATCCGACAGGTGGCTGACAAACAGCAGCACCCGTTTGCGGGTCTCTACCAGCAACTGCAGCAAGGCTTCACGCTCTCCACCGCTCACCTCTCGCCAGGAGTGGCGCGAAAGTGCGGCGGTACTCAGCGGTCGCATCGCCTGATCTGCACTTTCCGGGGTCACCTGAATCGCCTCAAGAGTATTGGCTGTCCCGGCCTGTGGCCATACCAGCAGAGTCGTCCACACTGCGGATTCACGCTACCTCTTCCACTTCCGTATGCAACCCCATCTGTTGCAGATAGTGGTGCAGTTCCTCTGATTGTGGTGTCAGTGTTGGCAACATCCCTTTACGCCCAAATTCCACAGCTACCTGAGGGGCATACCCATCCAGATAGGAGCGCACAGTACGCTGGACCGTACGCAACAACCCCATCTCCTCTTCATAACGCTGCTGCACCAGCCCTCGCAGTGGCCGTACCAGCGCATGCGAGAACAGCAGCGCTAACAGCAATACCGTCAGAGCTGGCACCATCTGAGGCCAGAAAGCCACGACTCCTGTGGAGACATTCACCACTAGCATCAACACGACAACCACAACTGCTAGGGCGGGGAGCATCTCTGCAAGCAACTGCATTACTCTGATCTCCTGCTCCAGCTCCTGTTGACGTGCAGCCAGCTCTGCATCCATCAACCCTGCCAGATCCTGGCTGTTCATGTGCCCCCCTACCATCATGCGGAGATAGCCCACTAAAAACTCCACAGCTTGTGGCGCACTTGAAAGCAGAAGTGGATAACGTTTGAAGATATAACTATCGAACGGTTTCTCAACATGCGGCTCCAATATCAGCATCCCCCCTCTCCTGGCACGCATAAAGAGCTCATAGACCACCCCCAGCAGCTGCATCGTAACCTCTCTGTCCACACGGGGCTGTTGGGTCAAGCGTGCAATCCGCCGCACCATAGAGACCAGCCCCTGAGCAGGCGCAGCCATCATCATGCCACCAAGCGATGCGACCACAACCACTGTCCCCAACAGCGGCCACCATAACGGCTGAGGTGTTCCTGTAGAGAACAGGTAACCTGCAACCAGCGCTCCAATAACGAGTGCCAAACCAACCATACGATTCAATTATGATTCCAAAGCTTTTCCGGACAGTATTACACCACCGATCAATGGGATCATTCTACCACGGTAGTCGCCCCCAACAATCAAAGCCCTGATGAATAAGATCGAGAAAAAGGGGCGTAACAACGCCCCTTTTTCCGTATCCGCAACACCTTGCTACTCAACTGCTCAAACCTCACTCCACTCAGCATCCTCATGAACCGCTGCCGGTTTTGGTGTCGGTGCAGGAGAACTGCTCTGTCTTGCCTTCTCTTCAGGCTGCGGCTGTGGGGCCGGGGCAAGCACCACTTCAACCACGCTCTCCTCATCTTGTGACAGCGCTCCCATCTGTTCAACCCCTTCCACATGGAAGAATGAGACCAGCCCTCTCATGCCATCCGCCTGGTGACTCAGTGCCTCACTGGCTGCCGTACTCTTCTCTACCAGAGTGACATTATCCTGGGTCAATGCCTCCATCTGGGTAATGGCATTGTTGACCTGGTCAATCCCCGCTGTCTGCTCTGCACTGGCTGCGGCGATCTCGGCAACAATGTCACTCACCTTCTTGATGCTGTTGACAATTTCACTCAACGAGTGTCCTGCCTCGTCCACCAACCCAGCCCCTTCATTAACCTTGCCTGCGCTATCGGCAATCAGGGTGGAGATCTCCTTGGCCGCGTCAGCACTGCGCTGTGCCAGGGTTCTCACCTCTCCCGCAACCACCGCAAATCCACGCCCCTGTTCACCTGCTCGCGCCGCCTCTACTGCGGCATTCAGTGCCAGCAAGTTGGTCTGGAAGGCGATCCCGTCGATCACATCAATAATATCGGAGATCTTCTGGCTCGATTCCGAGATTGCACTCATCGCATCGGTTGCCCGCTTCATGACCGAGCCCCCCTCTTGCGCCAGCTCGCGTGCACTGGAGGCGAGCTGATCAGCCTGTCCGGCATTATCCGAATTCTGCTTCACAGATGCCGTCATCTCTTCCATGCTGGCCGCTGTCTCCTCGATTGATGCAGCCTGCTCCTGAGTACGCTGACTCAGATCCGCACTGGTACGGTAGATCTGTACACTGGCATCCGCCACGGCCACTGCAGAGTGGGTGATCTCTCCCACCGCTTGCGACATCTTCTCCTGCGAGGCATTGATTGCATCCTTGAGTACACCCAACTGCCCGGAATGCTCTCCTGCCACCCTCGAGGTCAGGTTACCCTCGGACTGCGCCACCGCCACTTCAACCGAGCCGGTGAGCGCCTCCCCCAGGGCATCGAGTGAACCATTGAGATGTTTGCGCAGTCGTGCCAGATCCCCAGACAAGGGCACCTTAACCCGTACCGAGAAGTCTCCCCGGGCTACCGCCCCCATCACCTCGTCAATACTGGTGATGGCACTATTGAGACTGGCGATACTGTCATTGACATTATCTCCCAGATCCTTCAGATCACCACGCGCACCACTTTCCACAGTGCGATCAAAGTTACCCAGTGCAACATTCTGCATCACCTCACGGATCTCATTGACCGTCATGTTGAGCTCGCTGACCGTCTCATTGATACTGTCTCGCAGCTCCGCCAGATCCCCCTTGGCATCAGTCTGTACCAACGTACTCAGTCGCCCTTTGGCCACCTCCCGCATACCATTACGAATGGCATCGATATTGGTTTGCAGCGAATCCATCAGCTCATTGAAGCCTGCCGCCATCAACCCCAGTTCACTCTCGCCATAGTCCCGGCAGCGAACGGAGAAGTCACCATTCTGGCGCAACCTCTCCATCAACATCACAATCCCCTTGAGTGGTCGACTCATGGAGCGGGAGAGCAGGAACCAGACAATCAGAATGACCACAAAGATCGCGATACTGGCGGCAACCACCGTTACCAAGCCACTTTTGGCAACCTGCTTGGCACGCTCACTTGCACTATTGATGCGAGACTTCTCCAGTTCGACAAACTCATCCAGCGCAGCGAGCAGTTCAGACTGCAAGGCCGCCCCTTCGGTATGCAAAACCTCGATGGAGTCCTCCCCAAAGCCGTCCATTATATTCTGCATCATTACATTCATCACCGGGAAAGTTGCCGCCGAGCTTTTGCGCACCCGATCCATCATCGCCTGCTCCTGCTCATCATCGATGAGCTCATCCAGCTCCAGAATCAGTGCGCTATAGCGCTTCACCGAGGCATCAAAATTCTCCTTGAAGCGGGCAATCTTCTCCTCATCCTCGGTCAGCAACATGTTACGGATCGACTCGGCACGCTGGCGGCCCTCGTCGCGAATATCACTGGCGAGCTGAATCTTCACATTGTAGTTGGTAACAATCTCCGTGAGCTGCTCCCCCAGCTCATTCATGTTGACCAGCACAACCCCGCCACTAGCTCCTGCGAGAACCAGAATCATCCCAAACGACAAGGCAATGCGCTTGGCAATCGACAAATCTCGAAAAAATGTCCCCATCACTTCCCCCCTTAATATGATTATTGTTATATAACTGTCCACCCAACCCTTGTAGGTTTCATGAATAATATAGCACTTTTTTCAGAACAGGTCGACCTCTCCTGAATTATCACTCTCATCCGCTGGCCGCTCGTGCTGTTGTGTAGCCAGTTTCAATGCATTCTCCAGTGACTCACCCTGCATGATCGCATCGTACATCCCCGCCTCATCCACCATGCTATAGATTTTCCGGATCTGCTCCCTCAGATTGTGCCACTCCTGATGAGACTCAATATGCTCTTGATCAGAAACCAGTTCTGTGAGTGCCGAAAGACTGCTACTGACATGAGAGAGCCGCTGGGTCAGTTTGTCATAGAACTGAAAGGCAACAATGGCTGCCCCCACCTTCTCTGCAACCAGATCCACATTGGTCTGTACCGTTTCACGGATCACCCGGCAGTTAGTCTCCTCGCTCGGGTGGTCGGGAATTTCTCCGCTGGCACTATCAATAACCTGAACACATCCGGAGAGCGTGGTAAATGAGTCAATCAGGGTAGAAACCGAGTGTTCTCCATCCTTCATCGACATCTGGATCTGGGCAACCGCAAGATTGAGTGTCAACACCGTATCCTGAAGCTCTTTCCAGCCCAATGAGCGGTTACCCTCTGCAACCTCTATCTCATCCATATCATGCACCGTAGCTCATAAATCGCCATGCCAAGATCAGAGTGACATAATTTGAGAGAGCCCAAGCTGAGACGCGCTGCTCTTCAACAATTCAGACCGCTCCCCCCACTGCCAAGAGATCCCATCTTCGCCAAACTGTCGAGAGAGCGCAATCACCAACTGCAAACCGGCGGTATCAATGCTCTGTACCGCTCCACCCTCCAGCGTAATCGGAGACTCCACACCAGCCACAATCCGCTCCATCCACTCTGCCCGTATCTTGCCAACATTGGAGATGACCAACTGCTCCCCGAGGTCGAATACATGCGGATCTGCCTGGCTCTCGACAACATTCTCGGTAGCTGGCTCAACCGGTGCCGCAGCCACTGGCTCCGGCTCTGCTGCCGGCTCACTTTCTCTTTCTGGCTCCGCCACGCTCTGTTGAACCGCTTCAGCAGCTAGCTGAGTGGTGATCTGTGACTCGGGCGTTGTTGTCGGCTCCTCAGCTTGTGGTGCGGCTTCCACTACCGTGTTGACCTCACCCGCAACACTCTGCTCCGGCTCTGACACACTCTCCTCTTTGATCCAGGCCAGTGGATCATGCCCAATCATCTCATTGTTGCCCATAACCAGCCTCCATTACATTTTTACCGCTACATCAAGCATAGGCCCGCCCTTTCAGCAGATCCGTTGCCAGCGACTTGAAATCTCTCGCCCCCGGCGCATGCCATCGATACTCAATTACACTCTTGCCAAAACCAGGAGCCTCGGCCAGTGCATCACACTCCCGAATGGGGGTTTTCATCAGCTCGCCCGGGAAATACCCATGAATTTTGTCCCGAACCTCACGCGCCAACCTACGCCGTTTATTGAAACGGGATATCACCAGATGTCGCTTGAGCTGATGCCCCAGGGTGGTTTCAAATTTTTTCAGTGTCCCGATCAGGTAGGAGAGCCCCTGCAAGCCAAGATAGTCTCCCGTTACTGGAATGATCACCTCATCGACCGCATAGAGGATATTGACCACCAGCAATCCGGACGAGGGGGGCGCATCAATCAATAGAAAATCACTTCGAATGGCAGAGCGATCAATCGCCTCTCGCAACAGTTTTCCCGGTGATGCCGCCCGCCCATCCTCCTCTCTGCCCCCACTCTGGTTCTCCAGAACCCCCAACTGGCTCCCTGCCGGGATCAGGTTGAGGTTATCTCTTACCAGAATGGCGTGATCTTCCAGCTGCTCCTGCTGCATCAGTACCTTGTCCATTCCAGACAATCTACGATCCACCACACCAAGGCTGGCTGCCAGGTGGGACTGAGGATCCATATCAAGCAACAGCACCCGCTTCCCTTGCCTGGAGAGCGCAAATGCCAGATTGCTGGTCAAGGTGGTCTTCCCAACCCCTCCCTTCTGGTTAACAACAGCGATTCGTCGCATCAGTGAATCACAGGGGCGCTACCACGCGCACCCCGATTCGATGCATTGGCCATCGACTGCGCTACTGTAGTAACCACACTGTCATTCATCAACTCGGCCACATCGAGAATCAGGGCCACCGTACCATCCCCGAGAATGGTCGCACCGGAAAGTCCCATCATCTTGTGGAAATTGGTCTCCAGACTCTTGATGACCACCTGCTGTTGCCCCAACAGATCATCCACCATCAACGCGGCACGCTTGCCGTCCGCCTCAACCACAACCAGCAACCCCTTCTGCAGATCCTTGTTGCCATCCTCCAGTTGCAACCGTTCATGCAGACGCACAATCGGCAAATACTCCTCTCGCAACTGGTAAACCTCAGCCTGATGAGCGATGGAGTTGACATGCTCCATGTTGACCTGAATTGATTCGATAATGGATACCAATGGAATAATGAAAATCTCGTTACCAATGCGTAACAGCTGACCATCCAGAATCGCCAGCGTCAGCGGCAAACGTACGGTAAAGGTGGAGCCCTCCCCCGGTACCGAGGTCACCTCGACATTACCCCCAAGTGTGCGGACATTTCTGCGAACCACATCCATTCCTACTCCGCGACCGGAGACATCGGTAACCTCCTTGGCGGTGGAAAAGCCCGGACGAAAAAGCAGATCAAAGACCTCTGCATCGGGCAGATCCTCCCCTTCATCAATCAACCCCTGCTGCACCGCCTTGTTGATGATCGCCTTTTTATTGAGACCTGCACCGTCGTCAGCCACCTCAATCACAATATTGCCCCCCTGGTGATAGGCATTGAGGTTGACCGTACCCACCTCTGGCTTGCCCTTGGCGACACGCTCCTGAGGAGATTCGATACCATGATCAATCGAATTACGCACCAGGTGCACCAACGGATCACCGATCTGCTCCAGCACCGTCTTGTCCAGCTCGGTACCTTCACCACTAACCACCAACTCGACCTTCTTGCCCAGGGTTGCACTAAGATCATGCACCACACGCGGAAAGCGATTGAAGGCAAAGCTGATCGGCAGCATGCGGATCTGCATTACGCTCTCCTGCAACTCACGCGTATTGCGCTCCAGTTGCGTCAATCCCTCACGCATGCGTTCGATCATATCGACAGAGAAGTTTTCACCAATCTGGCTCAACATGGACTGGGTAATCACCAACTCTCCGATCATGTCGACCAGTGCGTCCACCTTTTCAATCGCCACACGGATGGAAGAGCTCTGCTGTTTACCACCACTCTTCTTGCGCTCCGTGGCATGCTCACCCTGCCTACCTGTAGCTGCGCCTGCCACAGGCTTCGCCGCCCCGGTGTCAGCACCAGCCGCTTCTGTTTGACCCTCGGAAGCTGGAGACAAGGGCACAATCTTCAGATCACAATCATCCTCGACCCACTCGAAAACCTCGGCAACCTCCTCTTCGCTGGCCTCCCCTTTCAATACCAGCTTCCACCCGAGCTGACAGTCTTCCGGGCGCAACTCCTCCAGCATCGGCACATCATCACGCTGCACCACAACCTCGACCTCACCCAGTTCACGCAACGCGCGCAGGATACGCAACGGCTCGTTACCGGTACGCAACATCCCTGCATAAGGGACAAAGGTAATCTCCCAACCTGCTGCACTCTCCCCGCCTGTCGGCGCCCCGGCCGGGGTGGCTGCAGCCGAAGTCGACTCACCGCCCAGCATCTGCTCCAGCTCCTGCTGCATCGCATCGACACGGGACTCATTGATCCTATCACCATCCTTGAGGGCGACGAACATCTCCTGCAGGCAATCGACCGAGCGCAGCAGCAAATCTACATTTTCAGGGGTGACATCTCGCTCTTCCGAGCGCATCTGATCCAGCAGGGTCTCCATGATATGGGTAAACCCGGTAACCTCTTCAAAACCGAAAGTGGCGCTCCCGCCCTTGATGGAGTGGGCAGCGCGAAAGATTGTATTAATCTCCTCGGAGTCGGCCTTGCCAGGATCCAGCGCCAACAGGCCGGACTCCATGATCTCCAGCCCCTCGAAACTCTCTTCCAGGTAGACCTGTCGAAACTGCTCCATATCAATCGCCATCTACGATCTCCTAATATTCAACCATCCGCCTGACCCATCGCTTGCCCGCACCGACAGGCAACCTCCTCACTTACCCCAACAGTTTGTTTACTGTCGCCAGCAATTTATCCGGACTGAAGGGCTTGACAATCCATCCGGTTGCCCCGGCATCCCGCCCCGCCATCTTCTTCTCATCTGCCGCTTCGGTCGTCAGTGTCAGGATAGGCAAAAACTGATACCCCTGCAGCTGGCGCATTTGCCGGGTCATCTCGATCCCGTCCATATTCGGCATATTGACATCCGTGAGAACCATCTCGTACTGCTGTCCCTTTGCCATCTCCAGTGCCTGAACCCCATCTTCAGCCTGATCCACCTCATGCCCCACCCCTTCCAGGGTAAATGTAACCATCTGTCTCATTGAGACCGAGTCATCCACAATCAGTATTTTTGCCATCTCTCTTCTCGTACTCCAAAAATTAAGAAAACATGCAAATCTCTATGCCTGTCATCCATCTATCAAAGGATATCGTAAATCGACCACCAGAACTATAACTGCAGCGTCTCTGCCGAGAGCAGACTGTCTGCATTCAACAGAATGACCATACCATCATCAAGCGCTGCAATCCCCTTCATGTGGTGATCATCAAAACCATCCACCGATGGAGCATTTTTGAACTGCCCCTCCGACAGCGAAATCACATCCGATACCGAATCCACCACCAGACCCACTGCACGCCCCTGGATCAGGGTAACAATAATCACCGTCTCCCGGGTAAAGCCGGCCTCTCCCATACTAAAGCGCAGACGCATATCGACAATCGGCACCACCACGCCTCGCAAATTGAGCACCCCACGCACCTCTTGCGGGGTTCCCGGCATCGGAGTCGGCTCCTCCCACTCCTTGATCTCCTGAACCTTGATCAGGTCAACGCCATACTGCTTCCCGCCCAAGGTAAACACAAGATACTGATCCTGAACACTGTTGCCATACAGGTCACCCCTTCCCTGACCAGCAACCGCCTGTGTTGTCTGCATTGAATACTCCTTGAAAAACGGACTAATACCGGCCAGCTAACGAATACCGGTCAACTATATCTCTCCACCAGAGGAAGAACAAGCGCCGATATAAAGCCAACCTCATTCTGGAATAAATCATTGGAATTCACCCCAGAGTTGCCGATAATGTATCACAAATGTTGCACAGTGGAAGAGCACACTTGCAGCATTACCCATTTTTTTCATATCTTTACCATAAATACTACCTCTTTCATACATTTAATATGGATATTGCAAGTCTTGTAGGCATCATACTGGCATGGGTACTGGTCGTGGTGACCATTCTGCTCGGTGGCGACATGGGAATGTTTGTCAACGCCCCCTCTCTGGTAATCGTGGTCGGTGGCTCACTCGCGGCGGTGATGATGCAGTTCACCCTGGCACAGTTTCTCGCCGCCTGGGGTACAGCCGCCAAGGCCTTCATGTATAAAGAGACTCAGAATATCGACCTGATTACCCAAATCGTGGAGGCGGCACAGGTGGTCCGCAAGGAGGGGCTGCTGGCGCTTGAGGGGATGATGGAGAACTTCGAGAGCGAATTCCTGCGTGCCGGATTACAGATGGGGGTAGATGGTCAGGACACCCACTCTGTCAGCGCAAAACTGAGCTCGGAAATGGTGCTCACTCTGGGGAGACACGAAATCGCCCAGAAGCTCTTCATGTCCTGGGGAGATCTGGCTCCCGCTCTGGGCATGGTGGGCACCCTGATTGGTCTGGTACAGATGCTGGCCAACATGAGCGACCCCGCTGCGATCGGCCCTGCGATGGCGGTAGCCCTGTTGACCACCCTGTACGGCGCACTGCTTGCCAACCTGGTTGCCATCCCCATTGCAAAAAAACTGGAGCTACGTACCGAACAGGAACGTATCCAGAAGACTCTGATCATTGAGGGGGTCGCAGGTATTCAGGAGGGGCTCAACCCCCGGGTATTGCAATCCTCCCTTCTCAACTACATCCCCTCCAAACAGCGCGCCGAACACGAAGAGTAGTCGAACATGGCAGAAGCGCCCGAAAAGAAGTGCCCTCCAGGGTTACCCGCCTGGCTGGCCACCTTTGGTGACCTGATGTCGCTGCTGCTCTGCTTTTTTGTACTGCTGCTCTCCTTTGCCACCATCGATGCCAAGAAGATGAAGAAGGTGGTAGCCGGCATGGACAAGGCGTTTGGTGTTCAGAATGAGGTGATTGCCCACAATACCCCGATGGGGGTCTCGATCATCGCGGACAAGTGGTCACCCAACGTTACCAAGAAGACCACCAAGGATCAGGTTCGCCAGGAGACCACCACCATCATCTCGCAACGTATACTGGCCCAGCGTTCTGGTGCCGATGGGGAGAGCGATCTGGAGAAGATACGAAAGACCCAGGAAGACACCAAGACGCTGCAGAAGTCCCTCAAGTTGGAAAGTTTTCTGCGTCAGGCCGAGGTCGAGGGGAATGAGAACACCGTTTTGATTCGACTCAAGGACAAGGCCGCCTTCCAAACCGGAAAGGCGGAGCTCAACCGGGCTATTTTTGCCACCCTGGAGAAGGTCTCTGCCGACCTCGCCAAGATGGAAGGGCGCATTCAGGTAATTGGGCACACCGACAACATACCAATCTCCAATGTGGAGTTTGGCTCCAACTGGGAGCTCTCCAGTATGCGCGCAACTGCTGTAGTGCATAAAATGATGGAGTTTGAACCGGAGCTTTCCGGCCGCATCCAGGCCGAAGGGCATGCCGACATCGATCCGATTGAGAATAACCGAAACCCGATGGGGCGGTCAGCAAACCGGCGGGTGGAGATTATCCTGAAAAAATAATCAAAAATAACAACCGGGAATTTTCTCATGTCACAGTCACGCAAACATTTCAGGATTGATCTTGAGGCACTGGTTCAGTGCACCATCATCGATGAACCTCAGGCCAACAACCTGGCCACCATGATCCGTTCAAGAGTACCCAGCGAGAGCATCGACTCCGAAGCCGTCAAAATCAACAAACAGATCTTGGATGCCATTGCCGCGCTCAGTAACAGCAATATGCAACTGGGGCATCTGCTCGATATGCTCAACATGAAGATCAACCTGCTCACTCAGGAGGTTGAATTCCTGAAGGCACTCAACCCGCAGTCCGGGGTCCCTGCCAATATTCTGATGCCGATCAACATCAGTGGTGGTGGCGCTCTGATCTACTACCAGCAGGAGCTTGATGCCGGCACCCTGCTGGACTGCAAGATCACCTTTGTGCCGGAGCATGTTGCGGTACGCTCGGTTGCACGGGCAATCAAGTCCTTTCCTGCTGAAGGGGATCCAAACGGCGAGTGGCGAGTAGCCATTGAATTCACCCACATGCATGAAGAGGATCAGGATCGCGTGGTTCGCAAAGTACTGCAGGAACAGACCAAGCAGCTGCGCGCCCAGAAACGGGCCGAGCGTGAGGCTGCCGAGAGCAACCATGCGTAATGCTGTCCACTGGCAATTACCCAGCTTCTGAATGCGTGTTTTTCTGCTGATTCTCTCCCTGCTGCCGGCAGTCGGAGCCGGAGCCGCCTGGTACTACGTCAAACAACTCATTCTCCCTGCCCTTCCCGGACAGCAGGAGATTGAGGATATCCAGATGCAGACTCCACTGCGAGTGCTGGCCGCAGACGGATCACTGATCGCCGAGTTTGGCGAAAAACACCGCAGCCCGCTGCGTTATGATGAAATCCCGAAACAGATGGTTGATGCCATCGTCGCCGCAGAAGATGAGCGCTATTTTGAACACCCCGGCATCGATGCAACCGGCATTGCCCGAGCCGCATTCCAGTACCTGATCACCGGAGAGAAGCGTCAGGGCGGCAGCACCATCACCATGCAGATGGCACGCAACTTCTTTCTCACCCGGGAGAAGAGCTGGGAGCGAAAGATCAAGGAGCTGTTTCTCGCACTGCGCATCGAAGAGCACTACAGCAAGGAGGAGATTCTCACCCTTTACCTCAACAAGGTCTTTCTGGGGCATCGAGCCTATGGCATTGCTGCCGCCTTCCAGACCTATTACGGGGTCTCTCCACAGCAGGCCACCCTGGCACAGACCGCCATGATTGCCGCCCTGCCCAAGGCCCCCTCCAGCATCAACCCGATTCGCAATCCCGAGCGCGCCAAAGAGCGCCGCGACTATGTTCTCAAGCGGATGAATCAACTCGGCATGATCACCAACCAACAACACCAGGCTGCGGTGCGCGCGCCACTGAGCGCCCAACTGCACCAGCAACCGATTGAGACAAACGCCCCCTACGTAGCCGAGATGGTTCGTGCCGAGCTGTTCCATAACCTGGGAGAGGCCACCTACACAAGCGGGATTACAGTCACCACCACCATCCTCCCGCAACAACAACGCAGCGCGATTCACGCCCTGCGTAAAACCGTCGCCGCCACCAACCGTCGCCAACGCAAGCGTCAACTGGGCGAAGACGAGAACCCGCTTCCACCGCAGGGAGTGCAAGGAGCACTGATTGCGCTTAATCCCGAGGATGGTGCAATTACCGCACTCAGTGGCGGCACCGATTTTGACAAGACCCCCTTCAATCGAGCCACTCAGTCACTGCGACAGATGGGGTCTACCATCAAGCCATTGATCTACAGCACTGCACTCCATCAGGGAAAGACCGTTGCCACCCTGCTCAACGATGCCCCCCTGGTGTTCAAGGGCTCTCTCGACTTTCCTCCCTGGAAGCCGGAAAATTCGGGACACCTCTTTCATGGCCCCACACTACTGGAAGATGGGCTGATCTACTCCAGAAACCTCGCCTCCATCCGCCTGTTGCAACAGATCGGTTTCAAACCGGTACTGCATCACCTCAGCCGGCTTGGCTTTACAAAAAAAAGGGTGCGACAGCATCAGGATCTGACGCTCGCCATCGGTTCTCTACCCGCCTCTCCACTGGAGGTTGCCGCCAGCTATGCCCCGTTTGCCAACGGGGGAAAACGGGTCTATCCCTACCTGATTCACTCCATCGAAGGGGCCAGGCTGAAACAGTGCATACTCTGCAATAAACACCGAAAGTTTCGGGTACTGACCGCAGAGGTCCACTACCTGATGGATGAGATGTTAAGAAAGGTCATTCTGCGTGGCACGGCGCAGGATGCACAGGTGTTGAAGCGCAAGGATATTGCCGGCAAGACCGGCACCTCCAACCGTTCCATTGATACCTGGTTTGCCGGTTACCACCCGGATCTGGTGGCGGTCAGCTGGATCGGTTACGACCAACCCTACCCACTGGGCAAGGATGAATCGGGCGGGCATACCGCACTACCGATGTGGATTGAGTTCATGCAGCCACTGCTGCCACAACTTGCCGTGAAACGACACCCCCGCCCCAAAGGGATGACCACCCGTTATATCGACCCCACTACCGGCAAGGCCGCTGCAGCCGAGCAAAAGAGAAAACGGCTACTCACCTTCCGTCAGGGGCTGCAACCCCACCAGGCGATCGGTTCGGTTACCGGAAAATCGGTCGATGAGGTACGACAGGAGGCGCTGCAACTCTGGTGATGGCAGTTACACCAGATCAAATCATGGACATGGAGACATAGCCATTTTGCAGCAGTGCACGTTTTGCCGCCGCCATACTGCGAAAGCGGGTTACTTCACACCCTTCACAGCCATCCCACGCCTGCACAACCACAGAGCTACCCTTCTCATCCGCACAGACCACACAGCTCTGCCCGGACTTGCTGCTATGCAGATAACGATTCTGCTCCTCATCACGGGCAGAGATCAGACTCTCCTTCAGGGATTTGAGTTTGGATAGCGCACTACGCGCCCGTGTCGCCTCTCCACGCTCCATCGCCTGCGAAAACTGCTGATATGTGGCCCCCATCGCATCCAGAAGCTCCTCTCTCAATTTACTCATCATGACTCGACATCCTCAAAAAATTGACTATGGTTATACTGCAAGATAAATAAAGCAAAGTTCATGCCAATATAAGCGTCGCACCAGACCTCACTAAGGAGAGACTTAATCCTCACAATAAGCCGCTATACCGGTAAAATAGCACCCAAGGATCCCCTGAATGTTTCACAACGACTGCTGATACCCTACCGCCATGCGTCGACAAGGCCCCAACTGCTTTGAGTGCCAACACTTCTTTATTACCTGGGACAAAAACTTCCCTCGCGGTTGCCGCGCCTACGGGATCAAATCCAGACAACTTCCAGCGCTCGAGGTACGACTCGCCGATGGTCGAGACTGTTTGCAGTTTGCCCCAAAACACCCTCCCAGGAAAAAACAGCGACGCAACCAATCGGGGTTTACCGAAAAAGCGTAGTCAACCAGATACATGCTACTATCACGCTCGCCCTATTCAGACTTGCTGAGACAGCCAACCCCATGTTTGTCGGAGTACTAGATGGAAATCAACAATTTCAAGGCCTACTGCGATCAGTTTGATCGTGTCAGCGCAGAGCTCGGACTGGATGAAAATATGGCCAACCTGCTCAAATATCCAGACCGGGAGTTAAGCGTCGAGCTTCCTCTGATTCGGGAGGATGGCAGCCTCAAGGTACTGCGCGGCTACCGCATTCAGCACAACGATGCCCGTGGTCCCTGCAAGGGGGGACTACGCTACCATCCACAAGTCGATATCGATGAGGTTCGCGCTCTCTCCGCGCTGATGACCTTCAAAACCGCACTGGTCGACATCCCCTTTGGGGGGGCCAAGGGAGGGATTCACGTCGACCCCAACGAACTCACCACGCGTGAGCTGGAACAGCTGACCCGCACCTTTGTCCGAGCGATCAGCCCGATCATCGGCGTTCAGAGCGACATCCCTGCCCCAGACATGAACACCAACGCCCAGATCATGGCCTGGATCATGGATGAGTATAGCCAGACCAACGGCTACAGCCCCGGCATCGTAACCGGAAAACCCATCAGCCTGGGAGGATCCAGGGGGCGTGAGGCCGCAACCGGAGCGGGAGTCTCCATTGTACTGCGGGAGGCCGCCAAATATCGCAACATGCCGATTGAGGGGGCCAGTGTGGTGATTCAGGGGTTCGGTAATGTCGGTAGCTGGGCCGCCACCACCCTGCATGGCTATGGCTGCAAGATCATCGCCGTCAGTGATGCCAGTGGTGCACTCTATAATGACAATGGCATCGATATCCCTGCACTACTGGAACACCGACAGCAAGAGGGAACCATTCATGGATCCACTCTGGCCGAACCAATCAGCAACGAGGAGCTGCTTTGCCTCAATTGCGACTACCTGATTCCGGCCGCGCTCGGCGGTGTCATCCACAAGATGAATGCCGATTGCCTCAACTGTAAAATGATCATTGAGGCGGCCAACGCCCCTACCACCCCAACTGCAGACGAGATCCTGTTAAGCAAGAATATTCCGGTAATCCCCGATATTCTGGCCAATGCCGGTGGTGTCATCGTCTCCTACTACGAGTGGGTACAGAACCTGCAACGTCACTACTGGGAAGAGGCCGAGGTAGCCAAGAAGATGGAGAAGAAGCTGGTAGACAGCTTCTTCGAGGTCGCGGCACTGGCCCACTCACGCAAAGACCTCTCCTACCGCACCGCCGCCTTCATGATTGCCATCAACCGGGTAGCCGAGGCAGTGAAAATGCGTGGGCGCATTACCTGAAAGCAGACCATCCACCCGATGTCCCAATCCAACACCGACCATATCAAGCTGGAGGAGAGCTGGAAACAGGTACTACTGAAAGAGTTCGAACAGCCCTACATGGTTCAACTGCGCCAGTTTCTGCAGCAGCGCAAACAGCAGGGGGCACACATTTTCCCTCCTGCCCGACAGTGGTTCAACGCCTTTGAACAGACCCCGTTCCACCAGGTCAAGGTGGTGATCATCGGCCAGGATCCCTATCACGGCCCAGGCCAGGCACATGGACTCTGCTTCTCAGTACTCCCCGGCATCAAGATTCCGCCCTCCCTGCTCAACATCCACAAGGAGTTGGCGGACGACCTCGACATCCACAACCATTCCGGCACCCTTACCCCTTGGGCACAACAAGGAGTACTGCTACTCAATTCGGTACTGACCGTGGAGCAGGGCCGTGCCGGTGCCCATCAGGGCAAAGGGTGGGAGACCTTTACCGATGCCGCCATCGACCACCTCAATCGGGAACGAGAGCACCTGGTCTTTATCCTCTGGGGCAGCTACGCCCAGAAGAAGGGGCAACGGATCGACCCTCAACGTCATCGGGTGATCCACTCCCCGCACCCCTCTCCTCTCTCCGCACACCGTGGCTTTTTCGGCAGCCACCCCTTCTCCCAGGCCAATGAGTACCTGACCCGGCACAACCTCTCCCCGATCAACTGGCAGCTATAGCGCCACCATCACCCCTACTGGAAAAACGGATTCCCACTTTCGGCACGGCTACTCAACTGCTCCTCTGCACGAGCCAGTTTTCCCCGAATCTCATCACGACGCCCGGCATCTGCAAGTGGCCGGTTCGGACGATCCGGGGCCTGCAACGCATGCTTCAACACCTCAATTGCCTCCTGGTAACGATGCTGCTCCAGCAGAAAATCCCCATAAAAGTAGTTGGGGTCAATCCCATCCGGGTTGAGCTGCAGCGCACGTAACAGATAGCGCTCCGCCTGCTCATCATCACCAAATCCGATTGGCCACCCCGGAACCTGATAATAGAGACTGCCCAAGCTGGTGTAGATCGATCCATCCAACACCTCCGAGCTGATCTTCTCAGCCCGCAGCAGCCGTTTCTGTGCCTCTTCCACCAGCCCCAATGCACCCAGGCCACCCTCGGCACCGGCATAGGTACTGAGCACAATGCCCTCCCATACCAGTGGTTCCGCACGTTGCGGGTACTGCGCACTGAGTGCACCAGCCCGCTTCGACAGCGCCTCCAGAGCAGATACCTGCTCCTGCTCCGCTGTCTGATAGTGGATCTGCGCCCACTCCTTCTGGATGGCCTGCAGTGACTGCTCCATCTCACCCGCTTCAACCCGATGAAATGGGCTGGCCATTACCACCGCTGCCAGCATTACGCTCAAACTCTTTCTCATCAAACTACTCCTGTGCTCCCAAAAATCTCTTTGCAATACGGTTTTGCTGATCGAGCGCCCGATCCACCAGACGCGGAAACAGACTGTTGATACGGACAAACCACTTCTCCGGAAACCCCAGATAACGCTCTCTGCGCCCCTTTTCCAGGGTTTTCACAATCTCCATCGCCACAACCGCCGGATCATCCATGGTGGTTCCCGTTTCATTACACATCGCCACCATCCGACTCGAGTTGAAAGAGGTACGGACTGCCCTGGGAGCAATATAGCTGACTCCAACCCCGCTACCCCGCAGCTCTCTACGCAGTGCTTCACTGAACCCACGCAGCGCAAACTTGGTGGCCGAGTAGGTGGTAAACCAGGCAAAGGCGATGGAACCAAAGATTGAACCCACATTGACAATCTCCCCGGCACCCCGCTCGACCATCTGCGGCAGCAGCAGTCGACTCAACTGCATTGGGGCCAACACATTGGCCTGAAACAGCTGCTCAGTAGTCTCATCAGTCTCTTCGACAAACTCGGTAAAGCTCATTGCACCGGCCAGGTTGATCAGCATATCCACCCCACCCATCGCCTGCTGCGAGAAGTCCACAATAAGCTGCCTGCCTGCCACACTGGTCACATCCGCTGTCAATGAAAACAGACTCTGTTGATCACCAGCGCCAGCATGACCCAACGCAGCCTCTACCGAGGCCAGCGCATCCGCATTGCGTCCCACCATCACCACCCGCGCCTCGCGCTGTAGCAACTGTTCCACCAACTCCCGACCAATCCCCCCGGATGCCCCGGTCAACACCACCCGCTTTTGCTGTAAATTCATCCGATGCTCCTGAAGATATCACCATAGAGTCGATACATTACCCGGGCACAATGGATGATCGCCTGCTGCTCCTGCGGAGTCTCGATTCGGTTCATCAAGCGCTCAAATAAGCCGACATGCTCCACATCCAGTGAACCGTGGGAACGCAGATAGCTGAAGGCCTCCTCCGGCAACCCCAGAGAGTGCTCAATGGCATCGGCTGCACGAATCGCAAGCTGCACGCTGGTTCCCTCCAGCACCAGCACCATACCGAAGAACCCGGCCGGATTACCCCGCTGAATGGTGTCCCAGGCATAGGCAACCATCAGCTCGGTCTCGATATGGGGCTGCCCGTTGCGTACCACCTCTCGATCCTCCCCCAGCGCCTCAATATCATTGAGGATCCACTCCTGATGCCCCATCTCCTCCTCGATATACTCACCAACCGCCTCACGCAGCCACTCCATCGACTCCGGCAGACGCGCACCACAAGCCATCAGCAGCGGCGTGGTGTGTTTGACATGGTGATAGGCCTGTTTAAGAAAGTCCAGGTAGGCATCACGGCTGATCCCCCCTGCAACCGCCTGCTGCAATATCGGGATTGCCAGCATGGTATTGCGCTCCGTTTCTGTTTCTTGAAGCAGGTGTTGGTAAAAATCACTCATTGATACGACTCCTCACCATGTTGTCGATAGAGTGCTTCAATCTGCACTCCATACCGTTTCCAGATCTCTTCTCTGCGTGGGCACGCGGTCCCCGTCCACTCCCCATTGGCTACCGTGAAGGGCTCCTCTGCCAGAATCCAGCGGCACACCCGGGCATAATCGGGTAGCTGCCGATTGACCCGCTCCACCGCATGTTGCACCACCTCAGCCGAGGGGGTCGAGGCAACCAATACTGCGACATTCCACGGCCTTCCATCACCAAACAGCACCGCCTGTAACAGTGCAGGCTGCGCTACCAGCTCACGCTCAACCCACTCGGGGGCCAGATTGCGGCCAAAGGCGGTGATCAGCAGATGTTTCTTGCGCCCTTGCAGGGTCAAGTACCCTTGTTGATCCAGCGACCCCAGGTCACCGGTTGCCAGATATCCATCTCGATCCACATCTACAGCTCCCTCTCCCAGATACCCGTTGAAGAGCGCACCCTTGACCCGGATCTCCCCATCTTCGGTAATGCGCAACTGCACATGCGGCAGTACCTTGCCGACGCTTCCAATCCGGTTCTCTCCCGGCACATTGCAACTCACTACCGAGGTCGCCTCGGAGAGGCCATACCCCTCATAGACCGGTAACTCCACCTCGGCAGCACGCCTCAACACCTCTTCCGAGATCGCTGCACCACCCACTGCCACAAAACGGAGGTTGTGCCTAAAGGGGCTGCCCGATTCGAGCTTGTTGACCAGTAGATCCACCATCTGTGGAATCAGAATGGTGGTGGTCGCCTGTTGTTGCTGCAACTGCCCCAGAAAACGTTGTGGATCGATACCGGAGGCCCCCTGTATCCCCACCGTAGCCTGTGACAGCAGCACCACACAAGCCCCGGCACTGAGTGCTGCATAGAGCCCACCAACATTCTCCAGCAAGGTAGTCAACGGCAGCAGACTCAAATGAGTATCCGCTCTGCTCACGGCGGTACGCTCCACAATCGACTCCACCACTTGTGTAAGTGCACGGCTACCAACACAGACCCCCTTGGGGCTGCCGGTAGTACCGGAGGTATAGGTCACCTTGCAGGTATCCTGAGGTAACGCTCTGGTTTCTGTACTGGGCGCAGGGCAGGCAACCAGGGCAATCTCCTCCCCTCCCCACTGCACCCAACTGGTTGCAACGGCACCCTCATACGACTGCGGTGAACAGGTCAATATCCGCTCCACCCCGGCATCGTGCAGCAGGTGGTTTCGCTGCGGTTGGGAGAAGAACCCCGGCATTGGAATCGACACCTTGCCACACTCCAGCAGTGCCAAATCCACCACCGCCCAGGCCGGGCCATTCTCCAGATCGATGGCAAACCGCTGAGCCGGGATGGTACGCAGCCACGCCACACACCGATCCAGCTCTTGAACCAATTCAGAGTAGGTGAACGCCCGGCGCTCTCCCCGAATGGCGATGGCATCCGGGCACTCCACTGTAACCCGACGAATCGACTTAACCATGGCTAACGTTTCCTTCAGCATGAAAGGGGAGCCTGCTCCATACGTTGGCCACTGAGAAACGCCTCACGCCAGAGCAGCGTCAACTGCAGGCGCTCGGCAACGGCTGCGCACTCCAGCCGACCGTGTGCCTCTTCGACATTGGCTGCAACCACCTTGGGGGCTCCCTCATAGTAACTTCCCCAGTATCGAGCCTCTTCACCCAGCCTGCCGGGGTCGGCCTCTGCCAGCGTGTAGAGATCAATCCCGAAACGCCGGAACGAATTGATCAGACCGGGCAGCGCAGTAAAGGTCACCCACTGATAACCTGCCCCACGCAGAAAGGAAGCCAGAATCACGATCAACATCCGCCCACCACCAGGAGAGGTAGTAGCCAGGTTACCCAACTCGATGACATCGGAGCGGGCGACTTCTTCCCCGGTGATTTTCGCAATCAACGGCTCCACCGGACTATCCAGATAGCGCTCCAGAAACAGCGCTACCTCTCCGGCAGGATGAACCCCAAGCACCCCTTGCAGGTTCTGTTCTACATCCTCAATACTCAATAGATAGGGGAGAAAATGGTAAATCTCCGCACCAAACTGATCCGCGAATGCCTGTCGGACATACTGTTCCTGACGCACCCTTCCCATTTCACCGGCCGTTGTGATAGAGAGCTTCATCCCGGATTTACTTCAGCGTCTGCAGGTAGGCCAGGATATCGACCGGTATCTGCTTGTCGAGTGCACGCAGTGCAGGCATCTCTGCATTGGGCTGCCCGTTGAGAATCTTGTGCAGTACCTCCCAGGGGTTCTTGCGCGAAAGACCACCCAGTGGTGGAGCGGTATCCTCTGCCGCCCCATCCAGACCGTGGCAGTTGGCGCAGATTGTCTGATAGTAGCCAACCCCTCTGGTGGCATCCCCCATGACCACTACACCGTCTGCATCAATATAGTGAGCCACATCGAACTGCCCCTTGCTCACAAACAGTGCCAAGTCTTTTATGTCCTGCTGCGGCATCCAGCGCTTCAGATCATGTGTACTGTCGGACAAAATGCGTTCAATCTGCCCGGAAGAGCGCCCCAGCACCCGATTGATACCAACAATACCGGTAGCATGTTTGCCACTGCGGTAGATGCCATCACGCCCCTTGTAATCCCAACCATGACACTCCTTGCAGCGCCAGTCTCCGTGCTTCCGGTCGGCATGGTAGTGGCTCTGCTGCGGATAGGCTGGGTTGGCCTGATCGGGCCTGTGAGCGGCCTCACTCTCCTTGAACCACTTGTCGTAGAGGCGGCCTCCCCGGGCTATATGGTACGCCTCACTGTTTAGATCAACCGGATCGTACTGTGCAAAAATCTCAAAAGGGATTAACGCGGTGAACCATAACAAGACAGCAACTCTTTTCATTCTTCCATTCTCAGGTGAGGCATTGTGAGCCATTGCAAACGACGGAAGCCAACCATACGACTCGAACCTTAAGAAACCATTAAGGTAACTTAATTCAGCTCACCCTTGAAGTCCCCCCTCAAACTGAAGTGTTAAGGGAACCTCTGAATAAGTCTGAGTAATTTGAATCGCGCCTGTAGCGTTCAAGATCAAGGCGGAGATCGCAGCCAATAGCAGGCTATTAGCAAGATCTTCAACGAAGATATTGGGCGCTACAGGCGTTAGGCATTTGCTCATGACTTGTTCAGGGGTTCCTTAAGGCAAACTTAAGGTTCTCCCCATAGCATCCGCTCTCTCAGATCCACTCCGTGCGGAAATAGTTTGATGGAGACCACACTCACCCCCTGGCACAAAAGCCTCTCTTTGCGTCTGCTGCTACCACTGCTACTGGTGCTCAGCAGTACCTCACTGGCAACCTTCTTCTACTCGGAGAAGCTTCTGGAACAGGTGATTCTTGATCAGGTGCGCAAACAGGCAGAGGTCTTTCTGATCGGGCTGGAACGTCAGATTCAGACCTTCGCAACGCCTCTCGACCGGAAGTCCCTGGAACCGCTGTTTCAACAGGTACTGCAACAACCGGACAAGCGCTACTCCTTCTCAGTCGCACAGATCTACCTCTATCGTGCCAACGGGGAGGTGGTTGCCCACTCGGATCTTCAGCACCATGCCCCGAAAGAGATGAACGGAAAATATGGCGCGGTGATTGAGAGCGGCCTCTCCTACCTGGATGGTCCGTTGGAGGAGAAGGAAAACAACGAAAACCACGTTCGTAGTACCGACATCATCATTCCAATCCACCTGCAGGGGAAGCGGGTCGCTGCACTGGAGGCCGAGCTCGACATCACCAGAACCGAACAGCTCATCACCTCCATCGATGATGAGTTCGAGGCAGTCATGCGGATGATCACGCTGATCTCTGCGCTGCTCACGGCAGCCGTGATCATTGTCATCCTCTGGACCCAACTGATCCGCCCAGCCCGGGCACACGAGCGGATACTGCAGCAGTCGATCCGGGAGAAAGAGGCACTGAACCGTGCCAAGGATGACTTTCTCTCCAGCATGAGCCATGAACTGCGCACTCCACTGAGCACCATGATCGGCTACCACCAGTTACTGCTGGGTGAAAAGCGTCTGGATGAGCATTATCGGGAGATGATTCAGGACAGCCTGACAGCCGGAAAAACCCTGCTCCACCTGGTCAATGACATTCTCGATATGTCTAAAATACGCTCTGGAAAATTTGAGCTGGAGCAGCAGCCGTTTGATTTGAAAAAGCTGATACGCAACATTACCCGCCTGATGGAGCGTTATGAACCGGAAAAGGAGGTCACCATCCAGTTGGAGATTGATCCTGCTGCGGAACCATATCTGGAGCAGCACTGGATTGGAGATGAAATTCGAATCACTCAGATTCTGTTCAACCTGCTCAGCAACGCGATCAAGTTCAGTCCAACAGACGGTAAAGTAACCCTCACCCTTCAGGATACCTCCACACAGGGGGATAGCAGTCAACACCACTTTCTCCTCTGCATTGCAGATCAAGGGATCGGCATGAACAGTGAGATGATGGACCGACTCTTCACCCCGTTTGAGCAGGCCGACAGCTCCACCTCAAGACGGTTTGGTGGTACCGGCCTTGGCCTCTACATCTCACAGCAGCTGGCGAGTTTGATGGGGGGTGAAATCAGCGTGGAGAGTACCGAAGGAATAGGCTCCCGCTTCTGCCTCTCTCTTCTCCTTGCCCCCAGTACAGAGGCTGTCGCTACTGAACACAACACGGACAAACTGCAACCTGTCTCCTCCACAACGGCACTCTCCGGAAGCGTTCTACTGGCTGAGGATACGGTTCAGCTGCAGCGCCTCACCACCAGGATACTGAAACAGTGCAATGTATCCACACAGGTCGCACCCAACGGTATCGAAGCCGTCAAGATGGGACAGCAGGGAACGTATGACCTGATTCTGATGGATATGCAGATGCCGGAGATGGATGGAATCGAGGCAACCCGCAGGCTACGCGAGGCTGGCTGCAGCATACCGATTATTGCCTTGAGCGCCAATGTGATGCCGCATCATCAGAGGGCATTCAGCGAGGCGGGGGGAGATGGCTTCCTCACCAAGCCAATAGACCCCGACCTGCTCTGTTCAACCGTAGCACAATATCTACAAC
>CAYFNH010000004.1:0-56931 GCA_964344435.1 uncultured Piscirickettsiaceae bacterium | reverse complement strand
AAAGAAGACTGAAAGTAACTATTCAGGGGTTACCTTGAATTTGTAACAATAATGACCGTAGCTATTCAGAGGTGAGCTGAATAGTTACATTTGGATAATGTAAGGGGAGTGGAATAATGGCTACAGATGTGATTCAGAGTGAAGGAAACATGAAGTCAATGGTGTTGGCCTTGATGAGTTATCTGGGGATTCTGGTTTTTGTACCTCTGGTGATGAATCGGGATGATCAGTACGTCTACTTTCATGCCCGTCAGGGGCTGGTAATCTGGATAATCGGCATTCTGGCGATCTTTACGCTCTACCTGCCAGGGATTGGCAAGTTCTTTTTCAGTACCCTGGCAACGTTGGTACTGTTGTTCTCCTTTGCCGGGATTGTCTCGGTACTGTTTTACAAGGCATGGAGACTGCCTCTGATCTACTCGCTCTCTACGCGTCTTTGATCCACCGTTATCTCGGATATAACGAAAGCAGTAGCGACCCACTTCGAGTGGGTCGTTTCCGTCACAACCCAGAGAACTCCCTGAATTGATGCCACAGCCGGAAGGTTATCACCGCAATACGCTCTATCTGCTCTCTGCCATCTGCATGATCTTCATGACCATGGTGTTGGCGATACAGCCGATCTTTCTGCGTAGTGTGCTCGGGGTCAGCGCTGATGAAGCGGGGTTGATCAATGCAACGGTACAGACGGTGACCGAGGTCGCCGATCTGCTGTTCGTGGGATATCTTGGCTACCTCTCGGACCGCTTCGGCCGGGTTCCCGTGGTGATCTACGGCTTTCTCTTTGCTGCGCTGGGGGCACTGTTGATTCCCAATAGCCTGGAGATCGGCCTCTGGTTCGGGGTTAGTGGACTCACCATCTTCTATCTGATGCGCATCATCATGTCGCTGGGAACCGCAGCCGTCTGGCCTCAGCTTGCCGCACTGGCGGGGGACTTCTCGGATCAGAAGGGGCGTGCCTCGATGATGGCCAATGCCGCCTTCATGATGTCGTTTGGCGCTACGCTGGTCTATGCGGTAATCATGCAGATTCCCCAGCATGCCGGGTTGATGGTCACGATGTACCTGGTTGCTGCTGTCGCGTTGCTGGGGGCCTGGTTTGCCAATCGCTCCCTGATCGATGTGGCAGCCAGGCTGGATGAGCCAGAGATCCCCTGGAAAAAGGTGGGGCAACTGCTCAAGCGTGATGCCCGGCTGAGAATGACCTTTGCCTCCGCCTTTTCATCACGTAATGATATGGTGTTGATTGGTCTTTTTCTAATGCTCTGGTTTGTCTATTTTGCCGATATTCACGACTTGACCCAGGAGGAGGCAGTTGCGCAGGGGGGGCTGCTGATTGGGACTATCGGGGCGATGATTTTGGCCACGATCCCGGTTTGGGGCTGGTTTATTCAGCAGTATGGTCGCATCCCGGCGGTGGTATTGAGCATGTTTCTCTCCGGCATGGGGTTTGTCTCGATGTGGTTTGTGGTCAACCCGTTTGATTGGGAGATCTATATTCCCGCGATTCTGATCGCTGCAGGGCAGGCAGGTACCCTGTTATCCCCGCAGGTGCTTACCATTGATCTGGCGCCGGAAGAGATGCGAGGTTCGGTGCTGGGTGCCTTCAATACCGTTGGTGGGGTGGGGATGATTCTGTTTGTACAGATCGGGGGTTTCATGTTTGACTTTTTTGGGCCGTATGCGCCGTTCGTCTTTACGGGGGTCGGAAATCTGGCTATCATGCTCTACGCTTTTTCGGTCATGCAACGTTGTGAAGAGCCGATACCGCCACGGCGTGAAGATCCCGCTGTTGAGTATGATTTTTGAGGAGCTACCGAGGTAGCAGATATCAGGTGTAGTGATGAGAGAAGGAAGCGTTTGATGCCAAGTATAATTGCAGGACTGCTGGCTTTTGCCGTGGGGTTGTGGGGGCTATCAGTCTGGTGGTACTCGGTTGAGGAGTTGCTCAGAGGATTGATCCCGCTACTGTTGTTGCTGTTTGGCGTGGTCGCACTGATGGCTGGTGTCAGTCGTGTGGCGACGGTAGCTGACGACGAGAAGAGCGATGAGGATCTGGTGGACCTTGATGATTCTCCCGCTGAAGAGCCAGCAGCCAAAAAGGTGGCGGTCAAGAAAAAGCGCGCCGCTGTGAAAAAGAAAAGTACAGCCGGGAAAAGGGAGAGCAAAGCTGACAGTGCCTCCGCAAAGGACGGTGAGGCATGATTGATTCGCTGCTCAACCCGAAGATCACTTGTGGCAAGGATCTGCGTAAATACCTCTTCATGGTGGGAGGCGTTGCCGTAGCCATTCTGCTTTCGGTCTACCTCTATCAGTACCAGTATCTCCCCTATCAGGCCGAGAAGCAGCTCCACACCGCAGCACCGGTCAATCAGCTTGGTTCTGCTTCAGCCGGTTCTCAGGGGACTCCGGTTGCATTTATGCAGGGCAATGGCATGGGGATGACTGTGGCGGCACAAGCTGGCCCACCGATTCGTGCCAATGCTCCGATTCCCGGAAATCACAAGCGGGATGGACGAGCCAAGGCGCCGTGTGAGCAGTGTCACCAGATTACGGGAGGCGGTAAATGGACCGGCACTACCGTTGCGATGATGCAGCCGATGATGGGCAACGTCAACGCGATGGCGATGAATGTCAATGCCGGAGAGGATGCACCACCCAGCTTCCGCGGTGTAGCCATGACCCTGCGCCCTAGTGTGGTCAATATCAACTCGGTTACCACACGTGCCAATGTCAATGCCGGACAGCAGGATGGGCAGTTGCACTTTGCCAATCCCTCATCCGGTGTCTCCAGCGAGAGCATTGGTTCCGGCATCGTGGTCAGCAACAGCGGTCATGTTCTTACCAACTACCATGTGGTCAAGGGGGCAACCGGTATCAATGTCACCGTATTTGCGGCGACGGGTACCAAGCGCTACCAGGCTTCCACAGTCAAGGTGGATGAGTCTCTCGATCTCGCACTGTTGAAGATCGAGCCGGATCAGCTGTTGACACCGGCGCAGCTGGGAAATAGTGACCAGGTTGAAATAGCACAGTCTGTGTTGGCGATGGGAAGCCCGTTTGGACTGGATCAGACTGTAAGTCGGGGTATTGTCTCTGCCAAACGCAGGTCAATGGTGATTGATAACCTGACGCACGCTGAACTGATTCAGACCGATGCAGCCATCAATCAGGGTAATTCAGGCGGCCCACTGGTGGATCGTAACGGTATGGTGATTGGGGTCAATACTGCGATCTATACCCCGACCGGGGCCTTCTCCGGTGTTGGCTTTGCGGTACCGATCAACCGGGCCAAGAGTTTTATGCAGGATGTACTCAATGCTGCTCAGCCGGTAGCCTGGGGAGGTGCCAACAATGGAATGGGTATGAATGTGGCTGTGCAAGCCGCTCCCCCGATTCGTGCCGGAACCCGCCCACCCAACAGCCATAACGACGGGCGTAACCAGATGGACTGCAAGATGTGTCACCAGGTTCGTGGAGGCAATCGCAATGCAGCAATGGGGAATACCCCCGGCATGGGGCTGAATGCGGCTGCAGCGGCGGGTGTACCTCCGGTCATTCCTGCCAAGGCAACTCCACCGGCAAACCACAAGGCTGATGGCCGTGCCTCCATGATCTGTAGCAGCTGTCACCAGATTCAGGGAGCGGTGCAGGGGAATGTGGTCGCGCTGGCCACTGCCAATGGTAATAGTGGGTTTTCTCTGCCACAGATCATGACCAATCCGATGTTGGGGATGAATGTGGCTGGCGGCAACAAAATGGTTGTCGAAGGGGCAGAGTTGACCACGATCAACCCGCTGTTGGCAGATGAACTCAATTTGCAGGTGGCCGATGGTGCCTTTATCACCTCTGTCTCTGCCGGTGGTGGTGCCTCCCGTGCGGGGTTGATGGCGGGGGATGTGATCTTCAAGCTGGATGGGCGCTGGGTGTTGAATCCGCAGCAGCTGATGCAGCGTATCGCCTCTGCCAAGGTTGGGGATAGTCTGAGGCTGGGGGTATATCGCGGTGGTGAGCGGATGAATCTCTATCTGGTGGTTACCGGGCAGAATGTTCAGGCTGCGCAGAAGAGTGCCAACAACAATCCACCTGCAGGTTTGGTCAATGAGATTCGCTGGTTGGGGATGGAGTTGAAGCCGGTGACGGCAGAGGTGGTAGCGAAGTTCCCCACATTGGCAGGGAAGCAGGGCTCACTGATCAAGGATGTCAAGCCGGCAACGGTTGCTGACAATGCCGGGTTGATGAAGGGCGATGTGGTATTGAAGATCAACAGTGCAGCCGTGACTACTGCGGGGGAGCTTGATGTTGCGGTCGCCCGGGCTGATGTCAGAAATGGAGTGTTGCTGCTGATAGAGCGTGGCGGAAGCCAGCGCTATGTTAGCTTACAGTGAACGAAGTTGGGGATTCTATGGCGGTAAAGAAAAAGGCGGCTAAAAAGAAGACTTCGGTGTCAGCGGAAAAACAGCGTCCTGCCAAAAAAAGTGTAGCGAAGAAAAGCACTACAAAGAAGAGAGCAGTCACCAAGAAAAAGAGGGTTGTAAAAAAGACCCGCTCTGCATCAGCTAAATCACGACAGGGACGAGCCATGTCAAATCATTCAGCCAGTATTCGCAACAGTCGATCCATTGCCCCAACGGTTCCGCCAGGGTTTCAGGGAAAGACCGAGGAACCGGTTCTAACTCCATTTGTGCCGCAACATCAGGCAGTTCGCAAAGATCAAATCTCCAGTGCTCCAACCTCGTTCTGGAACCGGTTGGAGCCACCAGCACCTGCAGTTGCCCCGGTCGAAGAGGTAGAGGAGGCGGTTGAAGTCAGTGAGCCTGAAACGGTCGTTCCAAAAAGTTTGATTGAGCAGGTTTTGATGGAGAATAGTGAGCAGGCTCGCCCGTTTGCCATTCAGCCACGTTTTACCAGACCCGACAAGATTGACCCACAAACCGAGGAGGAGAGTGTGGTGGTTGTGGCGCAAGCCAGACGGCAGGGTAGACAGGAGATGTCCCAATTTCTCTCCATTTGGGGAAAGCCGCCACGCCCTGAACGCCAGGCGGTTGTTCAGCAGATGATGGTGGATGCCTCGACGCAACAGGAGAAACGTCTGACCACTCAACCTGAAGAGGCTGCTGTGCAAACTGCTACCAAGGTTGTGGCGGAGCAGCGCCGAACGGACTCCGGGATGCCCCCCTTGGCTGAATCCAACCAGCCTGAGGCAGTCACGACTGAAACAGTAGCGTCCGAGCCTGCGTTATCGGTTCCTCCATCATCAATGGCTGAAGCTGTGAAAGAGGCCGCTGTTGCCGAACCAGCTGCCGAGCAGCCCCCGGTTGCGGATCCTCCTGTAACGACCTCTACTACCTCCATGCTGGATGCGGTACAGGCAGTGGCTACCCAGGCCAGGAAGCAGATGGAAAAGGCGGAGACAAAAGGGGGGGAACAGAGGGGTGAAACGGACATTCGTGCAGAAGATGCAGTGGATAACCGGGCTACGGATCAGGTTGCAGAGGTGATTGAGATGATTGAGCGAGAGGATAACCAGGGGGCAGAGGTGGCAGCAGTAACGCCGAAACAGGCGATGGAAGCAGGTGACAAAGAGGAGTTTACCGAAGCGTTGCAGGCTGTAGAGGAGGAGTCCGAGCAGCAGGAGGATCCACACTTCAACGAGGCACTGGACAAAATCACTGGTACTCGTGCAACGGATTCTGACGCGGCCCAGCGTAGAGAGGCGATTCGCCACTTTACCGCGAGCGCAGCGCGCAAACGTGCAGAGCGTCGTAGCCGGGTTGCAACCGGAGCCCCGGCCATTGTGGATGGAATGCCGCCAAGTGGTATTCCACGAGATAAATCTGTCGAGGTTGAGACCTTGGGAGGAGGGGTGCTGAACCTGCTCTCCAATGGGGTGAAAGGGGTGGCTAGTATTGGTCGTTACAGCCTGATGGGGCTGAAGTACGGTCTTGCCGACAGTAAGAGTGCACTGGGAAAAATCACCTCGAAAGAGTAGTGTTATAGTGTCTATTTCGATGTAATAACCGTTGGGAAAACCGACCATAAGATAAAAGGTAGAGAAGATGGAGAGTAAAGGAAAAGATCTGTTAATTGGTATCGACCTGGGGACATCTCGTACCTCAATCATGACAGACCGTGGCCTGAAGACGATGATTGACTCGGTGGTAGGCTATCCAAAGGATCTGATCGGCGTAAAGTTGCTGGGGGCTACGCACGTTGTGGGTAGAGAGGCGCTGGAGCGTCACTATCTCAACCACTACTTCCCACTTGAGGATGGCGTAATCAAGGAGACTGGTGACAAGGAGCAGGAGGTTGCCAAAGAGCTGATTCGCCATGTTGTCAGTCTGGCCGACCCGCAGCCGGGCGATCGAGTGTGTGGGATCGTGGGCGTTCCCGCACGCGCCTCGGCCTTTAACAAGGAGACGCTGCTGGCACTGGCCAGAGAGGTGATGGATGTTGCCATGGTCATCTCCGAGCCCTTCATGGTTGGTTACGGTCAGGATGTGCTGCTCAACAGTATCGTTATTGATATCGGGGCGGGTACGGTAGATCTCTGTGCGCTGAAGGGGAAGGTGCCGGATGAAGATGATCAGGTGACCTTGCTCAAGGGAGGCAACTTTATCGATGAGCTACTGCTGGAGTCGATTCAGATGCGCTACCCCAATGTGCAGATCAACAAACGAATTGCCCGCGCGATCAAGGATCAGCACGCCTTTGTAGGCAAGGCAAGCGAGAAGGTTATGGTTACCATGCGTGAGAATGGCAAGCCGGTAACCGTGGACGTTACTGAAGAGCTTGAGCTGGCCTGTAACGCAATTGTTCCGGATATTGTGGAGCAAATCGAGCACCTGGTAGCCAGTTTTGATCCGGAGGATCAAGAAGCGGTGTTGCAGAATATCATTCTTGCCGGTGGTGGCTCCCGTATCGCAAATCTGGGGGATGTGATTGCAGAGTCCCTCTCCGAGTACGGCAACATTGCGGTACATACCGTTGAGGATGCCGACTATGCTGGTTGTCTGGGCGGCCTCAAGCTTGCCAGTGACCTTCCGCCAGACTATTGGGATCATGTGGGTGAGATGGTAACTGCGTGATGCGCTGATAAAAAAGCTCCAGAGAGGAGACTCTCTGGAGCTTTTGTGTTTTCTGGGAAGGGGCTGCGTAGGCTCACATGGGTTCAGGGGGCATGAAGCGAGATCGACTCATTGCGTTGTTGCAGTACATCGATCGCATTATTGATGCCAAAGTATTTCAGAATGAGCCACAGAATAAGTGGAATGATCAGATAGCGATATTTCATTGTCTCGCGCTTGCTTGAGCGAATTTCAGCAACCTGCCAAGAGCACAGTATAACATGGTGATACCGGACTCTCTTCTCTATCTACTCTACAGTATCAATGTCGTGGTGGGATTACTGCTGGGTGGATTTCTCTATCGGGAGTTCCATGAGGGATTTATGGTGGTGATTCGTGGCCGGGTGCTCTCACTCAAGTGGGGTGTAGTGTCATTTCTGTTGTTGGGTGCGGCCCTCAATCTGTTCTGGCTCTACAAGGTTCGTGCACTGCAGGAAGATCTGGTTTTACTGCTGTTGATGTTCTCGGGGATGGTTGCCCCCTTTGTCTGGATGGCAGCGGTCGCAGTGGGGCGGTTTTTGCTGTTTGATGTGGTAATGGGTTTTTTGGGGGAAGTCTCGGACTCTTTCGCCGGTATTCATCAGCAGCTGCAGCAGTGGCTACGTCAGCACGATCTGGAAGAGGCCCACCAGCATGATAACCGCATGGACAAGATTCGCAAGGTACGCAGGCGGTGGACCAGTCGTTTGATCAGCCGTAAAGAGGCGGTCAGTGAAATTGCCCAGATCAAGGGAAAGCCGACACGTCGCAAGCGTAAGCGCACTGCGCAGAGTAACGCATCCGGTGCGGAGGCTGAAAGTATGCCTGGCCTGATGTCCGGGTTTGTGGATAAGGTGTTGCAGGAAAAAAGAAAACGATAGGGTTGTGCGGAACCATACTGTTTTAGTAAAGTACTGCCGCCCGTGATGGTGAATCGGGTATTGATCTAACCAGAGTAAGGAGACTTGGAGATGAAGTACAATTGCCTGCTGTGTAAATATGTGTATGACGAGGAGCTGGGAGATCCGGATCACGGTCTGGCTCCGGGAACAAAGTTTGATGATATCCCGGATGACTGGGTCTGCCCGGATTGTGGCGCAACCAAGATGGATTTTGAGGTTGTGTAGAGAGCGTAGAGAGCATCGCCCCCTATTCTGTTGCCAGAGGTGCTTTACACTGCAGCAGAGAGGGGGTAGGATTTTGCCCTGATCCTGAGTCAGGTTTTGTTAACGTAAGCTGAGTGGAAAACTGGTCGAAATGAGTGAACTCCCAACCGTGCTGGTGGCAGATGATGAAGAGCCGATGAGAATGTTTCTGGTTGGTCTGCTCAAGCATGAGACCTGCAAGGTGGTTGCAGTGGGTGCAGATGGTCAGGAAGCCTGGAAACTCTACCAGCAGCACAAACCCGATATCACCCTGCTCGATATCAATATGCCGAAGATGAACGGGGTGGATACCCTCCGTAAAATACGCGAAATCGATCAGGACTCATTTGTCTGCATGATTAGTGCAGACACCTTCCCGGAAGTGATTCGCGAAGTGGCCGGCCTGGGCGTTTCTGGCTTCATCGTAAAGCCGCTTACCCAGAACAAGCTCCACCCCATCTTTGAAAAGTACGCCAAGCACCATTAAGCTCCATTGGCGTACCTCTCAATCAGGCTTATTTTCTGCGATAGCTATAGGGCTGGTTGCTAGCTGAATTGCTGTTTGTATCCTGCTGCTGGACAGCAGGTTGCTGCTGAGAGAGCTCGGAGTGGAGGGTGTAGAGCTTTTGCAGAATCTCATCTACCTCTTTCTCTCTATTTTTTGAATCTTCGTTGTCAGGCTCGGCTGGTGCTGTCTTCGGTGGTGCAACGTTGGCTGTGGTTATGGCCGCAGGTACCGGGGAGGGGGGAGGTTGCTGGTCCAGTCGCTTTTCCAGTTCGGCAATTTTCTGCTTGAGATCCTGCTCCATCTTGTTGAAGGTGTTACTCAGGGCCCTCTCCTGATGGCTGCGCTCACGTTCATGGTTGAGCAGGCTGGTGGTCTCGTTCAGGTGCTCACGCAGAGCCTTCTGGTCATTCAGAAGTCTGCTTAGACTTTGCTCCATCAGGGCCAGCTCCTGTTCGCTCCGTAGCCGTTCTCTCTGGGTTTCGAGTAGGAGCTGCTGGGTCAGGTGTTCGGTGGTCTTGTCGGTTGTGGTTGCGGTTTCCACGCTCTCGGTAGGGGGGGGAGACCAGAAGAGATAGAGGGAAACCAGAGCGGCTATCAGTAGCGTTATATTGAGTGTGACCAGTAGCCGATGGGTGTTGTAGGTACGTTTCTGCTTGCGTCCCTTGCTCGCCTCTTCGATGGCGCTGCGTGCAGCCTGGTGGGCAAACTCGATGGCCTCAAGAGAGGCTTGTGCGGCCTCTTGTGCCGCCTCCGCAGCCAGCCGTGCCTGACTGTCTTCAGCCTCTTGCTTGAGTTGTGCGGTCGCTTCATTGCCACTCTGTTGCTGTTTCTGAGCTTGTTGAGAGGCTCTGTTGAGTGCCTCTGTCGTCTCTTCGCCCTCTCTACCGGCCTCTTGTGCAGCCTTGGCTGAAGAGGGTTTGGGGGCGGTGGATTGCTCAGTAGAGGAGGGCGGCGCTGAGGGGGGACTCACTACCTCTTCACGAGTGTTACTCTCAATCGTGGTTGCCGTTGGTTCCTGTTTTTTGGGACGACGCTGCTGCTCTGCGCGTTGGCGGATGAACGAATCGAGGTTGAATGGGGCGTTGGATGGAGGCTCCATTGGGGAGGTTACAGATTGTTGAGTTGTTGGCGTAGCGCTGCGGTCTGTTGCTTCAGTTGTTGGGTGCGTTGAAAGAGCTCTTGACTATCACGGTTTTCCATCAGTTGCTCGGAGTGGGTGATTGAGCTCTCCATCTCTTGCAGGTCTATTGTACCACTACGGTTGAACTCAAATGCGGTCAGACTTGCCTGACGTGCTGCACGTGTCGCCTGTAGTGCCCGCTCAGCCGCCTGATTGGTGGTTGAGATGAACGCCTGGGTCTGCTCGATTGCGTGATGCGCCTCCTGAACGCTCTGCTCGGTTGCCTGGGTAATGGCGCGAGCATTGTTGTCTGCATCGTGGGCGGCCTGTATCGCATCCAGGCTCTGTTCTGATAGGGTCAGTGCTGCTTCGGTTGCACGCTCCATCCTTTCGGCTACATGATAGAGAGGGGGGGCGGCTGGTTGTGATGCTGACTCAGCTGCGGTTGTGCTGTTTGAGTGTACCTCCTGCTCCTGCTCCTGCTCGCGTGTCCGTTCTTTAGGGGGAGGTGTAGGGGCTGTTGCAGTCGTTGTTGGGAGGGCAGCTGGCTCAGTGGAGGGCTCGGGATCTGCTGCATTGGTGTCGGTACCTATCATCAGGTCGAGCAGATTGGGAGCCGGGGCGTCTATCTGGTTCCAAACATTTTGTATTTTCTGTATAGCCATTACCGGTCGGATTGCAGTGTCTTCTTAAACTGATCTGTCTATCAGGATATATCTGTCATTTTATTGCCACTTCATGCAGTTGAGAGAGGCCCCGATTTCTCGTGAGCAACAACCATGCCAAGGCATAGTGTAGTGGCTATTCGATGTGGCAGATTCCCCTCACACTCTGTTGTGCTGGTAACAAGCTGCTTTTATACTCAACGCAATGAAAGTCGATTTCACCGTCAGCCACAAGGTTCTGGATCGTATCAAGACTAGTGAGTCTCGTCTTGGTGAGTCGATCTATCGCCCTGGGGAAAACCGCTGTTTCCGGGAGGCCCCTCTCTCCCAGTCGGTACTACTGGAGGAGGAGAGTGAAGTGCCTCGACAGTTGACACCTGCTGTAGTGACAGAGCCACTGCAGCCCCCCGTAGAGGAGCCCCCCCTGGTGCAGATGCAGCCAAGCAGTGATCAGACTTCTCTGCTGGAAAAGCATTCTCGCATGGTTGAAACGGCACTCGATGAGGTGCGCAGTGAAGTGAGTCGGCTGGCGGCTAACAACCGCAGAGAGACGGTGCGCCTGAGTAAACGGATTGAGCGTTTGGAGCAAGGGGGGGCTGAGCAGAGGGGGGAGCAGTCCTCCTCCGGTCAGAGCGAGCAATTGCTTCAACTGACCGGACTGCTGGAGAGCCTGAATGAGCGAGTGACTTCTCTGGAAGAGCATCGTGAGCCCGCTGTGGTGCAGCCCGAGGTTGATTCTCTGCGGCCTCGGCTTGAGGCGTTTGAGGAGACGGTTGATGCACGTTTCAAACAGCTGACGCAGGCACTGCAGCAGTCTGAGCAAGCACAGGATGCAGGTGCGACTGCTAATGATATGAGTGCTGTTGCAGAGCAGTTGGCTTCCTTGCAAAAGCGGTTTGAACAGCTGTACAAGCTGCAGAGTGAGCAGGCGGGACGGCTGGAACGGCATGCGTTACGGGTCAAGAGTCTGCAGCTACAGTTCAAGCAGTCTGTCCCGGTAGTTGATAGAGAGGGGCTGGTGAGTCGTGAAGAGCTGGATGACATTGTGCAGCAGCTTGTTGAACGCCAGCAGCCAGACCTATTGCTACAGCGTCTGGATGAGGTGGAGCAGAAGCTGCAAGCAGAGCGGACCGATAGAGGGGATATGGACACTGTGGATAACCCGCTGAGCAGAGAGGATGGCAGGCAGAAAAGTATTGTTGAAGAGTTGCGTTATGAGATCGGAGAGGTGCGCAAGAGCAATTTGCGTCAACTGGAGGCGCTCAACAGCAAGCTCAACCGGGTGACCACTGCCAGTGAGGTGAATCAGATGATCTTGCAGGCAACCCGACAGCTGCAGCATAAAATCGAGTCGATGGAGAAAAGAGGCGATGGCAGTGCTTGTGCTGAACAAGTCAGTACAGTGGTCCGCTTTTAGTGGGTGGTCAGGGATTACTTTATGGCAGGCTCTCCTGGCCCAGGTGATATAAATTGTCTCGAAAGTAATGGCAGCCCTGATCTGCGATCGTCTGTAGGCAGGGGTGAGCTGAGCAGCTACTTGAAATTATAGATAAAAGGTGGGAAAAGAAGTATGAGCGATCAGATGGTGCATGAAAAAGAGCAGTTGAAGAGTGTGGGACTCAAGGTGACTCACCCCAGAATGCGGATTCTTGCACTACTGGAGGGGAGCGAGCAGATTCATCTCAGTGCGGAAGAGGTGTATCGGTTGCTGATTGAGCATGGTGAGGAGATTGGTTTGGCTACGGTCTATCGGGTGCTGACCCAGTTTGAGCAGGCCGGTATTCTCAAGCGCCATAATTTCGAGACGGGCCACTCGGTCTTCGAGCTGGATCGGGGAGGGCACCATGACCACCTGCTCTGTACCGCCTGTGGTTCAGTCGAGGAGTTCTTTCATCCGCAAATCGAAGTACTGCAGCACGAGATTGCGGACAAGCACCAGTTTGAACTTGCTGACCATGCCTTGACGCTCTACGGCATCTGTAAACAGTGCCAATAGGGGGGCAAGACAGCCTGGAAATGTAAAATAACTAAAAATACTATTGATAACTATTATCATTTGCGTATAATTGCCTTACTGATTTACGGTAACAGCAAGGAGTATTGCTATGATGATGATGTTGATTGCTCTCACTCTGGGGGTTTCGGTATTGGCAGTTGCCAAGGTTGTGCTGAGTTCGTTGTTGTCTTTTTCTCTCTACAAGATCAGTCGGTTGTGGAGATTCTGTACCGGACAGCGTCAGCGCTATCAGCATGAGGCCTACCGCAAGCGTCTGGGGCTGAAAGGGAGTTACTCATTTTGATAGCCGGGGAATGGCCAGGAGCACAGAAGCGGTCACCGCCTCTGACTGTGACAAGATGAGGTGCTTTATACAGGCTATGCCTTGATGGTTGTGCTTATAGAAGGGAATGATGCGGTAGAATAGAGAGGATGAACTTCTCTGAGTACCTCCTTCTGGATATGGTCGAACTACCGGCGGAACTGCTGCCGCTGGTAGAGTCCATGCTGATCAGTTTGTCGCTGTTTGTGGTGGTGGTTCCGATCTCGGCCTGGGTTGGTTGGGTGCTGGTCACGCGTCGAATCACTACCTTGACGCGGTGGATTGCCTGGGGGGCATTGGGTAGCGCGCTGTTAACTCCAACCAGGCTGGTGGCCGAAGGGATTCCACTGGATTGGATTGCGCTCTATCAGGGACGTTTTGCGCTCTGGTTTTCATTGCTGTTTTTCTCGATTGCACTGGTATCGCTGGTTGCAGCCAGGTTGTTTGCGGTAACGGCGGCAGTTGGGCGTCGGCAACGCTATCAGATGGGGCTGATGAACCCGGTGGCACCGGCAGTGGTTGTGCGCCCGCTGTTGTTGAGGGTGGTGCATTGGGCCGGTGGCGTCACTCTGCTGGTGGTGCTGCTGGATTTCGGGGTGGCAGAGCGCTTGGGGGTTGAGACCCTGACGGTCGCGCTCTATACCCTGGAACAACCGCCAGCTATATTGTTGTTGCAGTGGGTGCTGTTGTTGCTGCCCACGCTGTGGCTGTTGTGGCGCAGCTTCCGGGCACTGCCAGTGGTTAACTGGCAGCAGGTGAGAGAGGAGAGGGTATCAATGGGAACCGGCTCGTTCCTGCTGTTGTTGCTGAGTTCGCTGCTGTACACCCCGCTGGGGATTGCGCTGGAGCCATTTCTCCATGGCTGATCTGCTCAAGCTCCACAACCTGACGATGTCTGGCGGGGCGAAGGTTTCGTTGGCGATACCGCAACACAAGCTCGGGATGATTCTGGGAGAAGAGGAGAGTGGGAAAGGGGAGCTGTTACGCTATATCGCCGGGATAAGTCGGTTCAAGGCAGGCGAGATCTTTCTGCGAGGAGACCTGATTGCCCGTACCGGTAAAATACCACCCCCCTGGGAGCGCCCCATCGAGTGGGTGCCGCGTAACGCTGGCTTTTACCCGCACCTTACTGTATTGGAAAATCTGCTGATTCCACTCCATAACCACCGTATTGCCAATAAACGTGAGCACTGCATGAAGGTGCTTGCTGCCTTGAAACTGGAGGAGTATGCGCAACTGTACCCGCTACAGGACGATGTGGAGGTGTTGCGCTTGCTGTTGATCGCAAGAGCGCTGGTGGCCCGCCCGGTTGTACTGTTGCTGGAGGAGCCCCTGCTGGACCTCAAGGCAGAGGCTCGCTATCGAATGCTGGATCAGCTGCACGAGATGGTGTCGCTCTTCGGTTGTACCATTCTGATCAGTACGGCAGTTCGTGAAGGGGTGCTGTTTGCAGGGGATTATGCCGGCGTAATGGAGAATGAGATGTTGCTGCAGTGGGGCTCCCCTCAGGAGCTCTATCTGCGGCCACAGAAGCGTTCGGTTGCTCGTTATATGGGGGAGGGGGTGCTGGTCAAGGGGGTGGTGCACGATCCTTTACGCCTTGATACGGAGTTGGGTATGGTTGAACACCCGGAGGGGTTTGGCTTGCCTGAGGGGGCTCGGGTGGAGCTGCTGGTTCGGCCCGAGGATATTGTGTTTGATGAAAAGTCGAAGCGGCGGGCCAGGATTGTTCAGCGCCATGCGCAGGGCGACAAGACCGTCTACCGTTTACAGTTGACACCGGAACTTGAGTTGCAGCGAGCCTTCTCCAACCATTTGGATGATCGTATCAGTGGAGAGCTGCGCTACCGGCTTGAGATCCGTTCCATGGTGTTGTTCAGAGTAAAAGGAACCGTATGATTTCAGATTTGGGTTATATGCGTCTGGTGCACCTCTCCTGGGAGCTGCAACTGGAGGAGTTGCTGGATACACCTCATGTAAAGCATCTGGAGGTGGATTCGCACGAAGAGTGTCCGCTAGGAGTGTGGCTCTACCATGAAGGGTTGAGGGAGTTTGGTGACAACCCGGAGATTCTGCATCTGGAGAGAGACCACAAGCAGTTCCATCAGGCGGTGCGACGAGTGATTCGTTCACATAAGCATGGGCGCAAATCGGAGGCGAGTGAGGCGCTGGAGGAGGTCAAACTGCTGAGTCGTGAGATCATCTATCTGTTAACCGCGGTTGAGTTCAAGTTGCTCAAGAAAAAGAACACAACCTATGTATTGCGCCATCCGATCCGGGCGATTACCCGACTATTCGGACGTCGTTGATATAGGGGGCTCAAAAAGTGGACAAAGAAGCGCTTGCTGTATCTGTGCAGCGGATATTGCACATGCTAGAATTGGAAGATTATTTATCCATTTCAAGTGACTGAACCTGGTATGAGTGAATTAAAAAACAGCCCCTCCTCTTCAGAGAGACCCGATCTGGACTGGAGCCAGGTGCGTGAGACGGTAAGAATGTTTCGTGTAGGGGTTTCAGCAATTGAATACTCAATGTCTGCTGGAGATGAGTCCATCGGTTCACTGATAGAGGCATTCACCAATATGGACCGCTATATGCAGGATATCAAGAAGATTGCCCGCAATGTGGATGGTGAGATTCCGGAAAGCTGTGGAACCGAGTACCAGGGTATGCTGCAGCGTCTGGACGAAAAGTGTGACCGGGTGATTTATGATCTCAAGAGCGCCGTGGTCAGCTTTCAATTCTACGATCGTCTGACCCAGCAGTTGAACCACATCGCAAGGAGTCTGGAACACACGGCGGACCTGGTCGGGAATCAGGAGCGACTCTACAACCCCACCGAGTGGAAGACACTGCAGAACGAGGTATACCACTCCTTTACCATGGAGGAGGGGCGCGTACTCTTCGAGGCCCTGTTGCGTGGCGCGAGCAAGGAGGAGGCCATTGAAGAGGCCAAGGCATATGGCAACAAGGATGCAGATGATCTGATGCTCTTTTAGTGTTGTGGTAGTGACAGAGAGATGGAGCGATAATTGCCAATTGTCAGGGGGCATGGTTTAATGCATTGACTGCTTGCGGCTCCGCCGTGCTACGGCGAGGCGGATCGATAACAACCGAAGATAAACAACAGAACAATATCCAGAAAACAGGAGAGGAAATATGGCAACATTCAATTTGGCACAGTATCTGGCACAGAGTGCTTCCGGTGTAGGGGTTCTGGGTGCCGTAGTGGGTGCCTCCGGGGCCGCCGCAAAGAACATCAAGGATCACCGTGATGGCCTGGTAGAGACTAAAGACGCGCTTTACGATACCGGTAAAGAGGGATTGGGAGCGGGTCTGGCAACTGCATTCAGTGCAGTGGCAGCGGGTGCCGTGGGTGGTGGTTTGGCTGTTTCCCTGGGAACTGCCCTGGTTGCTGCTACCGGTGCCAAGTATGCGTATGACCGTAGCATGGAACAGCTGGAGCTGCGCCTGCGTGACCGTGATGAGGCCGACGAGATACTGGAAGAGGGTGTAGAGGGCTGATTCAGGCCCTGAGTTAATGGGTATCTGCCCCTGTAGAGGCTGGTTGCCTTGCAGGGGCTTTGTCTGTTCCTGGAGAGAGCCCCTTGAGAGAGGGGTCTCTACCGGAACAGCATTCAGATTCAGATTTTGAGATGAAACAGGCGCTAGAGAACCGAATCGTATTTTGTAAAAGACCCTGGCAGTTGATGCTTGCGCTGTTGCCGCTGGCTGCATTGATGCTGTTTGGTTGGGCACTCTATCTGCATGATGTCGATTTTGACGATGAGTATGAGATGGAGCACTATGCCGTGAGCCACTTCTTCTCATCTCTCTCATCAGACACGATGCCTCAAAGCGGGCTTGCGGGTGGGTTGCCGGTTGCTGGCGCAACACAAGATCTGGTGGGGCCATCGGCCTCGGCAGTGGTTTCCATTTGGCACCAGCAGCTGGGCATGGTGGCCTCAGGAGTACTGGTGCACCCAGATGGTTACGTGATCACCACCCTGCACAGTGTGATGAATCCGGATCAGCTGCAGGTCAAGGTGGCATCCGGGAGCAGCACCCGTCTCTACAAGACCGAGATTGTGAAGAAGCACCCGACACATGATCTGGTGCTGCTGAAGATGGTTACCAACGATCGCTTTCTCTACCTCAAGCTGGCCGATAGCAGCAACACCGCATTGCAGAGTCAGTTGACTTCAATCGGTAAGGATGCACAGGGCGGTGTGGTCGCAAGCCCGGGAGTGTTGCAACAGCGGGGGCTGGTGAGGCAGGTAGGGGAGAATTCAATTACCCATCTGATGCAGACCAATGCGATGCTGCGCTGGGAGCAGGGTGGTGGTGCCGTGGTCAACCCGCAGGCAGAGCTGGTGGGAGTGGGGCTGTTGCTGCAGGGTCAAGGGGGGGAGGCAGAGGGCTTTATCGTCCCTGCGCATGTGATTCGTGCCCACTTTCAGGATGTGGTCGACCTCAGCCAGAAAGGGGGACAGCAGGGTACGAAGAAGCCTGCGACTGCACCAGATACCGGGCTGAATGGTGGACAAGCTGCGGGTGCGAAAGGGATGGCGGCGGCCTGGTGGGATAATGCTCGTCAGCAGGTGCGTCAGGAGAAGCTTGCTGTGGCCAATGAGATGCAGCAGCAGAGTCGACAAAACACGCTCTTGACACAAAATGTTGCTGCCGTAACCACTCAGCCTGTGCCTGGTCAGCAACGGGTGGCACATATTGGTGCGCCAGGCGACTCGGTGAGCCTGATTGACCTGGAACATGATTCCAGTTTCGATCTTGGCTTTTACAAGCTGGATGCAATTCTGGGACTCATTATTCTCGGTGTCGTGGCAGGGGCAGTGGGCACCCTGGTGCCGATGGGGGGGGGAATTGTTGCAGTGGCCGGAATGATGCTGGTATTTGGCTATGGGGTCTATATGGTTCGACCGGTAATCTATATCACCAACCTGTTTACCTATGGCCTGGCGGCATTGCGTCAGCTCTTTGCCGGTGTGGTGATCACCCGACGTATCAAGGAGCTGCTACCGGCGACCATTGTCGGGGCCGTGTTTGGCTACTTCCTTGGGCACAATCTGTATGATCATGTAATCGGCTATCTGTTGGGTGGTTTTGCACTGGCGATGGCTGTTGTGGTCTATTTCGAACTGCGTGGTGACCTTGATGAGCCAGAGTCATATGTGCGCCCTGTTGCCAAAAGTCAGGATGAGAGGATTGACAACTTTCTGCTTGATTCAGAGGAGAAAGAGCAGCGTGGAGGCTGGGCAACCTCTCCGATTATGGGAGGCCCTCTTGGAATCCTGACCGGTCTGCTGGGTGTGAGTGGTGGTGTGGTAGAGCAGTTCTTCCAACGCAAGTATGCCGGGCTCTCCGCAGAGAATGCCCGCGCCAATGCCATTGTGATGGTGTTCTGGGCCTCATTGACGGCAACTCTGGTTTCGCTCGGATATGGAGTCTCTATTGGTTCGTTCGAGTGGCAGACACCGCTGACTCTGGCCATGATTCTGGTGCCCAGCACCTACGGTGGTGGTTTTCTTGGGTATCGTTTTCAGCAGCGTACTACGGTGACTCAGCAGCGCTGGACCTTTATCGGCATCATGGGTGCAGTGGCTGCCGCCCTGCTACTGCTGCAGTAAGATGATGCTGAAACTGCCTGTCCGGTTATTGAGTGCTGTCTGTGCAGCGGCTACATTTTTTTCGGTTCAAGCAGCGAACAACCCTGTTGATGCGATTGCCCCGGTAGATCAGGTCTATAACCTGGCGGGGCCCGGCAGTGGAAATTTCATACCCTCGAAGATGAAGCTCTATGAAGCCCATTGGCAGGGGATGGATGTGATGAAGCTGACCTCCGAGCTGCGCAAGCAGCTGGGTTATCCACACGGAATGCAGGGCGTCATCATCAATGAGGTGACCCTGAATGCGGCGCTTAGTGGCATGTTGGGCGGTGACATCATTGTGGCGGTAAAGGATGTTCCGGTAACGGATCTGGAGAGCTTCGTTGCCGCCAGCCGCCAGGTCAAGAATCTGCGTCATGCTGCAGTAACGGTGATGCGCAAGGGGGAAGAACGGGACAATAACGGGCGTTACTCAATGCGACGCAATGTCTATATCATCCGCGCACAGCTGGAGCTTGGTTTTGCCCAGGCGGAAGGGGCTCCGATGATTCTTCCGGGCGATCCACGACCACACGCCTATCGTGGCCCTTGTACCGACTGTCACACCATTGGTGATGGCAGCTTTACCATGCCGGACCCGGATCTGATTATTCTGCCTCCTCCGCACATCACCCAGCAGCAGGTGCAGACCAGAGATATGCCGCACAATGATCGTGGCCCCTGTATTGCCTGCCACACGATACGCTAGCCCTGCTGGACTGCCTGTATAGAAGAAGCACTGCATGATGCTGTTGATCAATCTGCTACTCTTCTTTGTGGTCTTTTATCTGCTCTTTCTCAATCGGGTGTCACGGCAGCTTGCGGTGCTGCTGGGGGCGGGTGTGCTGTTGCTCAGCGGGTTGCTCAGCGGGGATTACACTATCAGGATGGCACTGGAGTCGATCTATTTCGAAACCCTGCTGCTGATCTTTGGGATGTCGGTGATCTCCTCGCTGCTGTCTGAATCAGGCTGGTTCGATCATGTTGCACAGCGGATTGGTCGCCGTGGTGGTGATGGTGGCCACTCACTCTGGATTCTTTTTGTCCTCAGCACCTATCTATTGTCCCTGACCATTAACAACCTTGCGGCGATGTTGGTACTGCTGCCGGTTACCCTCAAGGTCTATCGTAAGCTACAACTCAACCCGGTACCGGTGTTGATTGCCGAGGTTGTCGCCTCCAATCTGGGTGGGGCCTCAACCATGGTGGGGGATTTCCCCAATATGATGATTGCCTCTGCAGGAGAGCTACACTTCCTCGACTTTATTGGAGGGATGATGGTGCCGGCACTGTTGCTGCTGGTGGTGACCCTGCTCTATTTTCAGAGTCAGCTGCAACGTGAGCCACAGCAGCGAACCGGACAGGGGCTGACCTTTGAGGCGGTAGTGGTGGATCAACGTCTTTTCAATCTGGGCAGGGGGCTGTTGCTGGTCGCTTTGGTCGGATTTCTGTTGGCAGATTGGTTGGAGTTTCGGCCGGGCTGGGTTGCCCTGGTGGTGGGAGCGATAGGGCTCTATGCCGGGCGTTGGCCCGAAGATCGAATTGCAACGGTGGCTGGCTTCAGCGATATCCTCTTCTTTGCAGCACTCTTTGTGATGGTTGGAGCGCTCACCGCGAGTGGGTTGACCGCCGCCCTGCTGGAGCTGATCGCTCTCTTTGGGGATACCCATCTGGCTCAGCTGATTGGTTTGATGTGGGTAGCAGCCATCGCTACCCTGTTTCTCAATGCCGGGCCATCGACTGCGTTCTTCATTCCCCTGGCGACACAGCTCTATCAGCTAACCCCTGATGTGGCAATCTGGTGGGCGCTTTCGCTGGGGGTGCTGGCCGGTTCATCCGGAGCTCTGACCGGGGCTACTGCCGGTGCAATTGCGGAAAGCCATTTCAATCGATACTTCAAGGGAGATGAGCAGCAGGAGATGGTGCTCGATTTTCGTACCTATCTGCAGTGGGGGCTACCGCTGATGCTGCTCTTTCTGACCCTATCCAGCCTCTACCTCATGGCGGTAGCGCGCTGGTAACTTATTACCAGTCTGTCAGGCCATCCGCTCTTTGAGGAATGGCAGGATCTGATCCAGCGCAACCTCTTCGCTCTCCTTGTCGGTACGCCCCTTGTACTCGATGAGGTTGTTGTCGAGCCCCCGATCCCCCAGTACCAGACGGTGTGGGATTCCGATCAGCTCCATATCGGCGAACATGATACCGGGGCGCTCTTTGCGATCATCCAGAATGACATCGATACCGGCCTCCAGTAGCTGTTGATAGATCTCTTCCACCTTCTCCCGCAGGCGGTGGGATTTGTGCATGTTCATCGGCAGCAGGGCCACTGTGAAGGGGGCGATCGCCTCTGGCCAGATGATCCCATGCTGGTCATGGTTCTGTTCGATGGCGGCGGCAACCACACGGGTAACGCCGATGCCGTAACAGCCCATGGTCATGGTGAGGGCCTTGCCATTCTCACCGAGCACGGTTGCCTTCATCGCCTCGCTGTATTTGGTGCCGAGTTGGAAGATGTGTCCCACCTCGATGCCGCGGGCGATGTTAAGTGTGCCCTCTCCGTCGGGGCTGGGGTCTCCCTCCACCACACTGCGCAGGTCGGCAATCTCGGATGGCTCCGGCAGGTCACGCCCCCAGTTGACGCCAGTGAGGTGGAACCCGTCCTCATTGGCACCACAGACAAAGTTGGCGCAGTGGGCTGCCGTGCGGTCGACGATCACCGGGATCTCCAGTCCAATCGGTCCCAGTGATCCGGCAGAGGCTCCGGTTGACGTACGGATTGCCTCGTGTTCAAGGAACTGTAGTGGGGCGGCGACCAGCGGGTGTTTCTCTGCCTTGATCTCATTCAGCTCATGGTCTCCACGCACCACCAGTGCCACGGCGGGGGCATCCGCACCGGCTACCAGCAGGGTCTTGAGGGTCTGCGTGGCATCGACCTTGAGAAAGCTGGAGACCTCTTCAATGGTTTTGCTCTCGGGGGTGGCTACCTTCTCCATTTCGGCATTCGCTTCGGCACGGGAACCAGCGGGTGCCAGTGCCTCGGCCAGTTCGACGTTGGCGGCATATTTACTCTGGTTGGAGAAGGCGATTGCATCCTCACCAGAGTCGGCCAGTACATGAAACTCGTGTGAGGCACTGCCACCAATGGAGCCGGTATCGGCATCGACCGGACGGAAGTGGAGACCCATGCGGCTGAAGATGCGACTGTAGGTGTCATACATCACTTGGTAGGTCTGTTGCAACGACGCCTGGTCAAGGTGGAAGGAGTAGCCATCTTTCATGATGAATTCGCGGGAGCGCATCACACCGAAACGGGGGCGGATCTCGTCGCGAAATTTGGTCTGAACCTGATAGAGGTTGATGGGGAGCTGGCGATAGCTGCGAATCTCCTTGCGGGCAATTTCGGTAATCACCTCTTCATGGGTGGGGCCAAGCAGAAAATCCCGCTGGTGACGATCCTTGAAGCGGAGCAGCTCAGGGCCATACTGTTCCCAGCGTCCCGACTCCTCCCACAATTCAGCAGGTTGTACCACCGGCATCAACAGCTCCTGAGCGCCGGAGCGATCCATCTCCTCACGAATGATGTTTTCAACCTTGCGCAGTGTTCGCAACCCTGTCGGCAGCCAGGAGTAGAGGCCAGAGGCGAGCTTGCGGATCATGCCGGCACGAATCATCAACTGATGGCTGATGACCTCTGCTTCGGCAGGCGTCTCTTTAACGGTGGCGAGAAGGAATTGGGAGGTGCGCATGGATGGTTATCCTTAAAAACAGGTAACTTAACTCAGGAGTTATCTGAAAGTTGTAATTAAAAAGTGCCGCCGTTCCAGCCCCACAGATGATGTTCGGGAGCAGAGAACTCGATATAGATTCTACGCTTGTCGATACCGGTCTGTTCGCTGAGCAGTTTACTTACCGCCTCGGAGAAGACCGGAGTGGAGGATTCGGGCAGTCCCAGACTCTTGAACTCGAGGTAGCTGCAGGGATCGGTGGTGCCGCCAAAAAGCATATGGGCACCGGCTCGAACCGAGACCATTACGTAGCCCTCCGGTTTCTGTAACAGTTGTGCCAGCAGTTGTGAACAGCTACTCATTAGTGTCTCTTTCTGCTCATAGGTGAGGCTGATATTGGTTTCAATCTTCAGATAGGGCATGTTGCTCTCGGTATGAAAATAACCTGATGTTCTTTATGGAGAAAGAGAACGGATAAACAGGCAAAAAAGTCAAATTTCATCTTGTTTCAATTTTATGAAACAGGCAATATTAGTGGTTCATGAAAAAAGTGTCATCACCAGCAATACACCAGCAGTAGTAGTGGGGCGCAAATAATACGTAAAATCGACTGGTAATCATATAGCGATAGAGGCAAAAAAGTGGAATTGACGGGCGCAGAGATTGTTACAGAGTTCCTCAAGGATGAGGGTGTAGAGTATGTTTTCGGCTATCCTGGTGGGGCTGTGCTCCACATTTATGACGCGATCTATCGTCAGGATGCCGTCAAGCACATTCTGACCCGTCATGAGCAGGGTGCGGTTCATGCTGCAGATGGTTACGCACGCTCCAGCGGAAAACCCGGGGTGGTGTTGGTCACCTCGGGACCGGGGGCAACCAATGCAGTGACCGGGATCGCCACCGCCTATATGGACTCGATTCCGTTGGTGGTGATCACCGGACAGGTGCCCACGCCGTTGATCGGGAATGATGCCTTCCAGGAGGTGGATACCGTTGGTATCACCCGCTCCTGCGTCAAGCACAACTTTCTGGTCACCGATGTAGAGGCCTTGACCACTACCCTGAAGAAGGCCTTTATCATTGCCAGCACCGGGCGGCCCGGTCCGGTTGTGATCGATATTCCCAAGGACATCTCCGGTTTCAAAACCGAGTACATTTACCCCAAGCAGGTCGAGATTCGCTCCTATACGCAACGTTATGAAGTACCGCCAGAGCAGATCAAGCAGGCGGTCGATATGGTCAGCCTGGCACAGCGTCCGGTACTGTATACCGGTGGTGGTGTAATTCTCGGCAATGCAGCGGCAGAGCTGACCGAATTTGCCAGGCTGGCAAAGATACCGGTCACCAACACCTCGATGGGGTTGGGTGGCTATCCGGCTACCGATGAACAGTTCATCGGCATGCTGGGGATGCATGGTACCTATGAGGCCAATATGGCCATGCACAATACTGATCTGCTGATTGCGGTCGGGGCCCGTTTTGATGACCGCGTTACCGGCAATATCGAGAAGTTCTGTCCACAGGCCAAGATTATCCATGTCGATGTGGATCCCTCCTCGATCTCCAAGAATGTGAAGGTGGATCTGCCCATTGTTGGTTGTGTCAAGGATGTGTTGTCCGACATGGTCAGCCTGCTGAAGCAGCAGAGCGCCATCCCCGAGGAGAAACATGCGGACTGGTGGCGGGAGATCAACGAGTGGCGAGGAGAGGATTGTCTCGCCTACAAAAATGATGACGGGATGATTCATCCTCAGCATGTTTTACAAGAGCTTTATCGGGTAACTAATGGAGAAGCATACATTTGTTCTGATGTTGGACAGCATCAGATGTTTGCGGCGCAGTACTACAAGTTCGACAAGCCCAACCGCTGGATCAACTCCGGTGGGCTCGGTACGATGGGGTTTGGACTGCCGGCTGCGATGGGGGCCCAGTTCGCCCACCCGGATGCCACGGTCTGTACCATCACCGGGGATGGCAGCATTCAGATGAATATTCAAGAGCTGGCAACCTGCAAGGAGTTCGGCCTGCCCATCAAGATCATCAATCTCAATAATGGCTTTCTCGGCATGGTGCGTCAGTGGCAGGAGTTCTTCTATGAGCGCCGTTATGCCGAGGTGACGCTGGAGGCACATAACCAGCCCGATTTCGTAAAACTGGCCGAGGCCTATGGCCATGTTGGCATGCGCATCACCAACCCGGATGAGGTGGGTGGTGCACTGGAGGAGGCGTTGGCGATCAAGGACAAGCTGGTCTTTATGGATTTTGTCATCAATCCGGAGGAGAACGTCTATCCGATGGTTCCCGCCGGTGCCGGTCTCAATGAGATGATCCTGGTGTAAAGGAGTGCCAATGATGAGTACAGATACAAGACATATTATCTCCCTGTTGCTGGAAAATGAGTCCGGTGCACTCTCTCGGGTGGCAGGCCTGTTCTCCGCCCGCGGCTTCAATATCGAGACCCTGACGGTAGCGCCAACACACGATCCAACCCTCTCCAGGATGACCATTGTAACCACGGGGACTGAAGATATTATTGAGCAAATAAATAAGCAGCTCAATAAGTTGGTTGATGTTGTTAAAGTAAATGATGTGACTGAGGGAAAGCATATCGAGCGTGAACTGGTGATGGTCAAGCTCAGTACCGATGGTGTCGATTGTGACGATGTGCGCAAGGTGGTGGAGGCGCATGAGGCCGATATCGTGGATCAGCGTGAAAAGACCTGCATCATCGAACTGCTGGGTAACAGCAACCGCATCAATGCCCTGATCATGGCCATGGAGAAGTACACCATACTGGAGGTGGTTCGTTCCGGTGTCTCCGGGATCTCTCGAGGGGGCGAGGTTTTATCGATATAACCCTTGATCCGGCGTTGTGGTAGCGCCCGATTTTATGGATAATTCCCTGCTCTGCGGGGAACCCCGTTTTTCAGTTATCAATTTCAGGAAGTAGAAAAGACGATGAGTATTAACGTTTATTACGACAAGGACGCAGACCTCTCCATCATCAAAGGGATGAAGGTTGCCATTATCGGCTATGGATCTCAGGGAAATGCACATGCCAATAACCTGAAGGACTCCGGGGTGGATGTAACCGTTGCGCTGCGTCCCGGTTCTGCTTCTGCTGCCAAGGCCGAGTCCGCCGGACTCAGCGTAAAGAGTGTACCCGAGGCCGTGGCTGCGGCCGATCTGGTAATGATTCTGACCCCGGACGAGTTCCAGTCCCAGCTCTACAAGAATGAGGTGGAACCTTCCCTGAAAGAGGGGGCTACGCTGGCCTTTGCCCACGGTTTTGCCATTCACTACAATCAGGTGGTTCCGCGCGAGGATCTCAACGTCATCATGGTGGCCCCAAAGGCACCGGGCCACACTGTACGCAGTGAGTTCGTCAAGGGGGGGGGTATCCCCGACCTGATTGCAATCCAGCAGGATGCCAGTGGTAATGCCAAGGAGATTGCGCTCTCCTACGCCTCTGCCATTGGTGGTGGGCGCAGCGGCATCATCGAGACCACGTTCAAGGATGAGACCGAGACCGACCTCTTTGGTGAGCAGGCGGTACTCTGTGGTGGTGCGGTCGAGCTGGTCAAGGCCGGTTTCGAGACCCTGGTAGAGGCCGGCTACGCACCGGAGATGGCCTACTTCGAGTGCCTGCATGAGCTCAAGCTGATCGTCGACCTGATGTACGAGGGTGGCATTGCCAACATGAACTACTCCATCTCCAACAATGCGGAGTATGGTGAGTATGTGACCGGCCCTCAGGTGATCAACGAAGAGAGCCGCTGGGCGATGAAGGAGGCGTTGGCCAATATCCAGAATGGTGAATATGCCAAGCGCTTTATCCTTGAGGGGATGTCCAACTATCCGGAGATGACCGCACATCGTCGCAACAATGCCGCTCATGATATCGAAGTGGTCGGTGAGCGACTGCGCTCCATGATGCCATGGATCAGTGCCAACAAGATCGTTGACAAGTCAGTAAACTAACCCTTCTCCGATCTCCACAAAACGCCGGCACTGAGTTCAACAGTCCGGCGTTTTTTTATTGAGAGATCAGCAAGCTATGGAGATAATATAAAGATGAACAAGAATATGTCAGATCCGTGTGTGCAGCAGGAGAGAAGACGTGGCATCTACCTGCTTCCCAACCTGTTTACCACGGCCGCACTGTTCGCCGGTTTCTTTGCCATTATCTCCGCGATCAAGGGGGAGTTTGCCGCTGCCGCTACCGCCATCTTCATCGCCATGGTGCTGGATGGTCTGGATGGGCGGGTTGCCCGCATGACCAACACCGAGAGTGCGTTTGGGGCGCAATATGACAGCCTCTCCGATATGCTCTCCTTCGGTATGGCCCCGGCACTGGTGGTCTATCTCTGGGGGCTCTCTACCCTGGGTAAATATGGCTGGCTTGCCGCCTTTATCTATACTGCGGCAGCGGCACTACGGCTGGCCCGTTTCAACACTCAGGTGGGGATTGCTGATAAACGATATTTTCAGGGGCTACCCAGCCCCGCCTCGGCAGCCGTGGTAGCCGGTCTGGTCTGGGTGTCGGTGGAGCATGGTTATGTGGCCGATAACCTGACTACTCAGTTCCGGGCAATTGCCGCCTTCCTCACGGCGGTGATGGGGGTGCTGATGGTCAGCAACGTCCGCTACCACAGCTTCAAGGAGCTCAACCTGAAAGATCGTATCCCCTTTGTGGCGATGATTGTGATGGTTGCGGTCATGGTGCTGATCTCGGTGGACCCACCACAGATTCTCTTTTTCGGCTTTCTGCTCTATGCCCTATGGGGGCCCGTCTTCAATCTGTTAGAGTTGAGAAAACGGCGGGCCAAACGAGAGAGTCGACAGAGTGAGTTGAGCCAGAATAATCCAGAAGAGAGTACCTACCATGAGTAATGCAGATCAGTTAATTATCTTTGATACCACCTTGCGCGATGGGGAGCAGAGCCCCGGTGCCTCGATGAATATGGAGGAGAAGCTGCGTATTGCCAAGGCCCTGGAGAAGATGCGGGTAGATGTGATCGAGGCCGGTTTTCCGGTTGCCAGCCCGGGGGATTTCGAAGCGGTCAAGGCGGTGGCGGAGACCGTCAAGGAGAGCATCGTCTGCGGTCTTGCACGTGCCCTGCCGAAGGATATCGAAACTGCCGGTGCAGCGTTGAAACCGGCCGCACGGGGGCGCATCCACACCTTTATCGCCACCTCTCCAATCCACATGGAGAAGAAGCTGCGGATGTCCCCCGACGAGGTGGTGGAGCAGGCGGTCAAGGCGGTTACCTGGGCGCGCCAGCACACCGATGACGTCGAATTCTCTCCAGAGGATGCGGGCCGCTCCGAGCCGGACTTTCTCTGTCGGGTACTGGAGGCGGTGATCGATGCCGGAGCCACCACCCTCAATATCCCCGATACCGTTGGCTATAATCTTCCGCACCAGTTTGGGGGGCTGATCGGTAGTCTGATCGAGCGCATTCCCAACTCTGACAAGGCGATCTTCTCGGTGCACTGCCATAACGACCTCGGCCTGGCGGTAGGCAACTCCCTCTCGGCGGTACTCAACGGAGCTCGCCAGGTGGAGTGTACGATCAATGGGCTGGGGGAGCGGGCCGGTAATGCCTCGCTGGAGGAGGTGGTGATGGCAGTGCGTACCCGTCAGGATCTCTTCAGTTGTGATACCCGGCTGGATACCACGCAGATCGTCCCCTGTTCCAAACTGGTCTCCAGCATTACCGGATTTCCGGTACAGCCCAACAAGGCGGTTGTGGGCAGCAATGCCTTTGCCCACGAGTCCGGTATCCATCAGGATGGTGTACTCAAGCAGCGCGAGACCTACGAGATCATGCGGGCCGAGGATGTGGGCTGGACTGCCAACAAGATGGTGATGGGTAAACACTCCGGGCGTAGTGCGCTCAAGAGTCGTCTGCACGACCTCGGTTATGATTTTGATACCCAGGAAGAGCTCAATGAGGCCTTTGCCCGTTTCAAGGATCTGGCCGACAAGAAGCATGAGATCTATGATGAGGATCTGTTGGCGCTGGTCAACGAGGCAGCCCTGGCAGCGGCTAATGAGCGCCTCCGCTTGGTCTCGCTCAAGGTCTGCTCCGAAACCGGAGAGACTCCCGAGGCTGAAGTCACCCTGTTGGTTGAAGGCAAGGAGCAGAGTGCAACCTCGACCGGTGCGGGTCCGGTTGATGCCGTGTTTGGTGCGATTGAAAAGCTGGCCAACAGCAATGCCAAACTGGATCTCTACTCGGTCAACAGCATCACCGAAGGGACTGACGCCCAGGGTGAAGTGACCGTCCGGGTAGAGAAGGATGGGGTGATGATCAACGGGCAGGGCTCCGATACCGATATCGTCATCGCCTCGGCCAAGGCCTATATCCACGCACTAAACCGGGTTTCCGAACCCCCCGAGCAGCGGGCACATCCCCAGTTGTAGGGGGTATTGGGAGAGCCGCCCGTGTGGTTCGCATTCATAGAGCTGTTTCTGATCGTGGCGCTGTTCGGCTGGGTGATCTGGATGGTGCGCAAATGAGTGGGGGGTACTCCCCCCATCTGCAGGCGATGGGGATCCAGCAATGGGTGCGTCGTGACCGCGTGCCGTCAGAAACAGCGGTTGAGTCAGCGCCATCCGATGCCGTTGAGGTGGTCGATTTTACGGCTCAGATACGCCGACAAGGACAGGTCGATAGCCCATTGATGCTGATCACTACCGAGCTGGATCGGTCGGGAGAGCAGCTGCTTTCGGCGATGTTGTATGCCATCGAGGTGGATGCTGCTCAATGCCACCGACTGGTGGTGCTGGATCCGGAGCTATTCTCGGATGACGCCTTCCAGCCGTTTTTGCTGCAGCAGATCGAGGCCTCCGCCAGTGTGGCCCAGCTGCAGCTGGGAGGGGAACGGGTGGATTCCGGGTTCTGCTTCTATACCCCACACCCTGCCGAGCTACTGGCTCATCCGCAGCGCAAGCGAGCAGCGTGGGAGACACTGAAGTTGCTGCATACACGGATCTGCAAAGCCATATGAGTGGCTTCACCATTCGCCCGCTGAAGCGGGAGGATCTGGTGGTAGTTCAGCAGATTGAGCAGCAGGTCTACCCATTTCCCTGGTCAAACCAGATCTTCATCGATACCATGGAGGCGGGGGGCGAGCTGGTGGTGCTGGAGAGGGCGCAGCGAATGGTGGGCTATGCGGTGCAGACCACCGCAGCAAGGGAGACACAGCTGCTGAATATTGCGATCTCGCCCGAGGAGCAGGGGCGGGGGCTGGGACGGCTGCTGCTACAGTGGTTGATTGAGCAGGCACGCAAACAGCATTCGGAGATGCTGTTTCTGGAGGTGCGGCTCTCCAACCGGGTTGCACAAGCTCTCTATGAGTCGCTTGACTTCAACGAGATCGGCATGCGCAAGGCATACTATCGGGTGCCTGGAGGCAAGCGTGAGGATGCGTTGGTCTATGCGCTGCAGCTGTTTACCGAGGATTCGATGGAGGCACTGTTTGGAAAGCGTGGGGGGCTATAGCTGTTTCAGGTTCTCCAGCAGAATCTCATGGTTGTGCCGGAGATGGGTCTGCTCCTCTGCCGTCAGCTCCATCTCCACAATTCGCTCCACACCACCGGAGCCGATCACGCAGGGGACTCCGATAAAACAGTCATCAATGCCGTACTCCCCTTCGCACAGCACCGAGGAGGCGATCAGCCGCTTCTTGTCGTAGAGATAGGCCTCGACCATCTCCATGATGGCCGAAGCGGGGCTGATGTAGGCGCTGCCTTTCCCCAGCAGCTGTACAATTTCGGTGCCGGCGTGGCGGGTGCGCTCCTCGATCTCGCGGATCTTCTCTTCGCTCAGCAGAGTCTGAATCGGAATGCCGCCCACGGTGGCGGTACGGCTTAGTGGAATCATCGCCGGGCCATGGCCACCCATCACCATGCAGGAGACATCCTTGGCGGAGAAACGGGTCTCCATGGCGATAAAAAGGCGGAAGCGGCCACTGTCGAGGGCGCCGGAGAGGCCGATCACCCGGTTTTTGGGAAAACCAGAGCTGTTGTGGAAGACCTGGCACATGGTATCGACCGGGTTGGTGGAGAGCACCACAAAGGCCCTGGGTGCATGTTTTGCCACCTGTTTGGCGACCGATTCAATTACCCCCTTGTTGATCTCCAGCAGATCGTTACGGCTCATCCCCGCCTTGCGAGGAATTCCAGCAGTGATAATGACCACCTCGGCATCGGCGATTTCGGCATAGTCACTGGTGGCGGTGATTTCTACGTCTACCCCGACATGGGGGCGCATCGCCATGATATCGAGTGCCTTGCCCCGGATCTGGTCAACCATGCCGGGCAGGTCGACAATAACCACTTCGGCATGATCCCGCTCGGTGATCATCAGGGCCAGTGCCATACCGATCTGGCCACCACCCACCAGGGCAATCTTGCGTGACTGTAGACTCATCTTCTCTCCTTGTTGGTTACTTCAGTTGTACTCTCTGAGAGCGGTTGTCATGGTCGGTTGAGCAGCTGCCGTTACTGCCGCAGGCCCCACAACCGGGGCGGTAGAACTGCTCCGGATCCTTGCGCTTGAGCCACTCCTGGAACAGTACCCAGCCAAAGAGCAGAGCGACCAGTCCAAGGATGGGCAAAATATAATTCATGATGCGTAACTCATGATGAGAATAGTCCTGCAAAGCCCATAAATGCCATCGAGAGGATACCGGCAATGATCAGGTTGAAGGCGGTGCCCTGAATCAGTTTTGGTACATCGGTTAGTTCGGTCTCCTCGCGCAGGCCCGCCATCAGCAGCAGCGCGAGGGTGAAGCCGCCGCCGGCCCCGAGGGCGTAAACCACACTCTCCCAGAAGCCGTATTCGCGGTTGGTGGCAAAGATCGCCAGTCCGAGGATGGCGCAGTTGGTGGTGATCAGCGGCAGGAAGATACCGAGTGAGCGGAACAGCGAGGGGCTCAGCTTCTTGATCAGCATCTCGATGAACTGTACGGTGCTGGCAATTACCACAATGAAGCTGATCAGCCGCAGGTAGGGGGCGTGGGGCAGCACGTAGGTGTTGAGTGTCCAGGCACAGATCGCTGTAATCAGCAGTACAAAGGTGGTGGCAAAGCCGAGCCGCACCGAGGTCTCCAGTTTGCCCGAGACCCCCAGGAAGGGGCAGAGACCGAGGAAGTAGGCGAGCACGAAGTTGTTCACCAGCAGTGCGCTGATAAAAATCCAGAGGAAGTTCTGCAGCGTGGCGTCGGTCATGATGCACACTCCTCATGGGGAATACCCCCTCCCCTTTGAAGGGGGAGGGCTGGGGTGGGGGTAGAATGATTCGTTACACATTTCACCCCCATCCCAATCTTCCCCCTAAATGGGGAAGGAGCTAAAAACAGCGAGTAGAAGTAAGCAATCATAGTTATTACAAACGCTCCTCTGCCATTCGTCTCGCGGGCGACCCACTGGACGCCAACTGATAGTTTATCTGTGCCTGTCGCCTCTTTTCTGTCACCCAGTTAAAAAACAGCAAAATCAGCCCCAAAGTGAGGAATCCACCCGGTGGCAGAATCATGATTACCCAGGGCTCAAAGTTGGCACCGAAGAGGTTGATCCCGAACAGGGCACCCTCACCAAGAATCTCGCGCACGCCACCCAGTGCGAGCAGGGCAAAGAGGAACCCGGCCGACATGCCTAGTGCATCCATCACCGCATAGCCAACACTGTTGCGCGAGGCGAAGGCCTCCTGTCGTCCGAGAATCAGACAGTTGGCGGTGATCAGAGGAATAAACGCACCCAGCTCCTTGTGAATCTTGGGAAACAGCGCCAGCAAGGTGTAGTCAATAATGGTGACAAAGGTGGCGATGATGATGATATAGGCCGAGATCCGTACCTGCTTGGGGATCAGGCTGCGCATGATCGAGACCAGAAAGCTGGAGCCAACCAATACAAACAGGGTAGCCAGCCCCATCGCCAGCGCATTGACCGCGGTGTTGGTCACCGCCAGCATCGGGCACATTCCCAGTACCTGCACAAAGACCGGGTTGTCTCGCCACAGGCCTTTCATCATCTCTTCATAAGGGCTGTTGGGTATCGCCATTATTCCGCTCCTTTGTCTGCAGGAAGGGGCAGACCGTGGGGTGGGATCTTGTGCAGCCAGCGTGCATTCCCTTCGTTAATGATCCGAACCACCGCCTTGGAGGAGATGGTGGCACCGGTAATGGCATCCACTTCGTGAGGCTCGTCACGCAGCCCCTTCTTGACGACGACGACTTGTGGATCAATCGCAAGATCGGAGAAGTTGGAGACAAAGTAGAGATCCTTGTAGATCTTGTCTCCCAGCCCGGGGGTTTCACGGCTCTCCAGAATCTCCATGCCGACCACCTTGCGCTGTTCAGGGAGGTAGCCGTAGAGCAGTGCGATGGTGTCCTGAAAACCGGGTCCGGCACTGGGGATGGCATAGCCGACAAATGCGCCCTGCTGGTCGTATCCACCATAGAGGGTATTCTCGTCGGCCCCCTTTTCGCTGCGGAAACGGAGGGTGTTGTCCTCGAACTGATACTTGCGCATCTCGGTCACCTCCGGTAACACCTTGAAGACGGCGGTCCGCAACTCTTCCGCCTTGTTGCGGGTGATGGTGGGCAGGGTTGCCTCGTAGACGCTGACAATAGCAATACCCGAGATCAGCCCGGCAATCGCCAGGGTCGAGGCGAGGCGGAATGAGGAGGGCTCTTTGCTCTCTACCGGCCTGCTCATTTTGCACTCCTGTCGGTACTTCTGCCAAAGACACGGGGCTGGGTGGCGCGATTGATCAACGGGGTGGCCGCATTCATCAACAGAATCGCGTAGAGCACCCCCTCCGGAAGACCACCAAAATTACGGATCAGTACCACCAGAAATCCAATGCCGATACCAAAGAACCACGCCCCCTTTGGGGTGACCGGGGAGGTGACCGGGTCGGTCGCCATATAGATCGCCCCCAGCAGCATGCCGCCGGAGAAGATGGTGAAACTGATATCGGGGAAGCGTACCGGATCAATCCACTGCAGTAGCAGGGAGAAGAGGGCGGCAGAGAGGAAAATTCCGGCAGGAATACGCCACTCCAGTGCCCGTCGCAGCAACAGATAAAGCCCGCCCAGCAGTAGCAACAGACCACTGGTCTCTCCCAGTGATCCAGCAGTATTCCCCATCATTAGTGCATCCAGTGCGGTGCCGGTCTGTTCAAACTTCATCAACCCCAGTGGGGTGGCGGCACTGATACCATCCATCGGTGGAGCCTGCATGAAGGGCATTGCCAAGGTGCTGGAGTAGAGGGTAAAGAACTGTTCCGGTCCCTGGGCAACGTGCCAGGTGGTCATCGCAATGGGGAAGGTGCCAAGCAGGAAGGCACGACCGACAATGGCGGGGTTGAAGAGATTGTTGCCCAGCCCCCCCCACAAGGTCTTGCCCAGTCCAATGGCGGCGGCACCACCGATCCAGGCCATCCACAGCGGCAGGGCGGGGGGTAGCGTCATGCCCAGCAGCACCCCGGTGAGGAGCGCACTGCCATCTCCTGGTGCCATTGTCTGTTTCTCTTTGGGGGTAAAGAGCCACTCGGTGATTACTGCACCGAGGGTCGAGGCTACCACCACCAGCAGTGCACTGAGCCCGAAGTACCAGACCCCCGCCAACAGTGCCGGTAGCAGTGCCAGCAGTACATCCCGCATTGCGGTCGGTACCTGTAGCCCCTGCTTCAGTAGTGGGGCTGATTGTAATAGTAGATCCGGGTCTTGCTTCATGCTTGTGATGGCCAGAGCATCACGCTATGAGCTGCCTGGCAATACGATCCTTGGTATAGGCTGATTGAGGACGGTAGATTTTGCCACAAATGGTGGCGTGATTGGAGTGTGTGGGGTGAAGTAGTCGTTAAGGCGCAGGGTTGAAAAATTGTAGATGGATGTTTTCAATGGCCTCCTCCAGCTCATCGTTCCATGCTACCGATGCTGCTGCAATATTCTCCTCCAGCTGAGGCAGGGAGGTTGCACCAATGATCGTGCTGGTGGTGAACCAGCGTGAGTAGACAAAGGCGAGCGCTAGGGTGGCAGGAGAGAGCTTGAGTGATGCGGCAAGTTCAGCGTAGCGGCGAATGGCTGGTTCTACAGTGGGCTTTTGATAGCGCTGGGCAAAACCGTCAAAGAGATTGACCCGGCCACGAGCCTCTGGATCGGTGATGTACTTGGCGCTGAGGTGGCCAAAGGCGAGCGGTGAGTAGGCCAGCAGAGCAATATTCTCCCGGTAGCACATTTCCCGTAACGCGGTGTCATAGGTTCGATTGAGCAGGCTGTAGGCATTCTGCAGGCTCACTACCCGGGGCAGCCCGTGCTGTTCAGCCGCATTGAGAAACTGCATCAGTCCCCAGGGCCACTCGTTGGAGAGGCCAATGTAGCGCAGCTTGCCCTCATCAATCAGCTCGGCCAGCGCCTCCAGCGTCTCTGCCACAGGGGTGAAGTCTCGCTCCTGCTGTGGATCAAAGAGGTAGTTGCCAAACATCGGGGTGTTGCGCTCGGGCCAGTGGAGCTGATAGAGATCGATGTAGTCGGTCTTCAAGCGTGTGAGAGAGCCCTCCACTGCACTGCGCAGGTTGGTGCGATTGAAGGCGTGGTTGCCACCGCGTACCCACCCCATACCACGCCCACCTCCGATCGCCTTGGAGGCGAGAATGACCTGCTCACGTGGCTGCCTGCAGAGCCAGTTGCCAACGATGGTCTCGGTGCTGTGTACCGTCTTGGCACGAGGTGGCACCGGATACATCTCGGCAGTGTCGATAAAGTTGATCCCCTGATTACGAGCATAGTCCAGCTGCTGGTGGGCCTCAGTTTCACTGTTCTGCTGCCCGAAGGTCATGGTGCCAAGGCAGATATTGGAGACCTGCAGCGTACTGTTACCAAGAGGGGAGTAGGTGATGGGGGTATTCTTGTTCACTCGGACATCCTTTGTCTTGAGTCTGGTTTGAGGTGACCTGCGGGGTACTACATGGTCGTCAACAGTGGTTTGAAGTGATGGAGTGGAGTGTCTCCTATGCTGCTAGCGGGTGTTGTCGCAGATTGTCCTTGGCAGTACGAATCAACTGGGTAATGGGGATATTGGAGGGGCAGGCATAGCTACAGGCACCACACTCCACACAATCCATGACATGGTACTCGGTGGTCTCTTCATAGCGGCGGTTACGACTCAGCAGGGCCAGCCGTGAGGGGTTGAGAAAGTAGGGGCACGCCTCCAGGCAGCGGCCACAGCGAATACAGGTGTACTCTGGTGGACGTGCGGTCTCATCCCGGGTAAAGGCGAGGATCCCGGAGCTGCCCTTCAGAACAGGCACGTCAAGACTGGCGATGGGAAAGCCCATCATCGGCCCCCCCATGATGATCTCTTTGGTCTTGTCGTTGAGGCCACCGCTAAAGCGCAGCAGATCACGTACTGAAGTACCGAGCGGTACCAACAGGTTGGCCGGTTGATCCACACCGGGGCCGGATACGGTAACTACACGCTCGATCAGTGGTGACCCAGTCTCAAACAGGTCGGCAATGGCGACGATGGTACCGACATTATTGACCGCAACACCGATATCCCGAGGCAGCTGTCCGGCCGGAACCTCTCGGTGGTAGACCGACTGGATCAACATCTTCTCGGCACCTTGCGGGTACTTCACCTCCAGTGCCGCTACCTCGATCGGCAGACTGGGCTGCTGGTTCAGCTGTTGTTGAATTGCCTCGATCGCCTCGGGTTTGTTCTGCTCGATACCGATACTGGCCCGTTTCGCCCCCAGCTTCCGGCGTAGAATTTCGGTTCCCTGAATGACCGCCTCGGGGCGTTCTATCATCAGCCGATGGTCGTTGGTGAGAAAGGGTTCACACTCTGCACCATTGATCAGCAGATCCTTGATCTGCACCCCTTCGGGCAGGGAGTACTTTACATGGCTGGGGAAGGCGGCACCGCCCATACCGACAATCCCGGCCTGTTGTACCACCTCGATAAAGGCCTCCAGCGAGAGCTGTTCCCAGGAGGGAGGTGGAGTGGTCTCCAGTCGTTGGGTGGAGTAGGGGTCGGCCTCGATCACAATTGCCTCTTTCAGCGCGCCATCCAGGGTACGTTGCGGGCTGATCTCGGTCACCGTGCCGGTTACCGGGCTGTGTAGTGCGGTGGAGATAAAGCCGCCCGGCTTGGCAATCAACTCACCGCGCCGTATGCTCTGCCCCCGCTTTACCACCGCAATCGCCGGGGCACCGATATGTTGTCCCAGAGGCATCACATAGCGTTTTCCGAAAGGAACCCGCTGGATCTTGAGGTCCTCGGTCTGCCCCTTGTGGTGTGCCGGGTGGACACCGTGAGCGAAGCTGCTGGAGAAGAGGGAAAACATATCCTGAAAGCCTGTTTAACGCAGAGGCGCAAAGACGCAAAGGGCGCAAAGCAGAAAAAAACTGTTCTCTGCGTTCTTGGCGTCTTGGCGTCTTGGCGTTAAAAATATAGCTTGTGCTGAAACGATCATTTCAGTAGTTCAGCCATATGCTGGCCGATCTCGGCGGGGGAGCGGGAGACGGTGACACCGGCTGCCTCCAGTGTCGCAATCTTGTCCTGGGCGGTTCCCTTGCCGCCGGAGATGACCGCACCGGCATGGCCCATGCGGCGGCCCGGAGGCGCAGTTACGCCGGCAATATAGGCAACCACCGGTTTGCTTACATGCTCCTGAATAAAGGCTGCGGCCTCTTCCTCCTTGCTGCCACCGATCTCGCCGACCAGGATGATCCCTCGGGTCTGCTCATCGGCCTCGAACAGTTTGAGGCAGTCGATGAAGTTCATGCCGTGGATCGGATCACCGCCGATACCGATACAGGTGCTCTGTCCCAGTCCGGCGTTGGTGGTCTGGAACACCGCCTCGTAGGTGAGGGTACCGGAGCGGGAGACAATACCGATTGAACCCTGCTGGTGGATGTTGCCCGGCATGATGCCGATCTTGCACTCGCCGGGGGTGATGATTCCGGGGCAGTTCGGTCCGATCAGGCGGGTCTCGGGGTACCCGGCGAGGAACGCCTTCACCTTGATCATATCCTGAACAGGGATACCTTCGGTAATACATACGATGGTCTTGATGCCGGCATCGGCGGCCTCGAAGATGGCGTCGGCAGCAAAGGCGGCCGGTACGTAGATCATCGAGGCATCGGCACCGGTGGAGGCAACCGCATCCGCCACGGTATTGAAGACCGGACGATCGAGGTGAACTGTTCCACCTTTGCCGGGAGTGACACCACCAACGATGTTGGTGCCGTAGGCGATCGACTGCTCGGCGTGGAAGGTGCCCTGTTTTCCGGTGAAGCCCTGCACAATGACTCGGGTATTGCTGTTGATTAGTACGCTCATGATGGTTCTCCTTACGCTGCAGAGGCGACTGCCTTCTGGGCCGCACCGGTCAATGTATCCTCGACGAGTACGTTGAGGCCGCTGCTCTTCAACATCTCCATCCCCTGGGCGGCGTTGGTCCCCTCCAGCCGAACAATGACCGGAATCGAGACCCCCACCTCCTTGATTGCGGTGATGATCCCCTCGGCAATCAGGTCACAGCGGACAATCCCGCCAAAGATATTGACCAGAATGGCGCGTACCTTGTCATCACTCAGGATCAGCTTGAAGGCGGCAGCCACTCGCTCGGCGGTGGTGCCACCACCGACATCGAGGAAGTTGGCGGGATCTCCCCCATGGAGCTTGATCAGATCCATGGTTGCCATCGCCAGTCCGGCTCCGTTGACCATGCAGCCGATATTACCGTCGAGGGTGATGTAGTTGAGGTCGTGCTGACTCGCCTCCAGTTCGGCTGCATCCTCCTGGGTAGGATCATGCAGTTCCTTGAGCCGGGGGTGGCGATAGAGGGCGTTGTCATCGATGTTGATCTTTGCATCCAGCGCCAGTAGCTCACCACTGCCGGTGACGATCAGCGGGTTGATCTCCACCAGGCTGAAGTCGTTGTGGGTGAAGAGCGCGTGCAGCCCCTTCAGAATGTTGGTCAGCATACCGATCTGCTTCCCCTCCAGTCCAAGACCAAAGGCCAACTGGCGGCACTGGTAGGGCTGCAGTCCGGCAGCAGGGTGGGCGTGGACGGTGAGAATCTTCTCGGGGGATTCTGCCGCCACCTGCTCGATATCCATGCCTCCGGCAGCAGAGGCCATGTAGACGATCTGCTCCCGGTCGCGGTCGACCAGGGCACCGAGGTAGAGCTCGTTCTGAATGTCGAGGGTCTGCTCGATCAGCACCTTGTGGATCGGCAGTGCACGACCATGGGTTTGATGCGTACTCAGGCTGCTGCCCAGCATCTGGGTGATTACCGACTCAAGCTCATCTCCATTCCTTGCAATCTTGACCCCCCCCGCCTTGCCACGGCCTCCGGCGTGTACCTGTGCCTTGGCCACCCAGCCATCGCTGTCGATCTCGCTGGCGGCAGAGGCCACTTCACTCAGTTGCTCAATGGTGATGCCTTGTGGAACCGGAATGCCGGCACGCTCAAAAAGTGCTTTCGATTGGTATTCATGCAGATTCATGCTTGCTTTCCTCTTTCTCAAATGTGTGGGAGTGCTCGACCAGGGCGGTGAGTCGACCGGTAATCCTTGCGGTTACCTCGGACTCCAGTTGCTCGCGTAGCATCTGCAACTCCTGTTGATGGCTCTGTTTCAGGGCATCGATCTCGGTCTGGTGACGGCTGGCAACCGCCTGCTCCGCCTGCTGTTGTACCTCTGCGGTAAACGGAGTGACTACACCGGCCAGCTCTTGAAGCATCTGCCACTGCTCCAGCAGCTGTCCAAGTCGGCGGGCCAGGGTGGGGTTGACGGCCATTTCAGTGCCAGCATTCGTGCAGCTGGGGGTTTTGTTTTCCTGACTGCGTGGGTCCAGTGTAAGCCACTGCTGCAGTGGAGTGGGAGATTTGTGAGCGTTGAGTGGCTCGAACAGGCCGTGGAAACGCTGCTCCTGCAGTGCCCAGTCGGTAATCGGTGTTGCTTCATCCGGGTTACCCTCCAGCCTGATCCGGGTACCGAAGACTCCGGGAAGTTGCGGGTTGTAGCAAAACAGCGGGAAGGCACGCGTTGCAACCGCAAGGGTAGCCTGGGTCACGGTCTCTGCACTGTCAAACCCATGGCGTAGTGGGCTGGGGGTGTGAATCCGCAGCAGTGCCGGGCCTTTGTGATGAAGGGCGTCCCGCATGGTGCGGTTGAGGTGATCGGGATGGGCGATGGAGCACTGCGCTACAAATGCATGACGCTGTGCCAGTGCAGAGAGCGCCAGTTCACTGTGGTTATCGCGTGCTGCGTGGTGGTTGCCATGGAGCCCCTCTGCCCCCGCAAGACCAAGATCCAGCTCCGTCAGTACAATGACCTTCACCGGCAGGTCGCTGTTCAGTAACCACTGCAGGCCACTGCTGGCAGCCCCCCCAAGGGTGGTGTCGTTTCCGATCAACAGCAGGGGAGGGCAGGATTTGCGCTCCTCCTCGGTGAGGTCACGCCAGCCACTCCGCTTCATCTCCTGGCGTTCGGCGGCAGAGCCATTTTTTAGCAGATTTTCTGCCTGGTGAATCAGACGTTGAGTGGCGTTGACATGCTCCATTTGCCCCTCTATCAACCCTGCAGCCATGGCGCCGATCTCGGCTGGCTCTGCAATGGTGACCGGTACCTGGAACGGGTTGAGTGGGAAAGTACCGGCCCAGCTGGCGGCAGAGCCGGAGGCAAACAGCAGGCTGTAGCGGGCTCGTCCGAGTGACTGGTCGCCACTGGCGATCCGTTGCTGCTCCTGTTGTAGCGCGGTAGCCAGCTCGATGGACTCCTTGAGCAGGAATGCATCAACCCCCTCTCCCTCGATGGTCGCGGTCTTTTCGGCCAGTTTGGAGAGGGTAAGATTACGGTTGTCGAGCTCCCCAAGCCCTTCGGCCAGAGCGGTGAGGTCATCAATGTGTGAGGCGATTGCCAGCTGTTCGCGAATCCTGGATGTCAGCTGCTGATAGAGCCCCTCCATCTTCTGCAGCAGCTGGTGTACCTGTGGCTGCTGCTGATATTCGGTGATGCCCAACAGCTGTCGTAACGCCAACTTCTCGCCAGAGCCGGGTTCGGCATGGTCGCCTCCGGCGATGGTCATACCGGCGTACCGCGAGAGCAGGGTGGCATGGAGCGGGCCAAATTCGGGGGCGGCGGCCATTCTGCTCAGGCTCTCCGATGTGGTATCGGGAAGCTGCTCCCAGACGCGCCAGCGTTGATAGTAGGCAGACAACTCCCCCCTGTCTGCAGGCAGGGTCAGTGCAGACTGCTCTTGTTGCCGTGCCACAGCCTCCTGCTGACAGAGGGTGGTACAGATGCCGCACCCTTTGCAGCTGTCCGGGTTGATGACCAGGGTCAGCAGCTCGCCAGACTGTGGTTTGCTGCGCTCCTGAGCGTGGAACAGGGGTTCAGTCAGCACCAGTGGCATGGTACCGAGGTTGTCCGAGAGCTGCTGGATCGCCTCATCTGCTGCTGCACGACGCTCAGCGGCGAGCGGTGCCTGTTCCATTAACAGTTTCCACCCTTCATGGATCAGTATCTGGCTGTCTCCACTTGCGGTGATGGTGCTCAGCACCTTGGTCAGTTTGCCAAGGTGTGGGCGCAGGGCATCGGCTCCACCCATCTGCATTCCGGCCTCCAGCAGGCGTGAGGGAGAGAGTACGCTGGCACCGATGGCACTGTCGGGGCAGTTACTCCAGCACTTCCCGCAGCCACTACAGTGCACGGGGTCGAACTGAGGTGGTGCCACAATCTGCTTGCTGTGGTTACTGAAGGTGGAGGAGAGCGGAGGAATCTGTCCGCTGGCGATGAATGGGTCGACCCCTTGCCGGGCCTCTGTCCCGTCACGGTAGAGCACTCCGGTCTGATCCCAGAAGCGGGCCAGGTTGTGGTAGCCCTCGGCACTATCGGCATCACTGCTTCGTCCCAGATGGCGAACCGCCATGGGGGTTCGGGGGGCAATGGTAGCCGCAGGTATTGCGGGGTGTTGCAGTGGGTAGGGCTGTAGAGGCTCCTCCAGCGCGGCCTGGAATGTGGTTTTGTGTGCTGTTGCCGGATAGTGTTCTACCAGCCGCCCCTCTCTGAGCTCGAACGGGCTGCTTTGTCGGATCAGGTTGAACAGATGACCACTGCGTTGGGCATAGGCGGCTTCGCTATCTTCCCGGCTTTCGGCATGGTAGAGGATGAAATGGAGCTCAACCCCCAGCTGGTGCAGCTGTGCGCTGGCTTGCGCGGGTAGTGCAGCGAGGTATGTTTGTTGACTGAGTGAACCGGGGTCGATCAGCAGTCGGGTTCCGCTGTGCATCTGTGCCAGTGCCGGGATCCCCTGTTCGGGACGGTGACCGCAAAGCAGTACGACATCGAAGCGTTGCTCCGGATCGGTCAGGGAATCCTCTGTTGTGGTGCTGTAGCGAAAGAGGTCGATGTGGCTCTTGCCCCAGTCTGCCCAGTGCATCTGCTGTCGTGAGCGGATCTCGGCAGGGTGGGTATGGTAGAGCTGACGGGCCACCTCGAAACAGAGGGTATGGTCACGCCTTGCATTGCGGTGTACGACGGCGATGGTAAGCGCCTGATCGCTGTTTTCCGGTAGCGACTCCCGGCCTCGCAACCCCAGATTTTTCAGTTCCGGGTAGTGGCGTACAAGGAGGTCGTGTTGAGCCTGCTGCTTGGGGTTGTTCTGCTCAGGCAGTGGTTCGACACCCAGATGGAGTGGGGTGGGCGGGCCGCTAATCGGTAGTTGAAAAGCGGCGAGCAGGTCACGGTTGCGGATCGGTGTGTCACCGCTTCCATAGAGAATGGTATGGATTCTACAGCTGGGAGAGGTGAAAACAGCCAGCTGTCGCTGTAGCGGTGGATCTTCCTCCAGCAGTGGCTCGACCCGATCCAGAATGGTGACCTCATCGGCCCGTTGCAGCAATTTGCGCAACAGGTTGCTGGGGGCGGGGGATAGCTGCTGGATGCCGACCACGGCCAGGTCACTCCCCTTGGACTCCTGCAGGTGGTCGACTACCTGTTGGCAGCGTTCTGTGAGCGCCCCCTGGGTGACCACCAGTCTGCGACTCTTGTAGTCTCCCCGGTAGGAGAGGGGGCCAAGCTCACGTCCACTCAGTTGGTAGAAGTGGTCGAAGGTCTGCTTCAGTATTGACGAGACGGGACGGCCGAAGAAGTGCTGGTGGGAGAGCTCGCCCAGTCCGAACCGGTAGCGATCCTGGTAGCTGCCTTGCAGGGTAGGGCGGTCGAGATCATGCCAGCGAGGGATACGGCGGCGCCTCTCCCCAAACAGCATCTGTTGTGCCGGATCCGTTACCTCAATCGTGTCACTGCTCTGGCCGACCAGTTGTTGAATCAGTTGTGGTGAGGGGAGTTGCAGCGTCTGCAGACTGAAAGCAGTCTCTTCCCCATCCATCGCGACCACAACCGGGATCAGTGCCTGTTCGGCGACGGCGTGGGCAATCAGGGTAAAGTCGATCGCCTGCTGGCCGTTCTGGGCCAGAAGGATGCAGGCACCACTCTCTTTCAGTTGGTGCAACGGCTGATGACTGCCACCACGGCTGCTCCCCTGCAGGGGAAGGGCTCGGTTGATGGTGTGAATCACCAGTGGCAGGTGGTGGCCGACTGCGCGTCGCAGCAGGTCTTGAGCAGCAGCCAGATCACTGGACCAGAGGCTGCAGTGGGTTCGTTTTCCACTCATGCTCAGCCCCATTGCGGCGGAGAGAGCGGCACGTGGGCTCTCGCTCTCGATCTGTAGCAGGGGTTGACCAAACAGGTTGAGTTGCTGGCGCTGCTGTTCACCACGCCAGGCGATACCACCTGGCTCCGGCGGGAAACTCTCGCCACTGCTGGAGACCTCACACAGAATCGCCTCTACCGTGGCAATGGCAACGCTACCCTCCAGCAGGGTGGTGATGCCATGCTCATCACCCAGTGGGCTACTCTTCACTCCGAGCAGTTGGCGATAGAGGCGGCTGGCGATATCAGCAAAGCTTGGCATAACGTTTTTCACCCTCGCTCCGGTTGCGGTTGTTTTCATCAAACTGTGCCCCATCAAGCCAGAGAATCGCTCCGGTGGGGCAGCGCCAGGTGGCCTTGGGGCTCTCCTGTGCGCCGCTGCGATAATCCACTCGCGGCAGGTTGTCGGTCATGGTGATGAGCCCGGTGTCGGCATCCGCCGCACATTTTCCACAGCCATCACAGGCGGAGCGGCACAGTACGGTGATCGCCTCTCCCTCAAGCGGGGCATTGCACTGGACAAAGAGGTGCTCATCCATTGGGTGGATCTGGAACAGGTCCTTGGGGCAGGCGACAACACAATCCTCGCAAGCGGTACACTTCTCGGTGTCGACCACGGGAAGGCCATTGCTGTTCATGTGGATGGCGTCAAAGGTGCAGGCCAGCTCACAGTCAGCCAGCCCCAGACAGCCCCAGGAGCACCCTTTGCCTCCCCCCGATACGGTGGCAGCGGCACGGCAGCTGTCAAAGCCACGGTACTCGGCGATCTGCCACGCCTCGGCCTTGCCGCCGGCACAGTGGAGGCGGGCTACCCGCTTGACCTGTTCGCCGGCGTCGACCCCGAGTAGATCGGCAATCTCCTCGATGTCCTCCTTGGGGGCGACGGTACATTTGCCGGGCTCGACGGTGCTGGCAATCAGCGCCTCGGCGAAGGCGCGGCAGCCGGGTTCACCGCAGGCGCCGCAGTTGGTTCCGGGGAGCATCCCTTCGGTCTGGTCGATACGTGGATCCTCCTCCACCTTGAGCAGGCGATAGGCCACCGCCAGCACCACCCCGAAGAAGAGGCCGATTCCGGTCATGATGACGGGGGAGGCGATAACGCTGTTCATTAATCCCCCTTAAAAGCGGTCTCGCGCAGAGACGCAGAGACGCAGAGAACCACTTTTCCTGGTGTCTTTGTGTATCTGCGCAGGTATGGCTTTTCCATATTGAACCGCTTTATTGGTTAAAGGGTGTGGCACGTTCAATCAGCGCATCCAGGTCGGATTCATCCTTATTCAAAGGCATACCGGGGTGGATGCAGCGTGAGGGACAGAGTTCGGCCGCTTCGACCAACTGTTCGTATGTGCCCAGTGCCGGATCGGTGATGTAGGCCTGTTTATCCTCATTGTAGACAAACATCTGCGGGTTGATTGAGAGGCAGTCATTGCAGGTGGTACAGAGGATGGAGTCGATCCAGGGATCTTCAGTCAGCTCAAGGGGGGCGGGTTCTGATGCCGCCCCTTCAGCTGCAGGCTCCTCTTCGGTGGTAGCTGTTTCACTCACCGTTTCAGCCTGCGGTGCGGTGGCTGCAGCAGCGGGTGCGCTGACCCCCTGCGAGAGATCCATCCCCATCAATACCTGCGCCAGTTTGCCCATCACTTCGGTGGTGGCATTACTGCGCAGCTCGTCAATCTCCGCCTGGTGGGCTTCGGTCAGCTCACGAACCTGCTGAGTGTGCTGCTCTTCAGAGCGGTGGTTGGCCTCGCTGACTGCGCGTTCCACATGAGGGTTGCGTACTCCGGAGAGCTCCTGCAGGGTATGCCAGTAGTTGAGCCGATCCTTGCAGGCCAGTACCAGTTCACGCGAGATCACCACCTTGTGAAGCTCGCTGTTCTCGTTGACCGTCCAGACGAAGGGGATCCGGGAGAAGGTCTCCTGGTTGGTTTGGGTCAGGTAGTCTGCAATCGGGGTCAGTGCCTCCGAGGTAAAGCCTTCCGGTATCTGACGGAAGTGGTTGCGCAGCTGTGGGATCAGCAAGGCATAGTCGGCAAAGGTGAAGGCCATCTCGGTGTGGATCATCTCCCCCTGGTGGTCGCGGTAGCTGAAGGGGTGAATTGCCCAGTCACGCTCAGGTTGCGGGTTGCTGCTGAAGTCCATGCGCTCGGCAAAGGTGTCCCCCAACTTGGGGTTGAGACGGAAGAAGGGGTGAACCCGCCCCTCCAGTGCTGCACCGGCTACCATCCATGGATCCATCAGAAATTGTTTGCGACTCTTGGTGACACCGCTACCGACCAGGTGAGGATCGGTCTCCTGCAGGATCAACTCTTCCTGAATGCCGGTATTGATCAGGTGGATGCTGGTGCGGGGCATCTCGGTCGCCTCAAGGAAGCCCTGCATCAGGGGCTGATAACGGGCCGCTGAGGTCTGGCTTACATAGCACTGGCGGTGGGCAGTGGCCAGATATCCCAGCTCCAGGCGGAAGTCGCTGAAGGGCTTCTCCTCGGTTGCTGCCGGATTTCCATGCCCCTTGATCCGGGTGAGGATCTGCACGGGCCGGCCTGAGTTGAGTAGTCTGGAGAGTGAGCGCATCCCTTCATTGGCCAGGCGCAGTGAGGACTCCAGAGCAACGGTTGCCGGGATCAGCAGCAACTCCTTCTCCGAGAAGGCCTCCCAGCCAAAGTTGGCAAACCAGGGGTCATGTACAACCGGGTCGTAATGGTTGTCGATCTCCAGGCGGGCGATACGGCAGGCGGCAAACAGGGTGGATAGCCGACTCGCCTCCTCGTCAAACAGGGTCGATGCTCTGTCGCAGGGATCCGGATCGGAAATGGTCTCGAAGTGCTCCGGGTTGCGACTCCAGGAGCCGTTGAAGTCTCCATTATGGATAAATCGCACCTGAATCGGTGTGCGGTCGAATTCGCGAAGGGTGGATGCAGCCTTCTCGATGCGCTCCAGGCGCTGATCCGACATCGGTACGGTTGCCGACTGTTTCGGCATCAGGGTTGAGAGGATGTCGGTATTGAAGTGAGTCGCTTCACTGCCCATGCTGCGACCGATGGTGTCCGCATCGATCTTGCCCCGTTTGTGATATTCAATATCAAGCAGTTGCTCCAGTTTGCGCTGTAGCTCTTTCAGCTCCTCGTCAAACTGATCCCAGCGTGAATGGAAACGGCCATGCAGCAGATGCACCATCAGGTGAATGGTGGTGTAGCGGTCATAGGGGAGCAGTTCATCCTGCTCATCTATCCCGGCCTTGAGTTGTTCCAGGTCTTCGGCCAGAGAGGCTGCATTGTCACTGGAGAGGGCGAGATGCCGCTGCAGCGCATCACAGGCGCTTTCCAGGGTGGGCAGCAGTAGCTGTGATCCCTGCTTGCCATCGAACTCCCGGCGGATGGCAAGTTCGAGCCAGTCCAGATTGTCCTTGAGGATGCGAGCACTGTTTTCACCTGCAGCAAACCCCTCGATGTGCTCCTTGAGGAAGCTGGCAAGCGGCTGGGCATACTGATCCCGATAGCTTGAGTGGCGGGAGAAGAGAACCAGCGGGTAGTCGTAGCGGATCTTGGAGGTATCCCGAAACGGGCTCAACAGTGCCGGCAGATGCTCACTGTTGATGGAGAGTGTCTCGCGCTCCACACTGGGATCCCCCAGGTGGAAGTGGTGGAGGGTTCGCAGGGTTGCAGTCTCGGTCTCCGGGGTGGAGTTGGCCGCAGCATGCAGGGTAGGTAGAGGAGGTGCACTACTCATTGGTTAAATCATCTCGGGTAACAGCTTGAACCATGAAGATCATGAAGGGGCTGACATGGCCGCACAATTTGACACCTTCATGCTTTTCATGCGCTTCATGGTGAAATTAAATGGCGAAAGTATCCAGCGCCTGGTTGGTCGCTGCGATCTTCTGCTCATCGGTGGCATCGTGGCCAATGCTGGAGAGCTCGTCATAGCAGGGTCTGCTTGCATCCTGATAGAGCAGGCCAACCGGGATGATCCCCTTCAGGGTTTCGTCACGAGCAATCGCCATCGCCTGGTTGAAATCGGCGGGATCGTGCTCGCGACTCTCCGGGAACAACCGATCAATGCCAGGTGCAACCGGAATGCCATTCTCATGCTGTAGCAACAGCAGGCGTGAACTGTCCTGCTGCAGCTCCTTGGTGATGCTGTCACTGAAGACCGGGCAGCGCTGGATCACACGGACGAAGCTGCACCCCTTGTGGGCGTGAGCCGCCTTGATGGTCTCGTAGAGCAGAGGAGGATTCCAGTCAACCACCTGGGCCACAAAGGAGGCGTTGGTGATTGCCATGGTGACCGTGTTGGGGTTAAGCATGTCGATCGAGGCCCCTTCTGGATGGGTGTTGGTCTTGAACTCAATCGGTGTGGTTGGGGAGGTCTGCTTCTTGGTCAGGCCGTAGATCTGGTTGTCAAAGACCAGTACGGTCATGTTCATGTTGTAGCGCACGGCATGCACCCAGGGGCCGGCACCGATGGAGTAGCAGTCTCCATCTCCGGTGGCAACCCAGACGTCCAGATCGGGACGGCGCGACTTGACGCCGCAGGCCAGCGGCAGGGCACGCCCATGCAGCCCGTGCAGGCCGTAGGTGGCCATGTAGTGGGGCATGCGGCTGGAGCAGCCAATGCCGGAGACAAATACGCTCTTCTCCGGCGGAAGCTGTGCGTCGCGCAGCACACGGTGGGCGGTGGCCAGAACGGCGTGGTCACCACAGCCGTCACACCAGCGTGCGACGTTGCCCTCATAGTCATCAATGGTGAAGTAGCGCTCCTGAATGTCGAGAGACCAGTCTGCCTTGATTCCAAACATTGTTATTCTCCTTCCTCATTCATGGTCAGTTGATCCAGTCGCTGTTGTAGCGCCTCTTCAATCAGGTCGGGTTGTAGCGGGTGGCCGTAGACCACAGACCAGCAGTCAACATCGACCAGGGTCTGTACCCGTAGCAGCATGGCCAGTTGGGCATAGCGGCGATTTTCCGGGGTGATCATCGGGGCATCGGGATCGTCACTGTAGTTGACCTCGATGGTCATCACCTTTCTGAAGCGGGAGAAGATCTCTTTCAGCCCCGGTTCCAGTGGGGAGAGGAAACGCAGGTGAATCGAGGAGACGCTGTGCCCCTGTTCACGCAGGTTGTCGACCGCCTCGGTGATCGCCCCCCAGGTGGAGCCCCACCCGATTACCAGGATGTCACCGGACTCATCGCCGTGAATTTTCGGTGGGGTCAGTGTGCTCTGCAGTGTCGCCAGTTTGCGACTACGCATACTGTGGCTCTGCTGGTTCTCGGCCGACTCGTACGAGACTTTGCTGTGTTTGGTATGGGAGAGCCCGGTCATGATGTACTCCCCGTTCGGCATGCCCGGAATCGGGCGCTGCGAGAGCCCGGTCTTTTCGTCCCACTCATAGGGGGCGACCTTTTGATCCCACTCAGACTGATCCAGTGGCGGAGCCATCATCTCCCGATTCACCTCGGGGCGGGCCCAGGGCTGTACCCCAGTGGCCAGGTTGGCATCGGTAAGGACGATGACTGGCCCGCGGAAGGTCTCGGCCAGCTTGCGTGCGGTCACCACCATGCTGAAACACTCGGCGATGGTGGCAGCGGCCATGATGATCTTGGGGGCATCTCCCGGCATCCCGTATAGCGAGGAGAGCAGGTCGGCCTGCTCGATCTTGGTAGGCAGGCCGGTGGAGGGGCCACCACGCTGTACATCGACGATGACCAGAGGCACCTCTGCCATTACCGCCAGGGCGATGTTTTCGGTCTTCAGTGCCATGCCGGGGCCAGAGGTGATGGTGCAGGCGGTCTTGCCTGCATAGGAGGCACCAATGGCAAAGGCAACGGCGGCAATCTCGTCTTCGGCCTGATGGATGAACCCTCCGGCATCCGGGTAGATCTCTGCTAGGTAGTGGGTGGCGGAGGTGGCCGGAGTGATTGGGTACATCGACACCAGCTCCATGCCGGAGGCGAGTACACCCAGCCCAACGGCCTGGTTGCCGTTGGTGACCACCATCTTCTGCTGTCCCATCTCCTCTGCGGGCGGGATGTCGAAGAAGTATTCGGGCACCTGCTCGGTGGCAAAGTCGTAACCGGCATCAAACAGCTTCTGGTTGCTGGTGATGATCGCCTCTTTCTTGCCAGCGAAGGTGAGGGCAATCTCGTTGCGCCCCATCTCTCGATCGCGATTGTAGATACGACAGAGCATGCCCAGCACGAACATGTTCTTGCCCTTGCGTGGATCCTTGACAATCTTCAGGCAGGCCTCATGGATGGGGAGCTCATGCACCACCAGGCCGGTGTCGTTGAACTCGCGAACCGCCTTGCTGTACATCTGCTGAATCTCTTCCGAGGGGTCGGTAGCCCACCTGTTGTCGAGCAGTACCACGGTTCCCTTTTTGTAGGCACCGTTGGCGATACGGGAGTAGAGCACCTGCTCATTGAAGGCGACCACCAGATCCCCCTCATTACCGACGTTGGTGATGTATTTTGAGCCGAGACGGATGCGGATACCGCTGGCTCCGGAGGGGGTGCGGGCGGGTGGCTGGATCTCGGCCGGGATGATCTCCACGGTCCAGACGCCGTTGTTCATCTTTGCGCTGATATTGCCGAATGTCTGACCGCACTTCTGCGCGCCTTCGCCGGAATCACTGACGATCTCGACGATGTGTTCCTGAATAGTGGTTGGATTCAAAACGATTCCCTCGTAGAACAGAATTTCCTTGCCCAATCTGCTTGTGCAGAGTGGCTGTGACAGCCAAATATCATTGCACTGTTTGGTAGGTAAAATCAAGCTCAAGGCTTGTATGGCACGTCACACCTGTCTGCATGAGAGTAATAACCTAGTGAAATTGTAATATATAATTTAAGTAAATAGGTTTGACAATGTTTGGTACAGGTTATAAAACTTGCAGTGGAACAGGTTTATTATTACAGTGTATTGACAAGTACTAATCATTCTGGAGCGGACTGATGGGCAAGCAGCTGAAGACGGGCGAGTTGGGAGATATGGAGAAGGTGCACGAGACCTTTGCCGAACATCTGGAGCGTAACGGAGTGAGCCGACGGGGTTTTCTCAAGTTCTGCAGCAGCATGGCCGCTGCTCTGGCACTGCCGGCCGGTTCTGCCGAGGTGATGGCCAAGACCCTGGCTGCCGTCAGGCGGCCCACCGTAATCTGGCTCTCCTTTCAGGAGTGTACCGGCTGCACCGAGTCGATTACCCGCTCCTATGGGCCTACCATTGAAAACCTGATTTTTGATTTTATCTCTCTCGACTATCACCATACCTTGCAGGTGGCTGCGGGCCATCAGGCTGAGGAGGCGAAAGAGCACGCCATGGAGGCCGATTATGGCAAGTATCTGCTGATTGTGGATGGCTCCATTCCAACTAGGGACGGAGGGATCTACTCGACCATTGCCGGGCGTGCCAACCTCGATATTCTGCAAGAGGCGGCTGCCGGGGCGGCTGCGGTGGTGGCTGTGGGTACTTGTGCCGCTTATGGGGGGCTGCCGATGGCCAGACCCGATCCAACCGGGGCAGTACCGGTTACTGAGCTGGTCAAGGACAAACCGGTGATGAATATTCCCGGGTGCCCACCGTTGCCGTTGGTGATGACCGGTGCACTGGCCCACTTCCTCACCTTTGGCAGACTGCCGGAGATGGATGAACTGGGTCGGCCCAAGGCGTTTTATGGGGACAGTATTCATGATCGCTGTTACCGTCGTCCCTTCTATGACAAGGGGTTGTTTGCCAAGGCCTTTGATGATGAAGGGGCACGCAAGGGCTGGTGTCTTTACGAGCTTGGCTGCAAGGGGCCGACCACCCACAATGCCTGTGCCACCTTGAAGTGGAACGATGGGGTCAGCTTTCCGATTGAATCAGGTCATCCTTGTCTGGGCTGTTCAGAGCCCAACTTCTGGGATGCAGGGAGTTTCTATGAAGCACTCTCCGTACCGCAAGGGGATACCAGTGAAACCATCCTCAAGGCGGGGGCGGTCGGAATTGGTGTGGGTGCGGCTGCAGCGGCTCTCAATCGCGGCAACAAGAAGGGTGCAGTAGAGGGGCGCGAGACTCTGGCCGTGGACGATCTGAAGAAGGAGTCATGAGATGGAGGTCAACGAACTACTGATCTGGGCAAGAGGCCCGGCCTTCGAGATGGCGCTGGCAATCTTCGTATTTGGCATGCTGTTGCGGCTGATCGAGATTGTCAGTCTTGGGCGCAAAGCGGATCTGTCGGCAGCGCGTGACAGTGGGGTACGTGGTGGGTTGAGAACCATCTTTACGCGTTCTTTGCCACGCAAGGCCATTTTTGCCCGCGAGCCGCTGCGTATTCTCAATGGCTATATTCTCCATATCGGACTGTTTGCGGTGATCTTGCTCTATCGTCCCCATATCGAGCTGCTGGGGTTGGAGTGGGCGGGTCTTCCCAGTGGCATGGTGGATGCCATTACCGCAGTAACCATTCTCTCCCTGTTTGTTGCCCTGCTGATGCGGATCTACAGCCCGGTACTGCAACATATCTCTACCGTGGGTGATTATCTGGCGTGGCTGGTGACCCTGCTGCCACTGGTGACCGGGTATATGGCCTACAACCATCTGCTGCTCGACTATACCCAGATGTTGGCCTACCACATTCTGAGTGCAGAGCTGCTACTGGTGGTGGCCCCCTTTACCAAGTTGACCCACATGTTCAGTTTTGTACTCTCGCGCTGGTATCAGGGATATCTCGCAGGAAGACGAGGAGTGGAATCATGAGCAAGCCATCCATCGAAAAGGGTATTCAGTTTATCAAGGCCGAGATTGATGCACCGGTTGCCAGTTTTTTCAGCTCCTGCGTCCATTGTGGACTCTGTGCCGAGGCCTGCCTCTTCTATACCGAGACCGAGGACCCAAAATATACACCGATCAACAAGGTTGAGCCGATGCGCCGCATCTGGGAACAGGAGTACACCCTGCTGGGTAAGTTGAAGTCGGCCGTAGGGCTCACCAAGGCGGTGGATGAGGAGACCTTCAGCGAGTGGGAGACCATGGTCTATGATGGTTGCTCACTCTGTGGGCGCTGCTCTCTCGCCTGCCCGGTTGGTAACGATATCTCGGGAATGATTCGCAAAATCCGGGAAGGCTTTGCAGCAGCAGGATATGCTCCTCCCGACCTGATTGGTGCCACCCAGCGTGCAGTGGAGATTGGCAGTCCGATGGGGGTCAAGCTGCCTGCAGTGAAGGCCCAGATCCGCCATCTGGAGGAGGATACCGGGCTCAAGGTGGAGATCGATAAGCAGGGGGCCGAGTATATGGTGCTGCTCTCCTCAATGGAGATCATGAACTTCCCCGAATATCTGGAGGCGATTGCCCGCATCATGAAACAGGCGGGCAAGAGTTGGACCATCGCCTCGACCGCCTTTGAGGCAACCAATAGCGGGATCCAGATCGGCGTTTCTGATCTGGCCAAAGTGATTGTCTCCCGCATTGTGGATGCTGCCGAGTCGCTGGGGGTGAAAACGGTCATCAGCCCCGAGTGTGGTCACGCCTTTACCGCAGTACGTTGGGAGGGCCCTAACCTGATTGGTCGTCCTTACAAATTCGAGGTCAAACATATTCTCGAGGTGCTGGACGAGTTTACCCGGCAGGGGTTGATCCAGACCGAGGGGATGGAGGAGGCACGTCTTACCTACCACGACCCCTGTCAGATTGCTCGCAAGGGAGGCATTGTTGAGCAGCCACGGCGGCTTCTCAACCAGGTTGCCAGTAACTTTGTGGAGATGAGCGACTCCGGTGCGATGAACTGGTGCTGTAGTGGTGGAGGTGGTGTCAGTGCCAATGAGCGGGCCGAGGAGCTCAAGCTGACCGCATTCAAGAAGAAGAAATCACAGCTGGATGAACTCAAGGTGGATACCCTGGTGACCGCCTGTGCCAACTGTCGCCTGACATTGGAGGAGGGGTTGGAGCATAATGGTATGGATATCCCGGTGGTTGGTCTGACTGAAATGGTAGCTGACCACCTGGTTGAGAAGGAGGTCACCCCATGAGCATGGTTACCAATGATGTGGAGTTCCGCGAGCGGCTGGATGGACTTGAGCTGGAGCAGCAGCGGGTGGTGGCCTCCCGTTTTGTCAGGAATGTGCTCTCCCTCAGTGAGGATCCTCGTCTGCAGAGTGTGGTCGAGGCGGCCGCAACGGGAGGAGACCTGGAGGGGGCCTTCAAGAGTGCGAAACGGGCCAGTCTCGATGCACATGCACGTTGTGGTACAGAGGGGGACTGGAATGATCAGGCTGGATACTTCGTGGCGCGTGCTGCACAGGCTGCGGTAGAACCGGTAGTGCGTACGGTCGGCAAGAGTCCGGCATGGAAGGCAGCACTGCAGTGCCGGATGGCCCGAACCTGTCTGGCAGCAGAGAGTGACGAGGATAGCCACGATCTCGAGACCGGGGCACAGTATCAGTTATTGAATGACTATTTAGAAAATAACCCATGAGGAGTTTCCCATGAGCGAGCGTATTGTTGTTGATCCCATTACACGAATCGAAGGGCATTTGCGCATTGAGGCGCAGATGGAGGGTGACAAGATTGGCGCGGCCTACTCCTCGGGGACGATGGTGCGTGGCATCGAGAATATTCTCAAGGGGCGCGACCCGCGGGATGCCTGGGCCTTTACCCAACGTATCTGCGGTGTCTGCACTCTGGTTCACGGCATCGCCTCGGTGCGTGCGGTAGAGGATGCACTCAACTGGGAGATTCCGGCCAATGCCCAGCTGATCCGTAATCTGATGATCGGTGCCCAGTATGTACATGACCATGTCATGCACTTCTATCATCTGCATGCACTGGACTGGGTGGATGTGGTCTCGGCGCTGAGTGCCGACCCCAAGGCGACCTCGGAGTTGGCGCAGTCCCTCAGTAGCTGGCCCAAATCCTCTCCGGGTTACTTTGCTGATATTCAGAAGCGCGTCAAAGGCTTTGTCGAGACCGGACAGCTCGGTATCTTCTCCAACGCCTATTGGGGCCATCCCGCCTACAAGCTACCGGCAGAGGCCAATCTGATGGCGGTGGCCCACTATCTGGAGGCACTGGAGTGGCAGCGTGATGTGGTCAAGATTCACACCATTCTCGGCGGCAAGAACCCACACCCCAACTTCCTAGTGGGGGGCGCTCCGGTTGCGATCAGTACGGAGGATACCGGTAATACCGCACTCAACATGGATGGCCTGCTCACCATCAAGAGCACCATCGAGAAGATGCAGACCTTTGTCGACCAGGTCTATGTGCCGGATACTCTGGCGGTGGCCGGTTTCTACAAGGATTGGTTTGCCAGAGGTGAAGGGGTTGGTAACTTCATGGTAATGGGAGACTTCCCGGCCAAGGGGAACAATGATGTCGACAGCTTCCTGGTACCTCCGGGCATTATCCTCAATCGTGACCTCTCTACCGTGCATGACTTTGATCTGAGTGATTCCAGTCAGATACGGGAGTATGTGGCCCACTCCTGGTACGACTACAGTGGTGGCAAGAACGAGGGGCTTCACCCGTGGATGGGCGAGACCAACCTCAACTACAGCGGTCCCAAACCACCCTACGAGCATCTCGATGTGGAGCAGTCCTACTCCTGGCTGAAATCGCCGCGCTGGAAAGGGCATGCGATGGAGGTGGGGCCACTGGCACGAGTGCTGGTCATGTATGCCAAGGGGCATGAGCAGACGGTCGAACTGGCCAACTATGCGTTGAAGACACTGGATGCTCCGCTGGAGGCGATGTTCTCCACTCTGGGAAGAACCGCAGCCCGCACCCTGGAGACCAAGGTCTTCGCCGACAACATGATGGACTGGTACACCACGCTGGTGGCCAACATCAAGGCGGGTGACCTCTCTACCCACAACCAGAAGTTGTGGGATCCGGCCGAGTGGCCGAGCGAGGCCAAAGGGGTCGGCTTTACCGAGGCCCCGCGTGGTGCGCTCTCCCACTGGATTGTGATCAAGGATCAGAAGATCGATAACTACCAGGCGGTGGTGCCCAGCACCTGGAATGCTGGCCCGCGGGATGACAAGAACCAGCCGGGACCCTATGAGGCGGCGCTGGAGGATCGCCACACCATGCACGACCCCAAGCAGCCGCTGGAGATTTTGCGTACCATCCACAGCTTTGACCCCTGTATCGCCTGCGCGGTGCATGTGACCGATCCCGAAGGGGAGGAGCTGATTCAGGTACAGGTGGCTGGATAGCGTAGAGGATAGGTAACTATTCAGCTCACCCCTGAAATCCGCCATATCGGTGTTCGAAAATGGTCATTTACACGTGTAAACTCACATTTTCTGCCTTGATCTGACGAATTTCAGAGGCAATCTGAATAGCTACGGTCATTATTTTTTACAATTTTCAGTAACCCCTGAATAGTTACGAGGATAGAAAGATGAACAAGATCAAGACAAGCATACTCATCGCCACGATGCTGCCCTTTGTGGCAGCGGCTCACCCGGGTATGGATCACCATGGTGGTCTGGTGAATGGCGTGGTTCACTTTTTCAGCAGTGTAGATCATCTGCTATGGCTGCTGCCGGTAGTTGTGGTTGGCGGGGTTCTGTTGCGCAAGAAACTGCTTCCTCAGCGCCACCGCTGACAACTGGCCATACCTCCCCCCACCCTCGGAGGAGGTCAGGTCTTCGGTGGTTTGGGGTACCTTGATCTATTGTCTCACGACAGTACAAAGCCGTTTATGGATCAGGGTAAGTGATCTGCCCTCACACGCTACATTGTGGCAGTTCGAACAATATGGTGCTTTGGTAAGGGTGTTATCTTCTACCTCCTCTACCGCCTCTGTTAGATGTTCTACTACGATTGTTGGCTGAAGGAGAGCTATGTCTAATCACCTCAGGTTTCTGGGTGGCTCCAGAGCCTCGCTTGAAGTTGGTTCTTTCTCTAAACAGGTTATTGGACTTTCCACCTATTGAGGGTTGTTGGATAACCTTTACCTGATTGTCCCTGGAAAGATTCCCTCGAATGAGTTGACGTTTGCCTCTCTGCAAGCCTTGGCTGTTTATGCGCAGGTGTTCCATACGTGCTCCTTGCTGATCGAATGCAGGATAACCTTCAATCAATACATTCTTGATATGGTGACCAAACGGCATATCATGCGACGCAGTTGGGCGAGTCAGAGTCATCGCGCGCTGATTATCGGCAGGTTTCCCGATGGCAGAAACCAGAGTGCCCGGCTTAAGCCCTTGTAAGTGATGTTCCCCTGGATGAACGGGTACTTGACCGATATAGGTCTGTTGTTCATGAATAGAGGCAGGCCCGCTGATCGATGCGTATCCCTCAGGTGCTCTGTCCAGATGTGTTGCGTGCACACGATTTTGCTCCCAAAGCCCGCTGACCGAAATAGAGTCACCAACCTGAAGAGATCGTGTGAAAGGTTGTTTTAGGTTGCCTCCATCCAGTAACACCTCCTGCTCCATGACCCGAAGGCTATCCCAGTCTGGAGAAATTGCGGTGATTGGGCCAACAATAGGTTGTTGCAGTGAGAGGGAGGTTGCTCTGTAGCGTTTTCCTGTTGGGATCGCTTCAACCTTCACTACTTGACCGATCTCTAACTGACGGGCAGTCATCATTTGTAGAGGGTTTTCGATAACCATTCCAGAGTCGTAGTCGATATGGACGCCATTGACAATGATGCTGCCAAAGCCGGTGATCTCACCAATAATGCCTGTTCCACCGATGCCCTCCTCGTCAGTAGAGGCTGTAATTCCGGTTCCTCCTATGCCCCCCTCATCGGGTTCCAGTGTTAAACCCGTACCACCGATACCGCTCTCATCCGTGATGGTTGCGTGGCTCTCAGAGAGAATAGATTGAATATCCAGATCATAGAAGGTATTGCTATCCTGCGCCGTGACTGTAGGCAGTATTAGTGCACCAAATCACTGGTGTCCCAACGTTTAATCAAATAAATTCAATTGGTTACTAATAACGG
>CAYFNH010000003.1:0-59567 GCA_964344435.1 uncultured Piscirickettsiaceae bacterium | reverse complement strand
CCGAAAAGAACAAAATTTCGCAAGCAGCACAAGGGTAGAAACCGTGGCCTTGCACAGAATGGTAATGCAGTCAGCTTTGGCGAGTTTGGCCTCAAGGCAACGGGGCGTGGTCGTATCACCGCTCGTCAGATCGAGGCGGCGCGTCGTACCATTACCCGTCAGGTAAAGCGTGGTGGTAAGTTGACCATCCGCATCTTCCCGGACAAGCCTATTACCAAGAAACCTCTGGAAGTACGTCAGGGTAAGGGTAAGGGTAATGTCGAGTACTGGGTAGCGCAGATTCAGCCAGGCAAGATGCTGTACGAGATCGAAGGGGTCTCAGAGGAGCTGGCGCGTGAGGCGTTCAAGCTGGCCGCGGCCAAGTTGCCGGTTCCAACAACATTTGTAGCGCGTACTCCGCTGTAGGGTGTAGTGATGAAAACAAGCGAATTGAGAGAGAAGAGTGAGGCGGATCTGCAGAAAGAGCTGCAGGACATGCTTCGTGAGCAATTTAACCTGCGTATGCAGAAGGCAACAAACCAGCTGAGCGATAGCAGCCAGATGAAGAAGGTTCGCCGTAATATCGCCCGGGTTAAAACCATCATGAATGAGATGAAAGGTGCAGCGTCATGACAGATCAGAGTAGTAGTGCACGTACCATCACTGGTCGCGTTGTCTCCAACAAGGGTGACAAGAGCATCACCGTAATGGTGGAGCGTTATGTGAAGCATCCGATCTACAAGAAGTTCATCAAGCGTTCTACCAAGTTGCACGCCCATGATGAGAGCAATCAGGCCAACGAAGGGGATGTGGTAAAAATTGAAGAGTGTCGCCCAGTCTCCAAGACCAAGTCTTTCCGTCTGGTTGAAGTGGTAGAGGGTGCAGCTGCTGTCTAGGTGGCTGAACAGAAGATTTAGCAGATATTAGTTTGGAGTAGAACCAATGATTCAGATGCAATCTACATTGACTGTTGCGGACAACAGCGGCGCAAAGAAGGTCATGTGCATCAAGGTGCTCGGTGGCTCAAAGCGTCGTTACGCAGGCATTGGTGACGTGATCAAGGTGAGTGTCAAAGAGGCCCTGCCGCGTGGCAAGGTGAAAAAGGGTGATGTTTACAATGCCGTGGTTGTACGTACTCGCAAGGGTGTACGCCGTCCGGATGGCTCCCTGATCCGTTTTGATGGCAATGCTGCGGTAATGCTGAACAACAAGCATGAGCCTATCGGCACCCGTATTTTTGGCCCGGTTACACGTGAGTTGCGTGGCAAGAAGTTCATGAAGATCGTTTCATTGGCTCCGGAAGTGATTTAACAGAGATTGTAGAGATAGCAACATGCGCAAGATCAGAAAAGGTGACGAAGTAGTCGTCCTTACCGGAAAAGACAAGGGGCAGCGGGGTACCGTTGCGCGCGTGATTCCAGAGAAGGATCGCGTGATCGTTGACGGTATCAATATGGTGAAAAAGCACACCAAGCCTAACCCTAACCTTGGTATTGCGGGTGGAATCATCGAAAAAGAGATGCCTATGCATGTCTCCAATGTCGCCATCTACAACCATGCAACCGAGAAGGCGGATCGAGTCGGCTTCAAGACTTTGGAAGATGGCAACAAGGTGCGTGTTTTTAAATCAAATGGCGAAGTGGTCGACGCATAACGGTACGGCAGCAATAGCGGCAGGAAAGGATCATGAGTATCAGTAAGCAACACTATAAAGAGACCGTCGTAAACCAGCTGATGGATCAGTTTGGTTACAAGAGTACGATGGAAGTACCGAAAATCAGCAAGATCACCCTCAACATGGGGGTTGGTGAAGCGGTTGGCGACAAGAAGATTTTGGAAAATGCGCTGGCCGACATGGAGAAGATTGCCGGACAGAAGCCCGTCAAGACATTGGCTCGTCTATCCATTGCAGGCTTCAAGATTCGTGATGGTTGGCCGATTGGCTGTAAGGTCACCCTGCGCAAGGATCGCATGTATGACTTTCTCGATCGCCTGATCAGTATCGCAATTCCCCGTATTCGTGACTTCCGTGGCCTCAACGGGAAATCCTTTGATGGTCGTGGCAACTACAGCATGGGCGTCACCGAGCAGATCATCTTCCCGGAGATCGATTACGACAAGGTGGATGCACTGCGTGGCCTCGATATCAGTGTAGTAACCACTGCGAAGAGTGATGAAGAGGGCAAGGCACTGCTGGCGGCAATGAACTTCCCCTTCAAGAACTAACGGCAACAAGAAACAACAGAGAAGAGAACAGGATTAAGTAGCATGGCAAAGGTCTCAATGATACGACGCGAAATTCGCCGCGAAAAGCTGGTCAAGAGGTATGCTGCAAAGCGTGCCGAGCTCAAGAGCAAGATGCATGACCCGGAGCTTTCCGCAGAAGAGCGCGCTGCAGCGCGACGCAAGTTCAATATGCTGCCAAGAGACTCCAGCCCGGTTCGCCAACATAACCGCTGTAACCTGACCGGTCGTCCGCATGGCTACTACCGCAAGTTTGGCCTCAGTCGTAACAAGTTGCGTGAAGCCACCATGCGTGGTGATGTTCCCGGTTTGAGAAAGGCGAGCTGGTAGTCTGCTCCCCGGTTTTCTATACAACATAGAGTATTTGGAATAGTTAAAGATGAGTATGCAAGACCCAATCGCGGACATGTTGACCCGTATCCGCAATGCACTGGCCGTTGAGAAAAAGACCGTTGCAATGCCCTCTTCACGCATGAAGGCAGCGATTGCCAATGTAATGAAAGAGGAAGGCTATATTTCGGACTTCTCGGTAGCCGAGTCTGGTGGCAAGTCAGAGCTCAAGATCGAGCTGAAGTATTTCCAGGGACAGCCGGTAATCGAGATGATGAAGCGTGTCAGTCGTCCGGGTCTGCGTACCTACAAGGGCAAGGATGATCTGCCTTCAGTCAATGGTGGTCTGGGAGTGGCAATCATCTCTACTCCAAAAGGTCTGCTGACAGATCGTGCAGCCAAGGCTGCCGGTGTAGGTGGTGAAGTAATCTGCTACGTCTATTAATAGCCGCTAACAGTTGAATTCAGGAAAGTATAATGTCTAGAGTTGCAAATGCTCCCGTTGAGATCCCTACCGGTGTAGATGTCTCGGTTAACGGGCAAAAGATTCAGATCAAGGGTGCCAATGGAAACTTCGATTATGAAGTCCATGAGACCGTAGGCGTAGAGCAGGAAGGCAATACGGTTCGTGTTGCTGCCAAAGGCGGTAAAGAGACGGTTGCAATGGCTGGTACCATGCGCGCACTGATCAACAACATGGTGGTTGGTGTAAGCCAGGGCTTTGAGAAAAAGCTGACCCTGATCGGTGTTGGTTATCGCGCCAAGGCAGCTGGCAACAGCCTGGAGTTGTCACTTGGTTTTTCACATCCGGTCAATTACGCGATTCCCGATGGAATCACAATTGAGACTCCTTCGGCTACCGAGGTAGTAGTAAAGGGTGCTGACAAGCAGAAGGTTGGACAGGTCGCGGCCGAGATTCGTGCCTACCGTCCACCTGAGCCATACAAGGGCAAGGGCGTTCGCTATGCAGATGAGTATGTCATCCGCAAGGAAGCCAAGAAGAAATAAGGATCATGGTGATACCAGTATTGGTAATAGGATTGTTCAATGGATAAGAAGCAGACTCGACTACGTCGCGCAAGACGTACACGTGCAAAGATCAAAGAGCTGGGCGTACCTCGCCTTACGGTACACCGTACTCCCCGTCATATCTATGCACAGGTAATCGACAGTGAATCGAAGGTGGTTGCCAGCGCCTCAACCGTAGTGGCAGAGCTGCGTAGTGCATCGGCTACCGGTAATGTCGAGGCCGCTACTGCGGTGGGCAAGATGATTGCCGAGCGTACCAAAGAGGCTGGGGTAACCCGGGTTGCCTTTGACCGTTCCGGATTCAAGTACCATGGCCGTATCAAGGCTCTGGCCGAGGCAGCCCGTGAGGGTGGTCTGGAATTTTAATTGACCTTAAGCGCACTGTTTACAAATTAGGAAATCGAACATGGCTGAGAAACAGTTCAAGAAAGAGAATGACGATGAGATGCTGGAGAAGCTGGTTGCTGTCAACCGTGTAGCCAAGACCGTAAAGGGCGGCCGCATCTTCTCATTCACCGCGCTGACGGTAGTGGGTGATGGCAATGGCAAGATCGGTTTTGGATATGGCAAGGCGCGTGAAGTACCGCTGGCGATCCAGAAGGCGATGGAGCGTGCTCGCCGCAATGTCAAGAGTGTAAACCTCAATGGAGGCACCCTGCAGTATCCCATTCGTGCTCGTCATGGTGCAGCGGATGTCTATATGCAGCCTGCCTCGGAAGGTACCGGTATTATTGCTGGTGGTGCGATGCGTGCCGTGTTCGAGGTGGTTGGTGTGCACAACGTGCTGGCAAAGCGCAATGGTTCATCCAATCCGATCAATGTAGTGCGTGCAACCATCAAGGGACTTACCGATATGGCGAGCCCGGAGCAGATTGCAGCAAAGCGTGGCAAGACAGTAGAAGAGATTCTGGGGTAGAGCGTTATGGCAGATAACACCGTTACAGTGACACTGGTCAAGAGTCTGATCGGTCGTCTTCCTGCACACAAGGCGTGTGCAGCGGGGCTTGGGATTCGCAAGATGCATCAGAGCGTTACCGTGTCTGATACACCGGAGAATCGTGGAATGATTAACAAGATCAGCTATATGCTGAAGATTGAGGATTAAGTGATGCGTCTCAATACAATCAAGCCTGCGGAAGGTGCCAAGAAGGTTGGTAAACGAGTAGGGCGCGGAATCGGTTCCGGTCTCGGCAAAACCTGTGGCCGTGGTCACAAGGGACAGAAATCCCGTTCTGGTGGTTACCACAAGGTTGGGTTCGAGGGTGGTCAGCAGCCACTGCAGCGTCGTCTACCCAAGGTTGGTTTCAACTCCCGTACGGCCCGCTTTGTGGCGGAAGTGCGTCTGCATGAGCTGGCCAAGGTTGCAGCAGCTACCGATGGAACGGTAGATCTGTTGGCATTGAAGGCCGCAAACATTGTGAGCCACGATATCAAGCGGGCCAAGGTGATTGCCTCGGGTGAGATTGATCGTGCTGTTACCATCTCCGGTCTTGGTGTAACTGCGGGTGCACGAGCTGCGATTGAAGCGGCTGGCGGCAAGATCGAAGAGTAGTCGGTAGCGGTTATCAAGAGGTCTTTGAGGCATGGCACAGAAAATCGGCGCGGGCGCAGATAAGCTGGCAGAGCTGAAGTCTCGCCTCTGGTTTGTGCTGGGTGCGATCATTGTCTACCGCATGGGGGCACACGTGCCGGTTCCCGGTATCAACCCGGTTGCGCTGCAGGCGATGTTTGATGCCCAGTCCGGTACCATCCTGGATATGTTCAACATGTTCTCGGGTGGTGCATTGATGCGCCTGAGTCTGTTTGCACTGGGGGTTATGCCCTATATCTCTGCGTCGATCATCATGAACCTGCTGACAGTCACCTCTCCGAAACTGGAGCAGTTGAAGAAAGAGGGACAGGCGGGACGTCGCAAGATCACTCAATATACCCGTTATGGCACGCTGGTACTGGCCACTTTCCAGGCGTTGGGGATCTCCATCGCGCTGGAGTCTCAGTCAGCCGGTGGGATGAGTGTTGTCATCGATCCCGGTCTGGGGTTCCGTTTTGTAGCCGTGACTACCCTGGTAACCGGAACCATGTTTCTGATGTGGCTGGGTGAGCAGATTACCGAACGCGGTATCGGTAACGGTATTTCGCTGATTATCTTTTCCGGTATCGTAGCCGGTCTGCCTTCTGCAGTCGGTGGCACCATGGAGCTGGCGCGTACCGGTGAGATGCACGCCATCACGGTTCTGGTGCTGTTTATTGGTGCAATACTGGTCACCGCATTTGTGGTCTTTGTAGAGCGCGGACAGCGTCGCATTACTGTAAACTATGCCAAGCAGCAGCGTGGCAACCGCATGTATGCGGGGCAGAGCAGTCACCTGCCGCTCAAGGTCAACATGGCCGGTGTGATTCCGCCCATCTTCGCCTCCAGTATCATTCTGTTTCCGGCCACCATGGGAAGCTGGTTTGGTAGTGGCGAGGGAATGGAGTGGATGAAGGATCTGGCAACGACCTTGTCCCCCGGTCAGCCGCTTTATGTCGCCTTCTATGCGGTTGCAATTATCTTCTTCTGCTTCTTCTATACCGCACTGGTATTCAATCCGAAGGAGACTGCAGATAACCTGAGAAAATCGGGTGCCTTCATTCCCGGTATTCGTCCCGGTGCACAGACCGCGAAGTATATCGACAAGGTGATGACCCGGTTGACGCTGATTGGTGCAGGCTATATCACAGCAGTCAGCCTGTTGCCCGAGTTCCTTATTATCAAGTGGAATGTACCCTTCTACTTTGGTGGTACCTCACTGCTGATTATTGTTGTAGTCATCATGGATTTTATCTCACAGGTTCAGTCGCACCTGCTCTCTCATCAGTATGATGGGTTGATGAAGAAGGCCAATCTCAAAGGGTATGGGCGCAGTGGTCTGTAGACCCTGAAGCGAAGATAGTAAAGAAGTTCTGGAGTAAGAAAATGAAAGTTCGCGCATCCGTCAAGAAAATGTGTCAGCACTGCAAGGTGATTCGCCGCAACGGCGTTGTCCGTGTAATTTGTAGCAAGGACCCAAAGCACAAGCAGCGTCAGGGTTGATTGCACAATTTCTTAACGATAATAGTTGATTTTTGAATAGAGTATAGGTATCCTTTCGCGCCCTCTGCGTGGCACAGGCTGCTTGCGGGAGCAATACAGGGATTATAGGAGAAGAGCCAGATGGCACGAATTGCGGGTGTAAACGTACCTGATAACAAACATGCATGGGTTGCATTGACCTCAATCTACGGGATTGGACGTACCCGTGCATACGAAATATGTGCAGCAGCCGGTATTGAGGCCTCAACCAAGGTACGCGAGCTGGAGGATGCGCAGCTTGAGAATATCCGTAGTGAGGTTGGCAAGCTTACTGTGGAAGGTGATCTGCGTCGTGAAGTCTCCATGAACATCAAGCGTTTGATGGATCTGGGCACCAATCGCGGAATTCGACATCGTCGTGGACTCCCTGTTCGTGGACAGAACACCAAAAACAATGCCCGTACCCGCAAGGGTCCGAAGAAGCCTATCAAGCGATAGTCGCTTCTCACCCAATAACGATTTACTTAACTACAGGTTTTAGAGTTTTATGGCCAAGGTATCCGCTTCCAAGCGCAAAAAGGTAAAAAAGAATGTCCCTGAGGGGATTGCCCATGTTCATGCGACATTCAACAACACCATTATCACCATAACCGATCGCAAGGGGGATACCCTGTGCTGGGCTACCTCTGGCGGCAGTGGCTTTCGTGGTTCGCGCAAGAGCACACCTTTTGCTGCACAGGTGGCTGCAGAACGTGCCGGTACCCAGGCTCAGGAGTATGGCCTGAAGTCAGTCGACGTTCGCATCAAGGGGCCAGGGCCAGGGCGTGAGTCATCAGTTCGTGCACTCAACAACATCGGTATCCGCATTAACAGCATCACCGACGTAACTCCGCTGCCGCACAATGGCTGCCGTCCACCCAAGAAACGCCGCGTATAACGGCCATAGAGAGATCAGGAGAATAGTACGGTGGCTAAATATACTGGACCAAAATGTAAACTGTCTCGTCGCGAGGGGACTGACCTGGGGTTGAAGAGCGGGCTGCGTGCACTGGAAACCAAGTGCAAGCCTGATCAGCTGCCCGGACAGCATGGCGCAGGTGGACGTGCCCCTCGCATGTCCGACTATGCACTGCAGCTGCGTGAAAAGCAGAAGGTACGTCGTATTTACGGCCTGCTCGAGAAGCAGTTCCGCAGCTACTACAAGGAGGCTGCGCGCCGCAAGGGCTCAACCGGCGAGAATCTGCTGCAGATTTTGGAGTCTCGTCTGGACAATGTGGTCTATCGTATGGGCTTTGGTGCTACCCGTGCCGAGGCGCGTCAGCTGGTCAACCACAAGTCCATTCTGGTAAATGGTGAGGTGTTGAATATTCCCTCTTATCAACTCAAGCCGAGTGATACCATATCTGTGCGCGAGAAGGCCAAGAAGCAGGAGCGCATCAAGATGGCGCTGCAACTGGCTCCACAGACACGTGAGGATGCCGAGTGGATTGATGTGAACAGCGAGAAGATGGAGGGCACTTTCAAGAATGCTCCGGATCGTTCCGATCTCTCTGCCGAGATTAACGAACATCTGATCGTCGAGCTCTACTCCAAGTAAACCCTGAGTAGATAGCAAGTCACCCATTACTTTCGAGGTCTGATTTTAGATGCAAGGTTCCATCAAAGAATTCCTGAAGCCCAAGCTGGCCAACATCAAGAATATCGATACCAACCATATCCAGGTAGCAATCGAGCCGCTGGAGCGTGGCTTCGGCCATACCCTGGGCAATGCGCTGCGTCGCATTCTGCTCTCCTCCATGCATGGCAGTGCAATCACCGAGGTACTGATCGATGGTGTCAGCCATGAGTACTCTGCTATCGAAGGGGTACAGGAAGATGTCATCGATATTCTGTTGAATCTCAAAGGGGTTGCCATCAAGCTGGGTGCACATGCAACTGCCGAGCTCTCTCTGAAGAGCAATGGTGCGGGTGCAGTGGTTGCGGGCGATATCAGTGGGGATGACGTCGAGATCATCAATCCGGATCATGTGATTGCCAATGTGACCGACCCTGAGGTTGTGCTCAGTATGAGTCTAAAGGTGACTACCGGACGGGGTTACCAGCCGGCCTCCGAGCGCTCTACCGAGGAGGAGAGTCATGCCATCGGTGCACTGCGACTGGATGCCTCCTACAGCCCGATTGATCGTGTCAGCTATACGGTAGAGGCGGCCCGTCTGAAGCAGCGTACCGACCTTGATTGTCTGGTGATAGACCTGCAAACCAACGGCACCATCGATCCGGAAGAGGCGATTCGCCGCGCAGCAACCATCCTGCAGACTCAGCTGGAATCCTTCGTTGAGCTGCATACCGAGGAAGAGGAGGAGGCCGCTGCAGAAGATGAGCCTGAGGTAGACCCAATTCTGCTGCGTCCGGTCGACGATCTTGAATTGACCGTGCGTTCAGCCAACTGTCTCAAGGCAGAAGCGATTATGTATATCGGTGATCTGATCCAGCGCACCGAGACCGAACTGCTGAGAACCCCTAACCTTGGTAAGAAGTCACTGAATGAGATCAAGGATGTATTGGCCTCTCGCGGCCTCTCGCTGGGCGTTCGCCTGGAGAACTGGCCACCTGCCAGTATTCGTGAAGACAAGACTGCGTAACGACTTACGTGTAGAAAACGATAGAAGAGTAGAAGAACATGCGTCATCGTCATAGTGGAAGACAACTAAACCGGAATAGCAGCCATCGCAAGGCGATGTTCCGTAACATGAGCAACTCCCTGTTCCAGCATGAGTTGATCCGCACCACCCTGCCCAAGGCCAAGGAGTTGCGTCGGGTTGCCGAGCCACTGATTACTCTGGCCAAGAGTGACAGTGTCGCCAACCGTCGTCTTGCCTTTGATCGTATGCGCGATCGTGACATGGTTACCAAACTCTTTAACGAGCTCGGCCCACGCTATAGTGACCGCCCGGGTGGCTATGTTCGTATCCTCAAGGCGGGCTTTCGTGCCGGGGACAAGGCACCGATGGCACTGGTTGAACTGGTGGATCGTCCTCTGCCAGAGTTTGATGAGGATGAGTTCGAGGAGGTTGATGAGGATTAATCTCCCTTCACTCCCACCTCAATGATCATGAAAACCGGATATCCTCTCTGATATCCGGTTTTTTTATGCTTGGCGCATCTTATGGTTTAATCCTCCTCCGTAACTGCGCGGTAGGCATGATATCGGGGTAGATGGTCCCCCAGAGTAATCCAGGGAACCTGGGTATCGGTATACATGTGTGCATCGGGTTGTAGTGAGCCCGGATCATCCAGGGTGGCAATGGCTACCTCCAGGGTCTGATCTTCCCGGTTATATGGTGACTCGAACAGCAGGCTCGAACCACAAACTGAACAGAAGCTGCGATGAGTTCCATTCTCTGCCCGGTAGCTGTGTACCTTCGATTGTCCCTGTAGCCAGCTAAAGTCATTCACACGGACCTCCCCCAGAGTGGAGAAGGCGGCCCCATGAAAGCGTTGACACATGGTGCAGTGACAGTGTGCGATACGGGGCTGAAACCGACTGATTCGATAGCGTACAGCACCACAAAGGCATCCACCCTGATAGTCTGCAGTGCTGTTGTCCCTCATTTCTGGATCACTCATTGCAGATAAGGCTTCAGGTAGTGACCGGTATGGGAGTCCGGGTTGGCGGCCACCGATTCCGGTGTGCCGGTGGCGATAATCTCTCCGCCCCCAGCACCTCCTTCGGGTCCTAGATCAATCAGCCAGTCCGCAGTCTTGATCACATCCAGATTGTGCTCGATCACCACGATGGTGTTTCCGTGATCGCGTAGCCGATGCAGTACCTGGAGTAGCTGTTCAATATCGTGGAAGTGCAATCCGGTGGTCGGTTCATCCAGAATATAGAGGGTCTTTCCGGTGTCCCGCTTCGAAAGTTCGCGTGAAAGCTTGACTCGCTGAGCCTCTCCACCGGAGAGTGTGGTTGCATTTTGTCCCAAACGAATATAACTCAAGCCAACATCCATCAGAGTCTGCAGCTTGTTGGCGATGGTGGGTACCGGGTCAAAGAAGGTGCGCGCCTCCTCCACCGTCATCTCCAGTACCTCATGGATGCTCTTGCCCTTGTACTGTACCTCCAGTGTCTCACGGTTATAACGCTTGCCCTTGCAGACATCGCACGGCACATAGATATCGGCGAGGAAATGCATCTCCACCCGAATAACCCCATCCCCCTGACACGCTTCGCAGCGCCCTCCCTTGACGTTGAAGGAGAAGCGCCCCGGTGTATAGCCACGAGAGCGCGACTCTTCGGTTCCGGAAAAGAGCTCACGGATCGGGGAGAATAGCCCGGTGTAGGTGGCTGGATTGGAGCGTGGAGTACGCCCAATCGGGCTCTGATTGATGTTGACCACCTTGTCGAACAGAGAAAGCCCCTCAATCGACTCATAGGGGGCCGGAGCCTCCTTGGCACGGTTGAGAAACTGGGCGGTGGCACGATAGAGAGTATCGTTGATCAGCGTCGATTTGCCGGAGCCGGAGACCCCGGTAACGCAGATCATCAAGCCGGCCGGAATCTCCACCGTCACCGACTGCAGGTTGTTGCCACTGGCACCACGAATGGTTAATTGTTGATCGGGTTTTGCCGGCGTACGCTCGGTTGGTAGTGGTATGGAGCGGGTGCCGGAGAGGTATTGACCCGTCAGTGAGTTGCGATTCTTCAGCAGCTGTTTCGGGGTGCCCTGGGCCACAATCTGTCCGCCGTGGCTGCCGGCGCCGGGGCCGATATCGACCACATGGTCGGCGCTCTGGATCGCGTCCTCATCATGCTCCACCACAATCACCGTATTGCCCAGGTCACGCAGCCGGATCAGGGTATCCAGCAACCGTTGATTGTCGCGTTGATGCAGCCCGATCGATGGCTCATCCAGCACATACATCACTCCAACCAGCCCGGCCCCAATTTGGCTGGCGAGACGGATACGTTGAGCCTCGCCACCGGAGAGGGTGTCGGCACTGCGCTCCAGCGAGAGGTAGTTGAGCCCGACATTGACCAGGAAACCGAGGCGCTCAGAGATCTCCTTGATGATCTTGGTGGCCACCTTGCCGCGCCAGCCTGGCAGTACCAGGGTATCGAAAAATGTTGCCGCCTCACCGATGGCGAGGTTGCTGATGTCATGCAGGGGGCGTCCATCGATAAAAACATGGCGCGCCTCTTCGCGCAGGCGGCTGCCGTTACAGCTGGGGCAGGGGCGGCTATTGAGGTATTTCGAGATCTCCTCACGCACCCGGTTCGATTCACTCTCTCGATAGCGCCGCTCCATATTGGGGATGATCCCCTCAAACGGGTGCTCCTTGCGGGTGATCTCTCCGCGACTGTTGCTGAAGGTGAACGCAATCACCTCATCACCGGAGCCGTAGAGGATGGTCTGACGAATCGATTCCGGCAGTGCCTCAAACGGGGTCTCCAGATCAAACGCATAATGGGCCGCCAGCGAGTTGAGAGTCTGGTAGATCCAGTTGTTGCGACGGTCCCAGTTCTTGATGGCCCCATCGGCCAGTGACAGGGTCTCATCCGCCACCACACGGCCAGGGTCAAGATACTGTTCCACTCCCAACCCTTCGCAGCTGGGGCAGGCCCCGGCCGGATTGTTGAAGGAGAAGAGGCGTGGCTCCAGCTCCTCCAGAGTGTAGCCACATTCACTGCAGCTGAAGCGGGCGGAGAAGTTGAGCAGATCTTTTTCGGGACTGCCCATATCGGCCACCGAGGCGAGCCCATCGGAGAGTTCAATGGCCGTCTCCAGTGACTCGGCCAGTCGTTGGCGAATATCGGCCCGTACCTTGAGGCGGTCGACCACGATCTCGATGGTGTGCTTTCTGCGTCCATCAATCTTTGGCAACTGATCCAGCTCATACAGTGCTCCGTCGATGCGCACCCGCAGAAAGCCGCTGGCACGTTGCTCTTCCAATAGCTGAGTGTGCTCCCCCTTGCGCTCCCGTACCAGCGGTGCCAGTAGTAGAATCTTGCTCCCCTCCGGCAGGGCCAGAATTTGATCCACCATCTGGCTGATCGGCTGTGCCTCCAAAACGGTATCGTGCTGCGGGCAGTGCGGGGTGCCGACTCGTGCATAGAGCAGGCGCAGATAGTCATGGATCTCGGTCACTGTGCCGACGGTAGAGCGTGGGTTATGCGAGGTCGACTTCTGCTCGATCGAGATTGCTGGAGAGAGTCCTTCGATATGGTCTACATCGGGCTTCTCCATCAGCGAGAGAAATTGTCGGGCGTAGGCCGAGAGCGACTCCACATAACGGCGCTGCCCTTCGGCATAGATGGTATCGAAGGCGAGTGAGGACTTGCCGGAGCCGGATAGTCCGGTAATCACAATCAGCTTGTCGCGCGGAAGCTCCAGATCGATGTTCTTCAGGTTATGGGTGCGTGCGCCGCGAACGAGAATCTTGTCCATGGAAGAGAGGGCTGTATTGGTTGGAATGAGAGAGCCATTTTACAACGGAGTGTGGCCACAGATCAGGGCTGCCCATGCATTCGAGACGATTTATAGCTGATTCAGGGATGAAATATTTGCACTAAAACCTGATAAAATAGCTCGACTTTTCTGCTGAGCAGTTACGGCTTCAGTAGTACAGGGCAACCATTTTGAGGTAAGGCATGAATAGAGAGGAGACAGCGGGGATGTTGTCGGTAGAGCGCAGGGCGGCTAGCTCTTTGGCAGGGATCTTTGCGCTACGAATGCTGGGGCTGTTTATGCTGCTGCCGGTACTCTCGCTCTATGCAGAGAGCTTTACGGGCGCAACTCCGGTACTGATGGGGGTGGCGCTGGGTATCTATGGATTGACTCAGGCACTGCTGCAGATACCGTTCGGCATGCTCTCTGACCGTATCGGTCGCAAGCGGGTGATTGCCATGGGGCTGCTGATTTTTGCAGCGGGCAGCGTGGTGGCTGCACTGGCTACCACGATAGAGTGGGTGATTGCCGGGCGTGCGTTGCAGGGGGCCGGGGCGATTGCGGCGGCAGCGATGGCGCTATTGGCCGACCTCACCCGCGAGGAGCAGCGTACCAAGGCGATGGCCACCTTCGGTATGAGTATCGGTTTCTCGTTCATGTTGGCGATCATCCTGGGGCCGATTTTGAACGGCTGGGTCGGGGTCTCCGGGATCTTCTGGATTACCGGTGTGTTGGCGTTACTGGGGCTGGTAGTGCTGTTCAAGGTGGTGCCAAGCCCGGTACACAGCCACATGCACCACGATGCAGAGGCCGACCCCAAACAGTTTGGGGATGTCCTCAAGGATTCGCAGTTGCTGCGTCTCGACTTTGGCATCTTTGCACTTCACCTGATACTCACCGCGATGTTTGTAGTGGTCCCGATCGGGCTGCGGGATGCAGGGCTGGCGGTGAGCGAGCACTGGATGGTCTATCTGGGAGTGATGGTGGTGGCGGTGGCCATCATGGTTCCGATGATTATCATCGGGGAGAAGCGGGGTAAGCTGAAGGAGGTCTTTGTGTTGGCGATTACCCTGGTGGCACTCGCCCAGGTGGGGTTGTGGCAATTTTCCGATTCGCTTTGGGGGATCATTCTGTTGATGGTGCTCTTCTTTGGAGGATTCAATTTATTGGAGGCGACGCTGCCCTCACTGATCTCGAAGATGGCGCCGGCAGACAAGAAAGGGACGGCCATGGGGGTCTACTCCAGCTCACAGTTTTTCGGGGCCTTTGTTGGTGGCATAGTCGGTGGTGCCCTGCTTGGCTTAAGTGGTGGCAGTGAAATTGGGCCGGTTTTCCTGTTTACGACGGGGCTGGCGCTACTGTGGCTGTTGATTGCACTGGGAATGCAGCGACCGCAACAGGTCAAGACAAGACTACTGAAAACAGGGGATATGGATGCAACCCAATCTGCGCTGTTGGCGTCAAAGTTGAGAGAGGTGGCTGGTGTGGCCGAGGCGGTGGTGATTGCGGAGGAGCATGTTGCCTATCTCAAGGTAGATGAACAGCGGTTGGATGAAAAGGCGCTGGAAGCAATCCAGTTGGCGTGAGAAGATTGGCAATTCCCCCCCGTAGGGGTGAGCAGTTACGTTGAGGCAATGGAGTAAGGAATAGAACGATGGCAAGAGGCATAAACAAGGTAATCCTGGTGGGTAATCTGGGCAATGATCCGGATGTAAAGTACACCGCAGATGGGCGGGCAATCGCCAATATCTCTCTGGCGACCACCGAGAGCTGGAAGGATCGCAATACCGGTGAACAGCAGGATCGTACCGAGTGGCACCGTGTGGTCTTTTTCAACCGATTGGCCGAGATTGTCTCCGAGTATCTGAAAAAGGGATCACAGGTCTACGTCGAAGGTAAATTGCAGACTCGCAAATGGCAGGATCAAAACGGTATGGATCGATATACCACCGAGATCGTTGCCAATGAGATGCAGATGCTGGGAGGGCGTAGTGGAGGCACTGCAGACTACGGCGGTGCGAGTGCCCCGGCTGCGCAACCTCGCCAGCAGCCGCCACAGCAACCACCACAGCAATCTCAGCAGGGTGGGGCTCCCCAACCCCCGATGAAGGATGACCTGGATGATGATATTCCTTTTTAGCGCTGCATTTCAGGGTGTCTATTCACTCTGGTGGGTTGGGTCGGTTCAGTAAAAACCAGCCACCATAGAGCATCAGCCCGCCAGCGACCAACAACATCGGCAGGGTAACGCTCTGCAGTGAGGCCATGGTGAAGAAGCTGATGGTCATGAAGAGGATTGCAACCCCCTTGACCTGGGGCGAGACTGAACCGTTCTGTTCCCACGCTTGCAGTGGTGGCCCAAACAGGCGGTGGTGGTAGAGCCAGTCATGAAACCGTGGTGAGCTGCGTGCAAACAGTGCCAGGGCAAGAATCATGAAGGGGGTGGTTGGGAGCAGTGGCAGCAACACTCCGATGGCCCCCAAAATGACAAACAGTAGCCCCAGCAGCAGATAGAGTGTTTGTGTCAGTCTTGTTTTCATGGGTATGGTATGTGGGGCACGATGATGGATGAAATGGAAGGAGTGGTATGGTGGGTATGATACTGAAAGGGGTTGGTGCCGTTGTAGCGATTCTGGTTCTTGTGGTGCTGGGCTGGAAAGCATTTCTGTTTGATGAGGCCGCACTACGGGAGGAGATCCGTCGTCAAGCGGCCGCGCAGGGGTACAATCTGCAGATCCAGCAGCCACTGCAGGTGTCACTGCTTCCCCAGCCGGAGCTGATGCTGGATGGAGTGGTGCTGGAGGGGGCGACCCTGCAACCGGTCGAGGTCAATGCGCTGGAACTGAAGCTGGCATGGGCACCGCTGCTGAGTAAAAAGCTGGAGGTAACCCACTTCGAGGCAGTGGTTGATGGGGCCCGCTGGGTCGGTAGTGTTGCACTGCAGCCCAGAGGCAGTGCCGGAGTGGTTCGCTTTATGCTGGAAGGGGAGCAGCTCGATCTGGATCGTTATCTCCCCAAGTCGGCCGGGCAGGAGGTGGCCGATCCGGTGGCCGGTTCCGCAGCCGGTATCGTGCAGTTACCGCTACAGCCGCTACGTGAACTGGACCTGGAGGGGGAGATCAAGATTGGAGTGCTGCGGGTGGCCGGTGCTGAGGTTACCAAGGTTGCCACCCGCTTCCATGCCAAAGACGGTGTCATTAGCGTGGGGCCGATGGATGCGGCCCTCTACCAGGGCGGCTATCAGGGGACCATGCAGGCCGATGTGCGTACCGATACCCCACAGGTTGTGGTGGAGGAGACCTTGCAGGGAGTGGCATTGGCCCCGCTGCTACAGGCGGTTGCCGAGCTTGATGTGCTGCGTGGTCGACTGGAGCTGAGTGGAAAATTCTCTTCATCCGGTACAGATCCAAAAATACTGCTGGAACAGCTCAATGGAGATGCATCGATTGCAGTGACCGAGGGGGTGCTGGTCGGCATCAATCTCACCGAATCTATCGCGCAGGCACGGGCCCTGATTCAGGGTAAGCCGGTTCCTCCCAGCCGCGAACCGAAAGAGACTCCATTCCGTGATCTGCAGGCATCGATCCGGATAGAGCAGGGGCGGATCAATAGCCGTGACATGAAAATGGAGAGTGGCGGCATGGTGCTGAGCGGGAGTGGATGGCTGGAGCTTGCCACTCAAAAGATCGACTACCGCATGGTTGCCAAGGTCAACGAGAGCTTGACCGCAGAACAGCAGCGACTACTGGGAGATCTGGCGGGGCGCTCCTTCCCGGTCGAGATCAGAGGGACTCTGACGCACCCCGAACCCAATGTTGACCTGGAGGAGATACTCAAGCGGGGGCTGGAGCAGAAGCTGAAAGAGAAGGTTGGCAACAAGCTGCAGCAGCTGATGGGGCAACCCTCCAGACAAGAGGGGGGTGGCAACGACTCCAGGCAGCAGCTTGATAAATTTCTGAAAAAACTATTTTAGTATCAATAATTTAAAATTGGTTCTCGCTGATCGCAGCAACTTCTCAACATGCAAACGGTAGCGCCTTCCCCCTTGAGGGGGAAGGTAGGGATGGGGGTGATATGTATAATCATGCACTTAACCCTCCCCCTGATAGGAGGAGGGGACTACACGGACTTATGCTTTATGCCAAGAGGGCGTCAGGAGCCCTAATCCGTATAGAAGCGCTGCACAAATTCTACGGTGTGGTGCGGATCACCGCCTTCGGGTCTGATGTGGATGGTAAAGCGCAGTGTATCGTGGTCGTTGATGCGGAACTGATCCAGATAGTAGATGGTCTGCTGCTCCTTGACCGGGAAAAAGCGCATCTCGCTATGCTGGTCGGCCAGGTTGCGATAGCTCCCCCAAACTTCTGCTGCCACCGGCCGGGTTGAGCTGTCGGGCAGGCGCTTCAAAACGGTAATGTTGGCCAGGCCACGATGGTCACTGCGGACGATGCTGTGCAGACGGGCCACCTCTGGCGGTATGGTGTCAGAGCGGAAGGCGTTGTAGTGAACAATGTAATCCCCGAAGGTCTGTGAGCGTTCTGCCGCCGCTACCAGTGGCAGCATCAGCAGTGAGAGGAGCAGAGCGGTTGTTCTCATCGTTGGTTCACTCCAGTCAGGTGTGGTAGGGGAGGCGTTCAAAACGGTACAGCGCAATCTCCCCCAGCAGGTTGGGGGCCAGCTTCAGCAGGGCCGGTTCTCGGTGTTCGCGATCGACCACGCTGCGTTCGAGGATACGGATCCCTTTCTGTGAACAGAGGGTCTCGAAGTCATGCACAGTACAGAGGTGGATGTTTGGGGTGTTATACCAGTAGTTGGGTAGCGCCTGGGTAACCGGCATCTTGCCGCCAAGGGCCAGCTGAAGCCGGTTGCGCCAGTGCCCGAAGTTGGGAAAGGTGATGATACCCTGCTTGCCGACCCGCAGCATTTCGTCCAGCATGCGGTCGGGAAAGTTCATCGCCTGCAGGGTCAGACTCATGATCACGTAGTCGAAAGAGTCATCATCGAAGTATTGGCTCAGGCCCTGGTCAAGATCGGACTGGATTACATCGATGCCATTCTCCAGACAGGTGAGGACGTTGCTATCGTCGAGCTCAAGTCCATAACCGGTGGTGTTGTGGTGCTGGTTGAGGTGGCGTAGCAGGGTGCCATCGCCACAACCGAGGTCGAGGATTCGGGTATTGGGCTGAATCCATTCACAGATGATCTCCTGATCGGCCCGTAGCGTCATCAGAATCCTCCTTCGTTGGCAACCCGGTTCATGTAGGCGCCAAATACGTTGAGGTAGTGGGGGATCGCCATCAGGAAGGCATCATGGCCCTGATTGGCCTCCACCTCGGCATAATTGACCCGCAAGTCGTTATCGAGTAGCGCACGAACCAGCTCCTTGGAGCGGGCGGGCGAGAAGCGCCAGTCACTGGTGAAGGAGATGACACAGAAGTCTGCCTCTACCTTGTGTAGTGCGGCAGAGAGGTCTCCTGCATGTTTGGCGGCCGGGTCAAAGTAGTCCAGCGCCTTGGTCATCCGCAGGTAGGTATTGGCGTCGAATTTGCCGACAAAGGATTCCGCCTGATAGCGCAGATAACTCTCTACCTGAAACTCCACATCGAAGCTGTATTGGATCTCCCCTTCGCGCAGTTCTCGGCCAAACTTCTTCCCCATGGCCTCGTCAGAGAGGTAGGTGATATGTCCCAGCATCCGTGCCAGCTTGAGCCCCCGCTCTGGCAGAACACCCTCCTCTCCATAGTTGCCCTCGTGAAACTCGGGGTCGGTGCGGATCGCCTGGCGAGCCACTTCGTTGAAGGCGATATTCTGGGCCGTCAGTTTGGGGGCAGCGGCAATCACCATGACATGGCGTACCCGCTGTGGATAGCTGATGGACCACTGCAGTGCCTGCATCCCTCCCAGGCTGCCCCCGACCACGGCTGCCCACTGCTCAATGCCCAGTTGGTCTGCCAAGCGAGCCTGACTCTCCACCCAGTCCTCGACCGTAACCAGCGGGAAGTCTGGGCCGTACAGTTTGCCGGTTTCAGGATTGAGGGTGGTTGGCCCGGTAGATCCATCACACCCTCCCAGATTGTTGAGACCGACCACGAAAAAACGGTTGGTATCAATGGCCTTGCCGGGACCGATTGCGGTCTCCCACCAGCCTGGTTTACGGTCGCTCTCACTGTGGTACCCGGCAAGATGGTGGTTGCCGGAGAGCGCGTGGCAGACCAGCACCGCATTATTCTTGTGCTCATTGAGCTTGCCATAGGTCTCGATGGTGAGATCGTATTCGGGCAGTGTGACGCCACAGCTCAACTGCAGAGGCTGGTCAAAGTGTAGGCTCTCGGGAGTGACCAGGCCAACGCTGTTTTGTGGAATCGTATCGGGCATGGAGGGGATGACCAGAGTGGGTGCGTTGTGGTGTTACAGGCTAAAACTGGAAGTCGGAGCCGACCACCGTCACCAGGGGTTCCACTGCGGTCTCAAACAGAGATTCAGTCACCCAGCTCTCCCCCTCGATACGGGTCATCAGGGTGGCACTGGTTACCCCCTGTTGAGTGATGAAGGCAAACAGCCGCCCTCCTTCATTGATCAGTTCCAGAATGTGCGACGGCACTGCACCGAGTGCTCCAGTCAGTACCACCACGTCGTAGTGCCCTCCCGGGTTCCACTGTGGGGAGAGCGCATCTCCACTCTCCAGAATGGAGTTGCCGATCTTCTCGGCGGTCAGACGTGTCTTGGCCTGCTCGGTCAGTGAGTCAAACAGTTCGATACTGCGTACAGAGGCCCCCAGTCGGCAGAGCAGGGTGGTGACGTATCCACTGCCAGTTCCAACTTCCAGCACGGTCTCGCTCTTTTGCAGGTTCAGTGCCTGCACCATTCGTGCTTCCAGACGCGGCTCCATCATTCTCTGCCCCTCGCCGATTGGGAGTGCAATATCCATATAGCCGAGTGCATGCTGGCTCTCGGCTACAAAGTGGTGGCGCGGGGTTGCGCTAATGGCGTCCAGTACCCGTGAGTCCATCACGTCCCACGGGCGGATCTGCTGTTCGACCATGTTGAAGCGTGCCTGATCCAGATTCATATTTCTTCTCCCACTCTAAATTCCATACTGGGTGGCTATGATATAGTGCACACCTTCGATTCGCTAGGGGTGTGGAGAGGGAACTCTCCACTGAGAGCAGACCCTTACATTTAACCTGATCCGGATCATACCGGCGTAGGAAAGCTGAAAAGAGAAGCAGAGGAAACTCAACCATGAATGCCAGACCAGAAGACGTACACGCCCGAATTCACCAGGCGGGTGATATTGCGGTAGCACCATTCCCACAATCGGAAAAGATCTACGTCGAGGGGAGTCGTCCCGATATCCGCGTACCGATGCGCGAGATCACCCTCACCACCGATGAGAAGATTCACGTCTACGACACCTCCGGCCCCTTCTCCGACCCTGCGATCAAGGTCGACTTGCGTCAAGGACTCGATCCGATCCGTAGTGACTGGATTGCCGACCGTAATGATACTGAGGTGCTGACAGATCTTACCTCAGAGTATGGCAAGCAGCGTGCAAATGATCCCGAACTGGCACACCTCCGCTTTCATGAATCGCGCAAGCCGCGCCGTGCCAGGAGTGGTCACAACGTCAGCCAGATGCACTATGCCCGCAACGGCATCATCACCCCGGAGATGGAGTTTGTTGCCATCCGCGAGAACCAGAAGCTGGAGGCGATTGAGGATGCAGGCCTGTTGATGCAGCATCCCGGCGAGCATTTTGGGGCCTCCATTCCGGAACGAATCACCCCGGAATTTGTGCGTGACGAGGTGGCACGCGGGCGGGCGATCATCCCGGCCAATATCAACCACCCGGAGCTGGAGCCGATGATTATCGGCCGCAACTTCCTCACCAAGATCAACTCCAATATCGGTAACTCCGCCCTCGGCTCATCCATCGAGGAGGAGGTGGAGAAGATGGCCTGGTCGATCCGTTGGGGGGGCGATACAGTGATGGATCTCTCCACCGGGCAGAACATCCACGAGACCCGCGAGTGGATCGTGCGCAACTCCCCGGTGCCGATCGGCACGGTACCGATCTACCAGGCGCTGGAGAAGGTCAACGGCATCGCCGAGGATCTCAGCTGGGAGGTGATGCGGGACACCCTGATCGAGCAGGCGGAGCAGGGCGTCGACTACTTCACCATCCACGCCGGGCTGCTGCTGCGCCATGTACCGATGACCGCGGAGCGGGTCACCGGCATAGTCTCCCGTGGCGGCTCGATCATGGCCAAGTGGTGTCTGGCGCACCATGAAGAGAGTTTCCTCTATACCCACTTCGAAGAGATCTGCGAGATCATGAAGGCCTACGATGTCTCCTTCTCGCTGGGGGATGGACTGCGTCCCGGCTCACTGGCCGATGCCAACGATGCTGCCCAGTTCGGAGAGCTGGAGACCCTGGGGGAGCTGACCCAAATCGCATGGAAGCATGATGTACAGACCATCATCGAAGGGCCGGGCCATGTGCCGATGCATATGATCAAGGTCAACATGGAGAAGCAGCTCAAGGAGTGTGGTGAGGCACCGTTCTACACCCTTGGTCCGCTGGTGACGGATATCTCTCCCGGTTATGACCACCTCAGCTCCGCCATCGGTGCAGCGATGATCGGCTGGTACGGTACCGCGATGCTCTGCTATGTGACCCCGAAGGAGCACCTCGGTCTGCCGGACAAGGAGGATGTGCGTGAGGGGATCGTCGCCTACAAGGTGGCGGCCCATGCGGCGGATCTGGCCAAGGGGCACCCGGGTGCACAGGTGCGTGACAACGCAATGAGCAAGGCCCGCTTCGAGTTCCGCTGGCACGACCAGTTTGCACTGGCGCTTGATCCCGAGCGAGCGATTGAGTACCACGACGCGACCCTGCCCAAGGAGTCGGCCAAAGTGGCCCACTTCTGCTCCATGTGTGGCCCCAAGTTTTGTTCGATGAAGATTAGCCAGGAGGTACGGGATTTTGCCGAACAGAAGAAGGGGATGGAGGAGAAGTCGAAGGAGTTCACCGCGGGGGGTGGAGAGATCTACCGCTGACATCCTGCCTGGATACGAACTATCGTCCCCCGTATCTTTCCGGTGGAGAATATGAGTTAGTGAGTCAGCGGTTCGTTTGTAGGAGGCGTAAACGTGAAGGCTAAAATCCTGACTCTTGCCAGCCTGATCCTGGTTGGTTTTCTTGCGGCGATCTACTCTATCGAGGGGGTCGACTCAAGTCAGCAAGAGCTGAATGATATTAGAGAGATCACTCGCCTGGCAGAGCAGATCAAGTATTACGATGAGGTGCTGACCATGTCAGCCAGAATGGCAGCGGTGCAGGATAGCCTGCACTGGATCAAGCGCTACTATGAGCATACCCGGCCGCTGGATGATGCCATCAACTCGGCGATTGCATTGATTCCCGAGATTACCGCCCCTCTGGAGCAGGTGGATGATGCCAACCAGAAGTTGATCGCGATGGAGGAGGCATCCTTCGAATTCAGTCGTAAAAGTCAGTTTGAAGAGGCGCAGTCGATCCTGTTCAGCAAGGAGTACAAGCAGCTGAAGCAGCGCTATAAAGAGGGATTGGACAGTGCGTTGAGAGTGGTTGCCACCATCAACCAGAAGAATGTCAGTGCAGTGAAGAGCCGGGTGTTCTGGATGGAGTTGATCATTCTCTTTTCGCTGCTGATGATCGTCGTAGCAGCCTACTACATTTACAAGATTATCAACCACTCGCTGCAATCGACCTCCATCATTCTGGAAGCACTACCATTTGGGGTGACGCTGACGGATCAATCGGGGGTGATTCGCCATATCAATCAGGCTGGTTTGGAGATGGTTCAGCGCAGCGAGAGCGAGGTGGTGGGGCAGAGCTATGGCCTGATCTCTCTGGATCGGGAGGGAGCTGCCGAGCGCTACCATGCAGCAGGTACGGGAGGAATCTCTGAAACGGAGCTGCTGCTGAAGAGTGGGGCACAATTGCCCGTGCTGAGATCTTCTCAGCCAATAACGGATATCTCCGGCAAAAAGCTGTTGCTGGAAACCTTTGTCGATATCACCGAACGCAAACGGATTGAAGAGGCGCTGTTGATTGCCAAGCAGCGGGCAGAAGAGGCATCACACTCGAAAAGTGCCTTTCTAGCAACCATGAGCCATGAAATACGTACCCCAATGAATGCGATTCAGGGGATGACGGATCTACTGTTGAAAAATACCGAATTGACTGCTGAACAGCAGGAGTTTGCTGAAATTGTCCAGTCATCCAGTGAAGCACTACTCACGTTGATCAATGATATCCTCGACTACTCCAAGGTTGAGTCCAACCGCATGGAGTTGGAGATGATCGATTTTGATCTGGAGCACCTGGTCAATGATGTGGTTGCACTACTGGATCTGAAAGCACAGCTCCGTGCGATCAAACTGATCGTCGATTACGCGCCAGAGTGTCCACAGTTCGTGACCAGCGATCCGGGACGTCTGAGGCAGATTTTGGTCAATTTGATGGGCAATGCGATCAAGTTTACCCAGGAGGGACATGTTCTACTGCGTGTGCAGCACCAGCAGGATTTCCTCCATTTCTCGGTTGAGGATACCGGAATCGGGATTACCGAAGAACAGCAGCAAAACCTGTTTCAGGTCTTTTCACAAGCCGATAACAGTACCACACGGGAGTATGGTGGTACCGGCCTGGGGTTGGCGATCAGTAAACGGTTGGTCAATCTGTTTGGTGGTGAAATTGGTGTGGAGAGTAGTGCCGGGCAAGGCTCTACCTTCTTCTTTACGATCCCTCTACAGGTTGCAGAGAAGCCCAGAGAGCTTCCCTATGCCGAGTTGGGTCAGGTGCGCATTCTGGTGGTCGATGACTATGAGCCCAACCGAACCGTGTTCAAGCGGCAGCTGGAATCCTTTGGCATGCAGGTAGATACGGCAGATGACGCGATCAGCGCCCTTGCACTGATGCGGGACAAGAGTCGTATTGGGAGACCTGTTGATATTGTTCTCTCGGATCAGAACATGCCAAAGATGGATGGCCTGCAATTTACCAGAGCGATCAAGCAGGCACACGATATCTCCCCTGCGGTCGTGGTGGTGACCTCTTCGGGGCATCGGGGGGATGGTGACACGTTCAGGAAGGCCGGCGCCGCTGGTTATCTGGTCAAGCCGGTCAGTAGAGAGATGCTGTTCTATTTTCTGACCAGTGTGATGGGGGGGATCAACAGACCACAGGCTCCTTTTGTTACCCGTCACCTGTTGATGGAGCATTTTTCACCAACGGGTAAACTATCTACTGTTCAACCACAAGATCAAGAGTTTAGAGGGAGAGTTCTGGTTGCAGAGGATACCCCGGCAAATGTGGTGGTGATTCGTACTCTGTTGACTAAACTCGGGCTCGAGGTGGAAATTGCCAACAGTGGCAAAGAGGCCGTTGCACAGTATGAAAGTAGCCATTTTGATCTGATCTTCATGGATCTTCGAATGCCGGAGATGGATGGGTTGGTGGCCAGTCGCATCATCCGCCAGCAGGAGCAGTCCGGGGATCGACATACGCCGATCATTGCGCTGACTGCAGATGTGGTACCGAAGACACGTGAGGAGACGGCGCAAGCCGGTATGGACGGATTTGTGGTCAAGCCCTTCAAGCGTAGCGATATCCTCGGTGTGCTGGAAAAATATCTGACGAAGTCTGCTGCGGCAGGGGCTGAAGTGGATACCAACATTGTGGAGCCATCCTCTCTGCAGCAGGGGCATGGCCCGGTGGATGAAGCGCAGCTCTCGATGATGCGAGACAATCTGGGAGAGGACTTTGATGAATTTATCGAGGCCTATCTATTGGGAACCCAGGAGTCACTCGATGGGCTTTATCAGGCCCGGGAGTCGAATGATCTTGAGACCTTGCAGCGCAATGCGCACAGCATCAAATCATCCAGCCTCAATGCGGGCGCGACCCATCTTTCAGAGATGGCCAGAGAGCTGGAGTTTGCAGTCAGGGAGCAGCGTCTGAACCAGGTGCTGGAACAGATCGGCGCACTGCAAAAAGAGTTCGATCAGGTACGTAAACGGCTCAGCATGGGCGTGTAGGAGATACGGGATGAAAATTCTCATTGCGGATGATACTGCCAGCGATCGGATTGTATTGAAGTCATACCTCAAACAGTTGGGACATGAGGTGATTGACGTGGCAGACGGCGCCAGTGCCATTGAGGCGTATCGAGAACATCGAGAGACGCTGGATCTACTGATCCTCGATGTGATGATGCCTCTGGTGAATGGGTATCAGGCCGCCAGGGAGCTTCGTACATTGATGGCGGAGGACTGGGTGCCGATTCTGTTTCTGAGCGGTCTGACCGAGGATGAGGATCTTGCCACCGGGATTGATGCAGGAGGAGATGACTATCTGTTCAAGCCGGTCAACAAGGTGATACTGGAAGCGAAGATGAATGCAATGTACCGCATTGCGATACTACGGCAGAAACTCTCTGAAAGTAACAAGCAGCTGGAGCGACTGGTCAATGTAGATGGTTTGACCGGTGCGGCCAACCGGCGCTATCTTGACACCTATCTGGAAAACGAGATGTTGCGTGCACGTCGTGGCCACTACCCGCTCTCCATCTGTATGGTCGATGTCGACTGGTTCAAGTCATTCAACGATACCTATGGACACCTTGCTGGAGACGAGTGCCTCAGACAGATTGTGGATGCCATGTCGAGATATGCACGTCGTCCAACCGATCTGGTGGCACGTTATGGGGGTGAGGAGTTCTGTTGTGTGTTTTCTGAAACCGATCTGGAAGTGGCTGCAGCGCTCGCTGAGCAGATGCGAGCCGCTATTGAGGGGAGTGAGATTGGCCCCAGAGTAACCTCTGAAGCACACCCGGTTACTGTGAGTATTGGGGTCTCTGCCATCATTCCTGACATGAACAGCAGTGTTGAGGCGTTGATTCATCAGGCGGATCAGGCCCTGTACCGGGCGAAGGAGTTGGGGAGGAACCGGGTTCAGCTTATGTTGGATTGAGCGGCTTTAAACAGACTTCGGAGCAAATCGTTGCATGCCTTGCCGCCAAAGCATATACTTTGGCATATGTTCATATTTCAGGCAAGAACAATGCACCATGAAAGAACGGTAAATCTTTTTAGAAACGGGCGTAATCAAGCAGTTCGCATCCCTAGAGAATTCGAATTGGATAGCGAGCAGGCAATAATTCGCAAAGAAGGTCATCACCTGGTTATTGAGCCTGTGATGAAAGGCAGATTATTGGCCTTGCTGGATACTTTGGAGCCAATCAGTGAGCCATTTCCAGATGTGGATGAAGGGCTACAAACGCTAGATGAGATTGAACTTTGATCTACAGTTACCTGCTTGACACCAATATTCTTTCAGATCTTGTTCGTAATCCTCAAGGGGAGATTGCCATGATGATTGGGCAAGTTGGTGAAGATAAAGTTTGCACCAGCGTAATCGTTGCCAGTGAATTACGGTTCGGAGCTCGCAAGCATAAGCTTGGAACCGGATCTGAACGCCTTTATAACCAAGTCGAAGCAATCCTTTCTGCAATTGAAATATTGGCTTTTGATCAACCCGCAGATCAACACTATGCTGAAATTAGAGAAGTGTTGGAAGCCGCTGGAACACCTATTGGCCCAAATGACTTACTGATTGCAGCACATGCAAGAGCACACGCGCTCACCGTTGTAACAGCAAACGAACGAGAGTTCGCTCGTGTGCCGGAAATTCAAATAGAAAATTGGCTATCACCTGCTGCTTAGCAGCATCGTAACTTCTCAATCCTGTCAATCAGTGCTGAAAATTGCCCCTCCCTATTTCTCTGATTTCATCCTCTGCTTGAAGCGGTAGGATTTACCTCCAGCCGTTTCAGTTGTACGCATCAATAGCGTACCCAACACCATCATCCCGGCCGCCAGCCAGAGGCCATCGCTGTAGCTGCCGCTGTGTGTGGCGAGTAACCCGGTAATCGCCGGGGCCGCAATCTGTGCAACCCCATAGCTGATGGTCATCTTCCCCATCATCTTGGCGGGACGGGTTGGGTAGTAGCGCCCTGCCATCGTCAGTACCAGGCTGACAATACCGACAAAGGTGCTGCCAAACAGCAGTGCACTGAAAATTGCGCCAATCAGGGTGGTAATCATCAAGGGCATCAGAATGCTGACAATCTGCAGCAGGAAGGCGAGGATCAGAGCATTGAGGTCACCGCTGCGTCGTGCTATCAGGTCCCAGACGATACAGGCGGGGGCCGCCCCCAGCCCCAACAGCAGAAAAGTCCAGTTGCCGTTGCCGGAGAGGCCGGGGATCTGCTCGATGATATCAACAATAAAGGTTGCGCTGACCACATAGCCCACTCCAGCACAGAAGTAGGCTGCCATGAAGTAGAGCAGAAATTGACGGCTGGGTGGGTTATCGACCAGGGCTTCTCCACTGTTGGTGGCATTATGGTTGCCGGGAGCGGGAAGCCAGCGCCATGCCGGGATCAGCAACAACAGACCTGCAGCCGTCAATAGCAGCCACTGCTGTGCCCAGATGACTTCACCCATCCACTCAACCGCCACTGCGCTGAAGGCGATCCCAAGACCCAGCCCACTGAAGTGAATGCCCAACTCGCTGCGATAGTTGTGGCGCAGCAGCCAGTGCAGTACCAGCCCTGAACCAATCAACAGCCCGGCAGCACCGCTGAGATAGCCCAGATAGTTGATGGAGGCAAGCCAGCCCCCCTCGGCAACCCCAAGCCCGGCCTGTTGCTGCATGATTGGCAGCAGTGGGGTGTAGGCAAAGCGGGCAATGCCCAGCATCAGGATCAGGCTGAGGATACCGGCGCTGAGTACCCGCGCCCGGTCGGTCAGAGAGGAATTCACTCGCGTTTCCAGTGCCCCGACTTGCCTCCTCTCTTTTCAATCAGCCGCACACCGCCCATCTCCATGCCACGATCCACCGCCTTGCACATGTCGTAGATGGTCAACAGGGCTATCTGGGTGGCGGTCAGGGCTTCCATCTCCACCCCGGTCTGACCACGGGTTTCCACAGTGGTTTGGCAATGGACACAGTGGTGCTCCGGTTGCGGGGTTAGTTCGATCTCTACATGGGTCAGGGCCAGTGGGTGGCAGAGTGGAATCAGCTCTGCGGTCTTCTTTGCGGCCATGATGCCTGCCACCCTTGCGATGCCGAGCACATCCCCTTTTTTGTGGTCGCCCTGCATGATCTTCTCCAGCGTGGCCGGGAGCATGGTGATCTCCCCCTCGGTCACTGCGACCCGCCGGGTGATATCCTTCTCCCCTACATCCACCATATGGGCATCGCCCGAGGCATTGAAGTGGGTCAGCTCGCTCATTGATTTCAATCCTTGTGAATCGTTACGGAAAAGGGGAGACTACCATTTTTGACAATCGTGTAGTGAGAGAAGGAAGATGATTCAGGTTCGTTTTTTCGCCAGTCTGCGAGAGGAGATGGGGCGTGAAGGGGATGAGGTCGCTGCGGCTGAGGTAGCCACCATCGGAGAGGTGTGGGAGCGGGTGGCAGCTGGCAAGCAGCGCCCCGCCAATTTGCTGATGGCGAAGAATATGGACTACTCCGATCCGGATACCCCGGTTGGCGATGGGGATGAGGTGGCCTTCTTTCCGCCGGTAACCGGGGGCTGACCCGTGAAGGTCGAGATTCGAGAGCAGCCCTTCTCTCCATGGGAGGAGATGGCCCGTTATGAGAAAGAGGTGCTCGATCCCGAGTATGGTGGCAAGTATGGAGCAGCCACCCTGTTTTCCGGCACCATGCGTGAGTTCAATGAGGGGGACGGGGTGACAGGGATGCTGCTCGAGCACTATCCGGGGATGACCGATCGTCATCTGCAGAAGATCTCGCAGGAGGCGGTGACCCGCTGGAATATTATCGATACCCTGATTATCCACCGGGTAGGGCTGATGATGCCCAATGATCCCATTGTGCTGGTGGCAGCCTGGTCTGCACATCGGGGGGAGTCATTTCAGGCTGCTCGTTATCTGATCGAGGAGCTCAAGTCGCGTGCGCCCTTCTGGAAAAAGGAGCAGCTGGAGGCGGGGGCACGCTGGGTGGAACACAATACGGTTGCCTCGGACAGGGCTATGGAGTGATGATCTCGCTGCTGACGATTTTATCGAGCCGGATCTCTACCATGGTGTGGTCCACGGTTTTGCGTGCAAGTAGAAACTCTCCCTGCTTGCGTGTGGTCAGGTCGAGCGGCTGTAGTGTGGCCTGTTGTTGCTCCCCCTCGGGGTCGAGCCACTGAACGGTCAGCAGGTTTTTGCGGAGGATGGCCAGCTCCAGCTCGCTGTGCCGGGCACAGGAGATGGGGTGGTAGGGCTGCTCCACGGTTCGCGCTTACGGTAGCAGAAACTCCAGTAGCGCCTTCTGTGCATGGAGGCGGTTTTCGGCCTCCTCCCAGACTACGCTCTGTGGCCCGTCAATCACCTCTGCAGAGACCTCTTCACCACGGTGGGCAGGGAGGCAGTGCATGAAAAGCGCATCCGGGTTGGCATGGCTCATCAGTGCAGTATTGACCTGATAGTTCTGGAACAGTGTGTTGCGCGTGCTGCTTTCCTCTTCCTGGCCCATGCTGGCCCAGACATCGGTCACCACCAGATCTGCAGCGGTAACCGCTTCCACAGGCTCTCTCATCAGGGTGATGTTGGAACGGGTGGCCTCGACCACTTCCGCTTTCGGCTCATATCCATCCGGCGTAGCGATGTTGAGGTGAAAGCCAAAGCGTATGGCTGCATTCATGTAGGAGTGGCACATGTTGTTGCCATCTCCGATCCAGGCCACCGTTTTGCCACGGATCGATCCCCGCTGCTCCAGGTAGGTCTGCATATCCGCCAGTAGCTGACAGGGATGATAGTCATCCGTAAGTGCGTTGATTACCGGAACCGAAGAGTAGTTGGCGAAGCGCTCGACATTTTCGTGTGCAAAGGTGCGGATCATTACCGCGTCTACCATGCTGGAGAGCACCCGGGCACTGTCCTCTATCGGCTCTCCACGACCCAGCTGGGTATCCCGTGAGGAGAGAAAGATGGCGCTACCCCCAAACTGTGCCATTCCGGCCTCGAAGGAGACTCGGGTACGGGTGGAGGATTTTTCGAAGATCATGCCAAGAACCCGGTTTTTCAGGGGTTCATGCAGCGTACCATCACGGCGCATCTGTTTGAGCTCGATCGCACGTTGCAGTAGTTGCTCGAGCTCTTCGGTAGAGAGGTCGAGCAGGGTGAGAAAATGTCGAGTGGTCATCTCTATGCTCCTTGTTGGCTCCACAGCTCGATCAGTGAACAGACCTGATCGACAATCTGGTCGGCCTCATGGTCACTGAGAATCAGTGGGGGCAGCAGGCGTACAACCGAACCTGCGGTGACATTGATCAACAACTTCTGTTCGAGTGCCCTCGATACCAGCTCTGCACAGGGGCTGGCGAGCTCAATACCGATCATCAGCCCTTTCCCTCGTACGCTCACTACCAAACGGTTGGTGGAGAGTCTGGAGTTGATTCCATCCAGCATACGGGCCCCCAGCACTTCGGCTCGTTCGACCAGGTTGTCCTGCTCGATGGTTTCGATAACGCTGAGTGCGGCCCGGGTTACCAACGGGTTTCCCCCAAAGGTGGATCCATGCATCCCCGGCTGGAACAGCGTTGCCGCACTACCGTGTGCCAGGCAGGCCCCAATGGGGAGGCCATTGCCGAGCCCTTTGGCCAGAGTGATTACGTCGGGTTGCACGCTTTCGTGCTGGAATCCAAACCAGCGACCAGTTCTGCCCATGCCGGTCTGAATCTCGTCGAGGATCATCAGCCAGCCATGTTGGTCGCAGAGTTCACGTATGCCTTGCAGATAGCCACTGTCTGCAAGCTGGATTCCCCCTTCACCCTGGATGGGCTCAACCATTACGGCAGCCACTTCTCTGGAGTTTGTTGTAATCTCCTGCAGTGCATCCAGATCGTTGTAGGGGGCTCGGATAAAGCCGGAGACCAGAGGCTCGAAGCCTGCCTGTACCTTGCGGTTACCGGTTGCGCTCAGGGTGGCCAGGGTGCGCCCGTGAAAACTCTGTTTGACCACAATGATTGCGGGGTTGTTGAAGCCCTGATGGTGGCCATGCAGGCGAGCCAGCTTGATCGCAGCCTCATTGGCTTCGGCACCCGAGTTGCTGAAGAATACACTCTCCATGCCGGAGATCTCACATAAACGGTCGGCCAGACGTTGCTGGTTGGGAATGCCATACAGGTTGGAGGTGTGCAGCAGGGTGCCTGCCTGCTCACAAATTGCCCGGGTAATGGTTGGGTGGCTGTGGCCCAGTCCGCAAACAGCGATTCCGCTGAGTGCATCCAGATAGCGGTTTCCCTTGTCATCCTCCAGCCAGGCTCCTTCTCCCTTTACAAAGGAGACCGGAAGGCGCCCGTAGGTATTCATGATGGTGTTGCTCATAGTTCTGTATGGTAGGGTAATCCAGAATAAAAAACGGCAGCCCCGGAAGATGCTGCCGATCGATCAAAACGGGCTATTGTAATGGAAGTCATGGTTTTCGCAAGTTGCGGAAAATGGTTAGCATCCACGAGGGACTATGATATGCTTTCGCGCTTTGATATATAACAATAATATATGCTGTACCAGATCTAGTACTGAGTATTCAAGGGTAGGAGTTCATGCGTAAGATTAAGTTGATTGAGGTGGCATCTGGAGTCAAGTGGATCGAGGTGCCGGAGGCGGATCTGCGCATTCTCTGTGGTTGTCCTGCAGACAGCGTGAAACACCTGATGAAACGTGGCCTGATTGTCTGGAGTGAACTCGATGGGGTGAAGTTCGAGTTGGGGCCCAACGCCATTCTGCTTTCGGATGTGCTGTTACAGAATGGGGAGTTTTCCAGTCTGGCAGAGTTCCCGGTACTGCAGATGCTCTATCGCCAGGGGATGATCATCCCGGGGCACCCCAACAATAACGGCCAGAAACCCCTGTTGATCGGTGCGCCGGATCAGGTTGAGGCGCAGATGCAGTATATCTACCGTGGCAACTATGGTCTGGTCTCCAAGGAGGAGATCATGGAGACCGGGGTCGAGGAGGCGCAAGCGGATGAGCTGATGGCGATGAAGCTGCGCTTCGCCTTTGGTGCGATCCGTCCAACCGAGGATCTGCTTGACCCTCGTATGGTTGAAGGAAGTGAGACGGTCGAGATTCTGGGGGGGGTCACCGTTCGGCGTCTGCAACAGAACGTATTCGAGTTTGCCTATCAGGGTGAGACGGCAACGGTGGATCTCAATCTGCCGCCAGGGCAGGGATTTGAGGTGCCCTATCCACTCGATTTTCATAATATCAAGCGGGGCTATTTCTCGGTACTCCACTCCGGTCAGGGGGATGGTTGGGATGCCAACCGCCCCAGCATGTCTTCCATCCTGATGTTTCAGGGCAAGGTCTACATGATCGATGTCGGCCCCAATGTGCATGAGAATCTGGAGGCGTTGGGTATCAGCCTGAACGAGGTGCACGGACTGTTCCACACCCACTCCCATGATGACCACTTTGGTGGCCTGGCAACCCTGGCGCGTTCCGGTCACCGTATTGAGTACTACGCAACCCCGTTGGTGCGTGCATCGGTTACCAAAAAGCTCTGTGCACTGCTCTCGGTGGAGGAGTCCTTCTTCGAGAAGTGTTTCAATATCAATGATATGGTTGAGGATGAGTGGAATAATATCGATGGCCTCGAGGTGCGTCCGATCTTCTCTCCACACCCGGTGGAGACCACCATCATGCGCTTCCGCTCCCTGTGGGAGGATGGTTATCACACCTACGCCCACTTCGCCGATATTGCAGCCTTCAGCGTGATTGATGGAATGCTTGAGGAGGAGGGTAAGCCCGGGCTGAGTCAGGCGACGATCGAGAAGGTAAAGAATGACTATCTGGAGCCGGCCAACACCAAGAAGGTTGATATTGGTGGTGGCATGATCCATGGAGATATCGAGGACTTTGCCGATGATGTCTCCGAGCGGATTATTCTTTCTCACTCTGCGGTGCCCTATACCGACCGGCAGAAAGAGATCGGTTCCGGTGCGCCGTTTGGTGCGGTGGATCATCTGATCCCGGTCTATCAGAACTATGCCTGGCGTTTCGCGATCGAGTATCTGCAGACCTACTTCCCCTCCGCATCGGACTACTACATGCGTATCTTGTTGAACAACAAGGTGGAGCTGTTTAATCCCGAGTCGATCATCCTCAAGGAAGGGGCAGTCAACAGTGAGATCTATCTGACCCTGACCGGTAATGTAGAGCTGTTGAGTGCAGAGAACGGGGTCAACTGTACCCTCTATGCGGGTACCTTTATTGGTGAATACTCCGGGTTGCACAAGCTGCCTTCACCCTACACCTATCGAACCACCAACTTTGTACAGGCGTTGCGGATTCCCAGTTCGCTGTTCACGGTTTTTGTTTCACAAAACGAACTGTTTGGTGAGATCGAAGAGCTTGAGACCCGTAGAACCCTGCTCAACGAGATGGAGCTTTTCAGTGAGGCGATCTCCTACTCGCTCAAGAACCGGATTGCTCATGAGATGGAGCTGAGGACGTATGAGGTTGATGAGGAGATTGTTACCCAGCAGGATGCCCTCTACCTGATCTCTTCCGGTCAGTTACAGGATGAGGCGGGGGGGCTGTTGCAGCGAGGAGACCACTTTGGTCAGAAGCGAGCCATCCTTGAGCAGGAAGAGCTGCGTCGTATCAAGGTGCTGGAGCAGGCAGATGTCTATCGAGTTTCCGGTACTCTGCTTCGAGAGATCCCCATTCTGTTGTGGAAGGTGCTGGAGGAGCAGTACAGCGCCTGATTGCCGGATCTCTGCAGCCCATTGGTTGCTATACTCTCTCGCCCTGTTGTTGCGGAGCGTGATCCATGGATGCGGTCGATTTAACGATCTTTTCAAGCCGAATTGAGGCGGTCTGTGACGAGATGGGTGCGGTGTTGCGCCGGGCCGCTTTCTCGCCCAACATTCGGGACCGACTCGACTACTCGTGCGCCATCTTCGATGCGGAGGGGGCGCTGTGCGCGCAGGCAGCTCATATTCCGGTTCATCTGGGCAGTATGGCCTATGCCATGCGCGATATTGTCTCTGATATTGAGTGGCAGGCGGGTGACCTGGTTGTAGTCAATGACCCTTTCCTGGGTGGAACCCATCTGCCGGATGTCACCATGATCTCACCGCTGATTCTCCAGCAGCAGCTGCTGGGGTTTGTGGTCAATCGTGCGCACCATGCCGACATCGGTGCAAAAAGTCCCGGTTCGATGCCTCTCTCCAATACTCTGGAGGAGGAGGGGGTGGTGATCCCCCCTACTCACCTGCTGCGCGGGGGGGAGATTCAACAACCCTTTTACCAGCAACTGCTTTCACAGCTGCGCAATCCGGATGGGTCGCAGGGCGATTTTGAGGCACAGATCAGTGCCAATCGGGCCGGGATCCAGCGGCTTTCGCAGTGGATAGAGAGGTATGGGTTCTCCTGTTACCGTCAGGGGCTGGATGCGCTCAACCGCTATGCTGAGCAGCTATCGCTACAGACACTGCGTGAGATCCCTGATGGTTGTTATCGCTTTGCTGATGAGATGGAGGGGAGTGAGGGGGAGAGGCTACCGATTGTGGTAGCAATTACCGCCGCAGAGGGGCGTATCGAAGTTGATTTTAGCGGTAGCGCAGAGCAGACCGAGGGCAATATAAACTGCCCGCTGTCGGTTGCCGCTGCTGGCGTCTATTACGTTTTTCGCAGCCTGATGCCTCCACAGACGCCGGCTGCAGCAGGCTGTTTTTATCCTATATCGATTCATGCCCCGGTGGGGGGTCTGCTCAATGCCCGGCGTCCGGCAGCGGTTGCTGCAGGCAATGTCGAGACCAGTTCGCGGGTGGTGGATGTGGTGATGGGAGCACTGGCCCAGGCTATTCCTCAGCGAATGACAGCCGCAAGCCAGGGAACCATGAACAACCTCGCCATGGGAGGTACGATAGACGGTGGCCACTGGGACTATTATGAGACCTTGGGGGGCGGCATGGGGGCCAGTCCATTCTCTCCCGGCTGCTCGGCGCTGCAGACCCACATGACCAACACGCTCAATACCCCGGTGGAGGTGGTGGAGATGTCGATCCCGGTACGGATTGGCCGCTACCAGATTCGTCGGGGTTCTGGTGGGGCAGGCGAGCATGTGGGGGGAGATGGGCTCTGCCGGTCCTTCCATTTTCTGCAGCCTGCCTCGGTGACGCTGCTTACCGAGCGTAGAACCTCCTCTCCATGGGGGCTGAATGGTGGCGGGCCCGGAAAAAGTGGTGAGAATCGACTGGGAGAGCTAAGGCTCTCCTCAAAATGCTCTCTACAGGTCAAGCGGGGGGATGAGTTGACGATAACTACCCCAGGTGGCGGTGGTTTTGGCAGGGCGTCATCCGACAGCAAGCAGGATGCAGAACAACAATAAATAGAGAGACAGAGAACAGACTATGGCGGCTACATTAAAAAAATTCTCGGCCAATGAAGAGGTCTTCAAGCAGGGGATGCGTGGCGAATGGGCCGGGGTGATCCGTGAAGGGGCGGTTGAGGTCTATATTGAGCAAAGCGATGGAGATCGGCTGGTACTTGCCCAGTTGGGCAAGGGTGAGGTGTTTGGTGAGCTGGCGATTCTCTCGGCTGATGACAAGCGTAGTGCCACCATCCGGGCCACGGAGTACACCGAGATCATGCAGGTGACGCGCAAAGATGTGAACATGATGCTGGGAAAGAGTCCTCCGATTATGCGTGCCATTGTCCTGAGCCTGATTCGCCGAATGCAGCAGATGTTGCAGTCCAAGGCGGGCTAGGATTATAGTTACCGCCCTAAGGGAGGCCTCTGAATTGAAGCCTCCCTTTTTATTTTGGGAAATGATTTTCAGTATATGGCTGATTTTGAACAAATAAAATAGTGGCATGTTTTCTGCTCTATGGTGTTACGAGTAAATCGCGTCAGAAAAACGTCACGGGATTGGAAATCAAATAGAGGTTAGTTGTTATGTCGTTAGGAACGTTGGGTGGAATTTTAGGAGGCTTCGGCATCTTTTTCGGGGCCATCCTCAGTAGTACGGACAATCCGGCGGTCTTTGTCGACCTGCCCAGTCTGGCCATTGTGGCGGGTGGTGCAATTGCCGGCTCGTATATGTCCTATCAACCGCTCTATGTAAACCGCGCCTTTGGCGCGATGGTGGCTCAGTTTCAGGCCTCCACGGTCAACTTCTTCTCTCTGATGGCAGACGTACAGAAGATGATTGAGTGGGCAAAAGTGGTTCAAACACAGGGAGTTGTTGCCCTGGAGCAGGAGATGGGTTCGGACACCACGGATGCCTTTCTTGCTGTAGGGGGCAAGTTCGTACTTTCCAACTACAAGGGGGAAGAGCTGCGGGAATTGCTGGAGACGGCCAATGCCACCTCCTTTCAGCGTAATACCATTCAGGTGGATGTGCTCAAGAAGATGTCCTCTCTCTCCCCGGCCTATGGAATGATCGGCACCCTGGTGGGACTGGTACTGATGTTGGGCAACATGGGTGGTGACCCGGCGGCACTCGGTGCCGGTATGGCGGTTGCGATGTTGACTACGCTCTACGGGGTAATCTTTGCGCAGATGATCTTCCTGCCTGCGGCGGTCAAGCTACAGCAGAAGGAGGAGATGATCCGTTTTCGTAACATGTTGCTGGTGGAGGGGTTTATCATGCTGGCAGAGCAGCGTCCTGGGCGTGAAATTCAGGACAAGCTCAACAGTTTCCTGGCGCCGGCTGCCTGGTTTGATGTGGCGGAATAGTTAGAGCGTACGGTAGAGCGAAGCATCTCGGTAGAATTGTATGGCCAAGAAGTGTCCAGAGTGCGAAGTTTGTGAAGATCCCGATGAGTTGATGGGAACCTTCGCCGATATGATGTCGCTGCTGATGGCGTTCTTTGTAATGCTGTTGGCGACGGCACACTGGGATCCGATCAAGTTTGGTATGGTCTCCGAAGGGATGAAGGAGGCCTTTGCCCGTGTTGCGGTCCCTGCGATCCACGAATCCCCGATGGCCGGCTCAGAGGCTGGTGAAGGTAAAGGGAAGGGTAAAAGTGAGGCGGAGAAGGCGGCCGAGAAGGTGGAGGATATGGTCGCTGCTCGTGGGGTAGAGGAGTTTGTCAGCGTTACCAAAACTCCAGGGGGATTTGAGTTGGAGTTGGCCAATAACTCACTCTTTACCAGTGGTTCTGCCACGCTGCAACGTACCATCAAGCCGGTACTAACACAGCTGGCAAGGGCGATTAACAGGGTGGATGGGGCACAGATGGAGGTGCAGGGGCACACCGATGATGTGCCGATCAATACAGCCAAATTTCCGTCGAACTGGGAACTCTCCTCGGTGCGTGCGATCAATGTATTGAAGTTTATGACCGATCATGGGATGGATCCCAAACGGGTCAAGGCGAGTGCCTTTGCCGATTCGGTTCCCAAGGTACCGAATCGGGATAAGACCGGGCGCCCCATCAAGGCGAACCAGGCGGAAAACCGGCGTGTTATCATCAAGGTCGACAAGGCAGTAGAGTTCAATCAGGATGATGAAAATGCCCCGGCCTGGCAGAAGCGAGTCAAGGTCCAGGGGGGGGAACGGGTCGACAAGAAGAAGAAAAGGAAGAAGCGCCGCAAGAAGAAGCGGAAAAAGAAGAGTTAGCCGGTTATCGAAAGGCCCGGGTATGGAACAAGAAGATTAGTAACATTATGATGCGGTTAAAGAGAGTTCACATCGGTGCAGTGGTCTATCTGACGGTATGTTCCCTGCTGTTGGGTGGGGCCGGTGTGGTCGACTCAGTCGCCTGGGCGGCGAAGCCCAAGGATGTGAAGAAGGCCAAGAGGAAGAAGGTCTGCAAGAAGTGTGATCTGAGTGGTGCCGTCTTTATCAAGGTCAACCTGGGACGCAAGAATCTTACCAAGGCCAACCTGAAAAAGGCGGATCTTTCGGATGCCAACTTGAAGATGGCTGTTCTCAACGGGGCGATGATTGCGGGGGCTACCCTCAAGGGGGCCAATATGAACGGGGTGACGGCCAAGGGGCTCAAGGGGTATGGGCTCAATTTTGAGGGGGTGGATCTCTCATACGCCAACTTTACCAAGGCAGATCTGGCGGCAGCCAATTTTCAGGGGGCGCAGGTCAAGGGGGTAGACTTTTCCGGTGCCGATTTGAGTTGGAGTAATTTCCGTGGAGTGGATCTTGGCAGTTCAAACTTTAGTGGTGCCAATATTGAGGGGGCAGACTTTACCGGGGCAAAGCTGAGTATAGTCAAGGGCAAGCGCAAGGCGAAGAAATCGTTGTTTGCAGTAGGGTGGAAGTAGAGCCAATCCTGTGAAAGTCATAAAAAAAGCCCTGATGGAATAACCATCAGGGCTTTTGGGTTGTTGATAAAAATGACTGTAGCTGTTCAGGTTGCCTCTGAAGTCCGCCAGATCAAGGCAGAAAATGTGAGTTTATAAGTGTAAATGACCATTTTCGAACATAGAGATGGCGGGTTTCAGGGGGGGAGCTGAATAGTTACGATCAGGACAGTGTGAACACCGTGCTACTGGTAAGTGGGCACTGGAACATGACCCCATGGTGCTTGGAGCCAATCTCCAGGCGCTCATAGAGGAAGTCAAAGATTTCGTCAGCACGCTCTTCAGGTACTACCACGGCCAGTGTTTCAGATTCCAGATCCTTGCCGACATAGAAGAGGTTGCTGCGCCCGCCATAGACGTTGGCGCCATTGATCTGCTTCTCGTCCTTGAGGGCAGAGATGGTCGATACCCCCTCTCCCTTGGGGATCAGGCAGGTGATCAGCTTGTTGTTGGTCTCGATATCCATGGTTTTCCCCTTACGCCAGCTTGGCGACCACTTCGGCTGGAATATAGGTGGCGGCCTTGTCCAGAGGGGTGATGTACATGATTCCCATTCCCGGGGTATCCAGTTCACCGGCAAGGAACATCTGCTCGAAAATCAGCTCCTGCTGCTCGGTGGAGACAATAACCTGAATAATCTCCTTGTCGACCTCAACGGCCACTCCGAGGATGCCCATGCGCTCACGAATACCGGAGCCCTTGGCGAAGTTGACGGTAGCACCCTGTGCCCCCGACTCCTGGGCCGCCTTGACGATGGCATCCGCGTTGCCGCGCTGCACGATGCAGGTAATCAGTGAAACATCCGTCAGATAGGTAATATTACGAGCACTCATGCGTTTTCTCCTGTTGCAGCTTGTGTCATTTCATTTGCTTCTTGTTGCTCTGTACGGCGGGTCTGGTATTGAACCCAGAGGCCAACGGTCATAACAGAGAGGATGGGGCCAATCGAGGCCATGGACAGAATACCGAACCCATCCACCGCATCCACGGCATTACCAAAACCGAGTCCCATCGCCAGCACCAGTGGCACCGTTACCGGGCCAGTGGTTACGCCGGCACTGTCCCAGGCCACGTTCACGAACTCCTCGGTGGAGAGGTAGGTGAGAACCACGCCAAGGATATAGGCGGGAATCAGCAGGTTGGCAATCGGGATATCGTAGATGATCTTGGTTACCCCGGTGGCGATGCCGCAGGCAACCCCGAAAGAGACCGCATACATCAAGGTACTCTTCTTGAAAGCGCCATTGGTGAGATTCTCTACCGTCATACCCAGAGCGTTGAGGGCAGGCTCTGCCAGGGTTGCACCAAAACCGAGCAGCCAGGCAAAGATCAGTGCCACGGCGATACCGGTGGTGTAGTCATAGAGTGGTGAGTCTTCAACAGCCGGTAATTGCGAAAAGGCTGCCGGAACCAGTCCACCAGATTGCCCACCCAGCTTGGCCAGGCCATAGCTCAGGCCAATGCTGAAGACGATCATGCCGGCAACCGCCAGAAAGATGCCGTAGAAGACGATACCGGGCTGGCTGATCTTCTCACGCAGAATGATCGTCAGTACGATCACCAGGAAGATCACCAGAGGAACAATGGCGCGAATGCCGCCAATGATCTCGGCCCCTGGTGTCACCTCGTACCACTGGGGTTGAGCGACCACAGCGGTCGTGCTCTGGGCAGCGGCGATAATCTCAGAGGCGGGAACCACGCTGGAGATGTAGAGAGTCAGTATCAGCACTGCAATGATCGGGAACAGGGAGGCTAGGGTTACGATGCCGAAACCGGAGAGGGAGGAGTCTCCCTTGCCGGAGGCGGAGGCGATACCGATACCGAGGGAGAGTACCAGAGGAACGGTTACCGGCCCTGTGGTAACAGCACCACAGTCCCAGGCCAGCCCCAGTACGGCGGCCAACTCGGGGTCATTCATCATATACATGGTAATCAGCAAGGTTGGAGCGAGCGCCATGTAGATCATCGGCTTGAGGCTCCAGCCACGCAGGAAGCGCAGCGCACCCAGTACTGCGGCAATGCCTACACCGGCACCTACCATCAGCACCAGCACCCCGGCCCAGTCATTGAGCAAGGTATAGAGATAGGGGGCCTTGGTGACATCCACGCCGGCACCTACTGCCTGCAGGGCACCAATCGCTGGTTCAGCGAAGGTTACCCCGATCCCGAGCAGAAAGGCGATGAAGAGCACCACCGGAAGTGGCGACTTCTTCGGTAGACCGTTGCCGATCACCTCACCAAAGGGCATCAGCCCCAGTTTCAACCCCTCCATGAACAGCATCAGACCGAAGATAACCGCAGCCAGCCCCATGGTGATGATCCAGGAGTCTTGTACATTCTCGCGCAGCATCAGGATCTGGAACAGGGCCAGGTAGAGCCCCAGTGGAACCACCGCCTGAACCTGCTCCATTACCCGTACACTGATATAGGGCTTCAGCAGACGGTAAATATCAACCGGGGTGAATGTCAGTTTCTTGGGCTGGATGGGGATCAGCTTGCCCTCGGAGTCCCGTTCCGGGGTGGGGGTTAGCTGATTGTAATTAAGAGTATTGTGTTGGACGGACACCTTGCTGAGGTAATCGCCAAACCGGATTTGACTTGCCATGAACGCTCCCTATAGTTAAATGACGTACGTCACAGGTTTTTGATTTGCTTACAGTAGAGTATCTGTTCGGATTGGTCAATCAGTTTTACAATTACATCATAAACTTATAATGAAATATATGATGCTCATCTGTTCTCTATTGAAGAAGGGGTTGCACGGCCTTGGTTTGGGGGCTGTATCAGGTAGCATGATTTGTCGAGTGATTGGTATTTTGTAGCTGTTCAGGGGTGAGCTGAATAGTTACGGTATTTTTTCTGTTGGTTGCCCTGTACCTTGCCGATTCGCTGCGTATAGTTAATGGGGAGAGTGGGTTGTTTCTGGAGTGGGTTTGAGGTTTTGTGAGGGTTTCATGTTAAGCATATTCATCAGATTGGTGGCGTTGCTCTTTTTTGCCCAGGTTGGAGCTGTGGTGGCTTCACCACAGGAGGCGGCAGCCGAGGCAAAGCTGAGTATCGAGCAGTACAACAACAAATCTTTCGGCGCTGCCTATGAACATATGGCGAAGGCCGCCAAGCTGGCCCCCGATAGTGAAGATTACCAGGTGGATGCAGCGATCCTGAGTGAGCTGGCAGGTCGTGCTGCAGCGGAAGTGCTCCCCTTCTACCGTCGGGCAACCGAGCTCGCATCGCAGCGCAAGGATTATGAGGCGGTACAGGTCTATAACCGCAAGATCCTCAAGTTGGCGGAGATAGCTCCATCATGGGTGGCAGAGAAGCTGGAAGCAGCTACCAAGGGCGCCGTTTCGGAGGCGTGGCAGGCTGAGATGGATCAGTTGAATGCCTATATTCAGCAGAAGAAATTTGACAAGGCGGCAGAGCAGGGACAAAAAGTGGTCGATCAGGCGCTGGCACAGCTGGGTGCGGGTCATCCGGCCACGCTAGAGGGCCAATCCCGTTACGCTTACGCGCTCTACTCCAATGGGGCAGCAGAGACAGCCTTCAAGGTGTTGATGGAGGCAGAGGTAGCAGCCACCGAGTCACTGGGGGAACATCACCCGCAGACCCAACAGCTACAGATGCTGAACGGAGATCTGCAGCAACGCAGCGGTAATTATCAGAGTGCCGCAGCACTCTATCGCAAGGCACTGGCGGCCTATGATCTCTCTCTGGGGGCAGGCCACCCCTCTACCCTCGATGCGGGTCAGCGCCTGGCCACGATTGAGGAGCTGCGGGGAGAGTATGATGCCGCAGCTGATGCATTGTTGATCAGTTGTGTTGCCGCTGGCAGGACCCTGGGTGAGCTGCATATTGATACTGGGGAGTGTTACCGGCGCCTGGGGTTGATGAATTTTCGCCAAGGTGATTATGCCAAGGCTCGCCTCTCCTACGGTAAATCCTCCAAGATTCTCAAGGGTGTAGCAGGCAAGGGCCACCCCTCCTGGGTGCAGACCCAGGTCTATCGTGCCGATCTGGCTCGGGTGGAGGCAGAGTTTTGGGAGGCCGAGGAGATTATCCGCAAGGTGACCGAAGCAGAAGAGTCCCCCAAGAATCTGAAGTTTGAGGCCAAGGGGGTGTTGGCTCAACTGCTGGAAGATCAGGGACTCTACCCACGGGCCGAGGAGGTCACTCGTGAGATTCTTGATTATGAGAATGAAACGCTCGGGGAGACGCATCCCAATGCGATCACCACCCTGAATAATCTGGCTGGGCTGCAGCGCAAACAGTCCCGGTTGATAGAGGCAGAGGAGGGTTATGAGCTGGCACTGCAGCGCTTCAGTGAGCGTCTTGGGGAGACCCACCCCTCGACCCTGGCGGTGATGAACAACCTCGCACTGACGCTGGAAACAGAGGGGCTCTATGATCGGGCCGAACCACTCTATCGCAAGGCACTGAAATACTCCAAAGAACAGCTGGGAGAGGCGCACCCGACCACGGTGGCCAATATGAATAACCTGGCCCTGCTCTATGAAAGCCAAGGTACCTTTGACAAGGCGGAGCCACTCTATAAACAGACCATTGAAATTCTCGCGGATGAGCGTGGCGCAGGCCATCCCGACACCATTGCAGTGAAAAACAACCTGGGGTACCTCTATCTGTTGCAAGAGCGCAATGAAGATGCCGTGGGGATTTTCGAAGAGGTGGTGGACAATTGGGAGGCAACTCTGGGTGAGGACCATCAGAAGTTCATGAAGGCACTCAATAACCTGGGGCGTGTCACCCACAATCTCAAGGATTACGACGCAGCCGAAGAGATGATTGGTCGTGCGCTGGATCTTCGTATCCGGGTGTTGGGTGAGAACCATATGGACGTAATCCGCTCCCGGCATGATCTCGGTAAACTCTATATGGATATGGATCGCCTGGAGGAGGCGCTGGAGCTGCTGCAGAAGACGCTGAAACAGGCAGAAGAGAACCTGGGTGAACAGCACCCCTACACCTTCGAGACACTCAACACGCTAGCCCTGCTGCAGTTGAAGATGGAGGACAACGAGGCGGCCTTCAATACCCAGCAGACAATCTTCGTGCGCCGCAACATCTTCCTTGATCAGATGCTCTGGGCCACCAGCGAAAATGCAAGGGAAGGCTATATTCGTCTCCATCGTCCCGAGCTGAACCGCTACATGGCGATGATTGCCGAGCTCGAGCCGGAGCAGGCGGGGCGTGAATTGATGCGCGTCAGCTTGAACCGCAAGGGGTTGCTGTTGCAGGTCTCATCCCAGATTCACCAGGTTACCAAGATGGCAGATGATCCTGCACTGACTGCAATCAGTGACGAGCTGATGCAGAGTCGCAAGGATCTGGCCGCGTTGACACTGTCTGGCCCTACCGAGGGTACAGCGGTCTCCTTCCTGGAGAAGCAGTACAACCTCAAGGAGCGCATCAGTGAGCTGGAGGGTGAGTTGGGGCGCGCCAGTTTGCGCTTCAAGGAGTCTGCGGAGAAGGTTACTCTGCAGTCGCTCGAAGAGAGCCTGCCGGAGGACTCTGCATTGGTCGACTACATGATCTTCCGCGATGCCGAGGATACCAGCAAGCTGCAGGTCTCCCTGTTGAAGAAGCAGGAGGGGGAGGTCTCGTATGACCATTATCTCTATGAGGATCTGGCAGCCATTAATGAGAGTATCGACATTCTACGAGAGGTGATTCAGGATGAGTTCGTAGGGCCGGATGAGTTAATGGAGATGGGGATGGAGACCTTCGGTCAGGTCTGGAGCCCTCTGGTCGAGAAGCTGGCAGAGATTCCCAATATCTATGTGGTACCGGACGGAATGCTCAATATCCTCCCCTTCAATGCGATGGTGACCGAGGATGAAGAGTATCTGTTGGCTGCAGTTGATCTGCATACCATCTCCTCCAGCCGCAACATCATCCCCTCCGATATTCCGGTTGCCAAGGGTGGATACATGATCATGGCGGGACCTGATTATGATACCGATGAGGTGACCGGGAAGAAGATGCTGGCTGCACTCAATGGTAAACGGTCGGCAGCGGCCAATAACCAGGCCATGCGCGGTATGGCACACGGTATGCGAGGGCTCAGTTTTGCCCCACTGCCCGGTGCAGAGGAGGAGGGGCGTCAGATCAAGGAGCAGATTGCCGAGGCCGGTGGTGCGGAACAGGAGGCGATGACTCAGCTGATCCAGAAGAAGGCGGCACAAGAGGAGCTGCTGCGCAAGATGGAACCACCCGAGGTACTCCATATCTCCACCCATGGCTTCTTCCTCAAACCCAATGAGAAGTTGAAGAAACGGTTGAGTAAACTGACTCGTGGTGCCGGAGGGGTGAATGTGCCGCCACCGGGAGACAATCCGTTGATGCGTGCCGGCCTCGCCTTTGCCGGGCTTAATGCCAACGCCAAGCTGTTGGGCGAGATTGATACCGATAACGACGGAGTGCTGACTGCGTTGGAGGCGCTTGGCCTCAACCTGACCGGAACCCGCCTGGCCATTCTCTCTGCCTGCGAAACAGGTTTGGGAGAGATCCATGAAGGTGAGGGGGTCTACGGCCTGCGTCGCTCCTTCCAGGAGGCGGGTGCAGGTGCGGTGGTCAACTCTCTGTGGGAGGTCAGTGATGCCGGAACCCAGGCGCTGATGAATGGACTCTACCAAAGAGTGTTGGAGGGAGAGGATGTGCATGCGGCCTTACGCAATACACAGTTGGAGATGGCGCAATCGGATGAGTGGTCGCACCCTTATATCTGGTCTGCGTTCTTTATGGTTGAGGGTGCAATAGGGGCTGACTCCGAAGGTTAGCTGGTTTATAGTGGGCAAAATACCGGTCGGTTTTTGCGTTATTTCTGTTTTTGGATGATGAAGGAGTATTGAAATGAGACGTTTTATGAAAATATTTACAGTGGCCGTCATGTCGGTTCTGCTGATTGTGCAGGGCGACCTGGCATTGGCAAAAGGCAAAAAGAAGAAAGGAGCTCCTGTCACCATGATCATGAATGTGGATGGACAGATCGAGTACAGCAAAAATGGCAAGAAGTGGAGAAAGGTAAGACGTAACAAGTTCCTCTTTCCCGGCTATCAGATCCGTACCGGTGCCAATGGCAAGGGAACCTTCCTCAATCAGCAGACCGGGATGTCACGTGCTCTGAGTGGAAACACCGTAGTGATGATTACTGCGGAGGGTGCAGAGGCAACCGAAGGCGCCCTGGGCGAAGCAACCAAGGGTTCTGGTGATCTGGTGGCCAGCTTGGGCAACCGCTTCAAGAAGGGACAAAAGTACACCACCGTACGTCGTGGCCTGAAGATCAAGCTGGGTGCGGCAAGCCACAGTAAGCGCGCACCTTACAAGCTCTCTGCAGCATGGCCCGAGCTGATCTGGGACAACGTGATCGAGAATGCGGTTGTCAAGAAGGCATCGAAGATCACTGCGGAGAACTACAGCGAGTTCAGCTATCGTCTGACCATTGACGATCAGGTGGTCATGATTCCGGCTCCGCAGGGGCAGTTGGTGGTTCGTCACGCGCTCAGCGATATGGCTCCAGGCAAGCACGACTACAAGGTCGAGCTGTTGAAGAATGGGGAGCTGGCTTCCGAGAAGGTGAGACGTGCCAGCTCATTTGTCTGGGTGGATCAGTCCGAGGAGTCCGAGATCATGGCTCGCAAGGATGCCCGAGGTGGCGACCAGTTGCTGGAGGCAATCTCACTGGACAATGACGGCATCAAGGTGGGAGCACTGGATATGTATGTCCAGTTCTTCAGCGAGAACCTGGACGAGATCGATATGCGTCCTCAGATGTTGGAGCACATCCGCAAGCTGAAGTTGGGTGAGTTGCTCTCCCATGAAGGTGAGCTCTACACCAAGCTGAAAGAGGAGGATGAGGGCTAGTACCTCGCCACAACCTCTCAAGCCTGTTGGCTCGACCCACAGTCTGCAGTTGCAGGCTGTGGGTTTTTTTGTGCCGGGATGGCTGCTCAGAGAATCTGAGGAATTCCGGGGCGATAATAAGGAAAATCCGATTTATTATTGGAGTACAGCGCCGTATAACCTACTATGGCTACTTTATAGCTGGAAAAAAGATATATAAAACCACGGGAGGTCGGGTTTGAAAAAAATTCTGGGACGTTATGACATACTGATCACCATCGTGCTGTTTATGGCGATGATTCCTGCAGAGTACAACGAGTCGTTTGCCCTGCTCGAGGAGCAGACCCTCTCGGTTCGTCAGATCTTGAGGATGTCCTATGGAGACGAGGAGCAGACCGGCTTCTCCAAGGATCAGGTTGTTGTCCTCAATATGGACGAGGCCTTCTTTGACGAGTATCGCAGCTTCCCGCTACGTCGTACCGATATTGCCACCATGGCCAGTGCACTTCACGACTTGGGGGCCAAGGTGATTGCACTTGACGTACTGTTTGACTTCCCCAGCTCCTACGGAGAGGATGAGAAGGCCGCCAAACTGCTGAAAGGGACCGGCAGCTCTCTGCTGGTATCACAGGCCCAGATCAATGACGAGGATGTGGCCACGGGGATGAACTATCCCACCAAGGCCTATCATGGCTCTGCAAAGAGCGGCTATACCAATATCACCTCCTCCAGCTCGATCATCACCAGCCTCTCCAAGCTACGGGTGCGGGACGATACCATCGAGATGGAGGATGGCTGGCCATTCGCGGTTCAGGCGCTGGCGATGTACTACGATGTCGAGCCGGTGCTGACCGAGGTGGAGGGGCAGAAGTATCTGCTCATAGGAGAGCTGAGAGTCCCGCTTGATCATCACAACCAGTTCCATATCGATTTCCCCTCACTGACAATGGGGGCCTCCTTTCTGAGCCAGACCGATGCCTCTATCAGTGCGATGACAGTGTTGCGGCCTTATCTGCCGTACCTGTTTGAAGGCATGGAGGATCCACAGGAGGAGCAGGAGATCGCCATGGAGGAGTTGGAAGAGCTCTCTTTCCTGTTCCAGGACAAGATCGTGGTGGTTGGGGATACCTCGGAGGTCTCTCATGACTGGTTTGATACCCCGGTGGGCATGGTCTACGGAGTGGAGATCATCGCCGATGCAATTCACACCATGATGCGAGGTACTCCACTGCAGCCCGCCTCACAAGAGCAGGAGTTTGTGGTGTTGATGGCGGTCATGGTGGCGATGCTGCTGGTTAGCATGATCTCTACCCCCGCTATCAGTTTTGCAGTCACTGCACTGTTGTTGAGCGGATATATCTATGCCGCTGGCAAGCTCTATATCGATCAGGGAGTGGTCTTCTCCATGAGCTATGTGCTGGTAGCGGCCTTCCTCTCCTATCTGGTGATCAATCTGCGCCACTATCTGGTGGAGCGTGACCAAAAGGGGTTTGTGACTGCTGCGTTCGGGCAGTACCTCTCTCCTGACGTGGTCGATGCGCTGGTGAAAGACCCCTCCAAGATGTCCCTAGGTGGAGAGAGCCGCGAGATGACCGCATTCTTCTCCGATGTGGCCAGTTTCTCCACCATCTCCGAGAAGATCACCCCGGCAGAGCTGGTGGCACTGCTCAATGAGTACCTGACGGCCATGTGTGACATCATTGCGGATCACGGCGGTACCATCGACAAGTTCGAAGGAGATGCGATTATCGCCTTCTGGGGGGCGCCACTGGAGCAGCCAGACCACGCCACCCGTGCCTGTTACAGTATCATCGACCAGCAGAAGTTCCTGGTGCCGTTCCGTCAGGAGCAGATCGAGAAGGATTGGTTGCCGGTGGAGTTCCGGGTGCGGATGGGTGTCAATACCGGACCGATGATTGTTGGTAACATGGGTTCCCAGCAGCGTATGGACTACACCATGATGGGAGACTCGGTGAATCTCGCGGCGCGTCTGGAAGGGGCCAACAAGTTCTACAAGAACTACTCGATGATCTCCGAGAGTACCTACGAACAGGCCAAGGACAATATTGATACCCGTGAGCTGGATCGTATCCGCGTGGTGGGCAAGAAGGAGCCGGTCACCGTCTATGATGTGATTGACCGCAAGAACCAGACCAGTGGACCAATGGCCGATGTGGTGCCGATCTATCTGCAGGGGCTGCAGAAATACAAAGAGATGGATTTCGTGGCGGCTAAGCAGCTCTTCGAGAAGGCGCTCACCATCCTCGAAAGCGATGGCCCCTCCATCACCTACGTGGAGCGTTGTCAGCACTTTATCGACAACCCACCAGCGGCTGACTGGGATGGCGTCTGGACTCACACCGAGAAGGGGTAACCGCCGCTCACCATGAAGAGCATGAAGCTCATGAAGAGATACAATGTATAACTCGTATCGAACATAGCTTCTCGACAAATCTCTGCAGCAACTCCCTCCCCCTGTCAGGGGGAGGGCAGGGGTGGGGGTTACCGCCCAAGGGCGTTCCGAAGGGATGACGTGTCTGGTTATGCCGCTCATCCCCATCCTGTGGTTGAAATCATAGGCATGGTTATGTGTTGTTAGCTTTGTTTTCCGTGGTTCTTCATGTATCTTCATGACCTTCATGGTGAAATAATCAATTTTGAGTATCTGTAATGGCAAAAACCAGCTACGAGGAGTGGACCAAGGTCTCCAGCAACCGCATCCGGCCCTTGAATCATCTCTTGCTGATCTCGGTGGTGGTGGTCATTGGGGTAGCACTCTACTGGGCCAACTGGGCGGTACTGGATGAGGTAACCCGTGGTGAAGGGCGGGTGATCCCATCCTCACAGGTGCAGATTGTGCAGAATCTGGAAGGGGGAATAGTCGAGGAGATCCTGGTCAAGGAGGGAGAGATTGTCGAGAAAGGGCAGGTGGTTATCCGTCTCTCCGGCACCCAGTACATCTCCGAGGCCAAGCAGAACCGGCTGGAGTCACTCTATCTGAAGGCCAAGATCGCCCGCCTCGAGGCCGAGGCCAGTGGTGAAACCTATCAACCCCCACAGGAGGTGCTCGACGAACAGCCCGACTTTGCCAGCAGTGAAGAGGCCAACTATCAGGTGCGCCAGTCCGAACTGGATACGGCTCTGGAGGTCTTGAGTGCACAGCGCCAGCAGCGTGAACAGGAGTTGAGGGAGCGCGAAGTTAATCTTCGCAATCTGGAGCAGGGTCTGCAGCTCTCCAAGTCCGAATATGAAAACGCACAGAAAGAGATGGAGATTGCCGAGCGGGTACGCAAGATCAAGGTGATGCCGGAGATCGAGCTGGTGCGCCTGAAACGGGATCTTGCCCGTCTGGAGCGCGAACTGCACAGCTTGAAGACCGAGTATGAGTCCAACCAGAATGCGATCCCCCGTATCGAGGCGGCCATCGAAGAGATTGAGCGCAAGGTGGAGGGAGAGCACCGCTCCTTTGCAGCGCAGGCAACCCAGGAGCTGAGTGAGGCAAAGGCGATGCTTTCGCGCACTCTGGAACAGCAGAATACCCTCAATGACCGACTGCAGCGTACCGAGATCCGCTCACCGGTTTATGGCGAAGTAAAACGGATTCAAGTCACCACCATCGGTGGGGTGATCCAGCCGGGGATGGAGATCATGGAGGTGGTGCCACTCAATGATCAACTGCTGATCGAGGCCCGAATCCGTCCATCCGATATCGGCTTTCTGCGCCCGGATCAGCAGGCGATGGTCAAGTTCACCGCTTACGATCCCACCATCTATGGCGGCATTCCTGCTCAGTTGGAGCAGATCAGCCCCGACACCATTGTGGATGAGAAGGGGGAGCGCTACTACCGAGTGCGGTTGCGTACCGAGAAAAATGCGCTGGGCAGTGAGGAGGATCCGTTACCCATCATCACCGGGATGACCACAACGGTAGAGCTGTTGACGGGGCAGAAAACGGTACTGGATTACCTCTTGAAGCCGATTCTGAAGGCGCAACAGAGTGCCTTGAGAGAGCGTTAGGGTATACCGATAGTTAGTGGTTAAGGTGCTGATTATCAAGCGCTAAGAATTTCCTCATTTTCACTTTTCGTGGTCAAACAGGGTTGTTTTTACGGTAGACTTCAAAATAGCTATGAGTGCGGAACAGAAAAAAAAGAAGCTTACGGTACTGAACCGTGAACTGGAGATTGAGGTTGCTCATCTGAAGCAGACCATCACCATTTTGCGTGACAACCTGGAGCGTGGCGAGGTGGCCAAGGAGGAGGCGGTACAGATGGTGCGTACCGCTGCCAACAAGGAGAGCCACCAGTTCAAGACCATGATTCAGTCGCTGCGTGATGAGATGGAGCGACAGAAGGGGATCGAAGAGGAGCGGGTGCAGAAGGCAGTCTCTGCCGCCAACAAGGAGACCCACCAGTTTCGCAATATGGTGCAATCACTGCGAGATGAGCTGGAGCGTCAAAAAGAGAAAGAGCAGGAGCGTATCCAGAAGGCGGTTTCTTCCAGCAACAAGGAGATCGCCCAGTTCAAGAGCATGATCCAGTCACTGCGTGATGAGATGGAGCGACAGAAGGGGCTGGAGGAGGAGCGGGTACAGAAGGCGGTCTCTGCCGCCAACAAGGAGACCCACCAGTTTCGCAATATGGTGCAGTCACTGCGTGATGAGCTCGAACGGCAGAAAGAGAAGGAGCAGGAGCGCATCCAGAAGGCAGTCTCGGCGGGCAACAAGGAGATTGCCCAGTTCAAGCAGATGATTCAATCTCTGCGAGACGAGACCGAGCGTCAGAAACAGTTGGAGCAGGATCGTATCCAGAAGGCGGTTTCGGCGGGCAATAAAGAGATCAAGCAGCATATGGCTACCATTGGCCGGTTGCGCGAAGAGTTGGAGCGTGGCAAGGCGCTCTGTGAAGACAAGGTGCAGGCGGAACGCCGGGCACTCAATAATGATGTGGTACAGCTACAACAGACAATTATGACTCTGCGAAATAAACTGGAGGAGTATGATGACCTATAATTCGGACCTGGATGAGCGCTTTGATAAACGGGAACACTTCCTGGAGATGCTGCTCAAGGTCACCAATGATCTGGCGACCAGCAAGAGCTTGGACGATGCGCTGGGGCGGTTGGTCAACCTGACCACAACCACCATCAATGCCGAGCGTGGCACCATCTTCCTCAATGATGAACATACCGGGGAGCTCTACTCCCGTATCGCTCAGGGAAGTTTTACCCGTGAAATCCGTATCCTCAACACCAAGGGTATTGCAGGCTGGGCCTTCAGTAATGATGAAGGGGTGGTGATTAACGACGCCTACTCCGATGATCGTTTTGACAAGTCGGTCGATATGCGTACCGGGTTCCGTACCAAGAGTATTCTCTGTGCGCCCCTGCGTACCCCAAACGGGGAGACCATCGGTGTTTCGCAGATTCTCAACAAGATGGATGGTGAATTCACGGATCAAGATCTGGGGCTGCTGGAATCGATGACGATGCAGGCGGCGGTCGCCATTCAGGGTAATGTGATCGTTGAGCAGATCGAGAACTCACGTAAACAGGAGCTGGAGTTCCTCGATGTGGTTTCGCAGATCTCCTCGGAGATCGAGCTGAGCCCGTTGCTGGCGAAGATCATGACCACCATCACCACCATGTTGGATGCCGACCGTTCCACCCTCTTCATCAATGACGAGTCCACCAACGAACTCTACACCGAGGTGGGTGAGGGGCTGGGCAAGAAGGATGTGATCCGCTTTCCCAACCATATGGGAATTGCCGGAGCGGTGTTCCAGAGTGGCGAGGTGATGAATATTCCCTATGCCTATGCCGATTTGCGCTTTAACCCCACCTTCGACAAGCAGACCGGTTACTTCACCCGTTCCGTGCTCTGCGTTCCGGTTATCAATAAAGAGGGCAAGGTGATCGGTGTCAGTCAGGTGCTCAACAAGCATGGCGGCGTCTTTACCGACGAGGATGAGAAGCGGCTCAAGGCATTCACCTCGCAGATCTCCATCGGTATCGAGAATGCCAAGCTCTTTGCCGATGTACAGAACACCATGAACTACAACGAGAGCATTCTCTCCTCGATGAGTAACGGGGTGATCACCATCAACGAGGGCAAGATTGCCACCTGTAACCAGTCCGGCATCAATATGATGAAGATCTACCGGATGGATGAGGTGATTGGGCAGAATGCGGTCGAATTCTTCAGTAGTGAGGCCAATCAGTGGCTGGCGGACAAGCTGGAGACGGTAGAGGATATTGATATCCTGCCGGATCGTGAACTGACTTTTGGCGAAGAGGCGGTCTCGCTCAATATCACCCTGCTGCCATTGAAGGGGAGTGAGGGAGAGAATCTGGGTTCGATGATTATGCTGGAGGATATCAGCAGCGAGAAGCGGATGAAATCCACCATGTCCCGCTACATGGATCCAACCCTGGCGGATCAACTGCTGGACGACCAGAGCCAGGAAGATATCATGGGCGGCAAACAGGGAATTGGTACCGTACTCTTCTCCGATGTGCGCAGCTTTACCACCATTACCGAAGAGTTGGGTGCACAGGGTACCGTAAAACTGCTCAACGAATACTTCGAGGTGATGGTCGATGTGATCACCGGCCAGGGGGGAATGCTCGACAAGTTTATCGGGGATGCGATCATGGCGATCTTCGGCACCCCGATCCCTCATGAGGATGACCCTGATCGTGGTGTGCGTGCCGCGATCGGAATGATGACGGAACTCAAGGTCTTCAATGCCAAGCGTGCCTCCGAGGGCAAGCCACCGATCGATCACGGTATGGGGGTAAATACCGATGCCATTGTCTCCGGTAATATCGGCTCCTCCAAACGCATGGACTACACCGTGATTGGTGATGGTGTGAATACGGCGGCTCGCCTGGAGAGTGCCTGTAAACAGTATGGCGCCCACATTCTGGTCAGCAACTATACCTTGGATGCCTGCAAGGGCACCTACCGCACCCGTAAGGTCGATAATGTAATCGTCAAGGGCAAGACCGAGCCGGTCGGTGTGTACGAGGTGCTTGACTACCATGACAACGAGAGCTTCCCCAACATGATTGATGCAGTGGGTCTGTTCAATAATGGAATCAAGTACTGGAACGAAGCCAACTGGGATGCCGCGATTGGGCAGTTCCAGGAGTCGTTGAAGTGTTACGATAAGGACAAGCCTTCACAGATGTACATCGAGCGTTGTGAACACATGAAGGCCAACCCACCCGAGGGTGAGTGGGATGGTGTCTGGGTACTGACATCCAAGTAACGGCTGTGGAGATAGCGCAATGAATCCAAAAGAACACCTGGAAAAGGCGATTGAGATCAATCCGGACTTCTCGGATGCTCGCTTTCAGCTGGCGCTGCTCTATGTTGCCGATGGAGAGGATGATCGAGCTCAGCCCCATCTGGAGAAGGTGATCGAGCTGGTACCTGAACATGCCGAGGCCTATCGCTATCTTGGTCTGCTGTTGCAGCGCGCCAGGAAATTTGAAGAGGCCCGTGAACGTTTCCAGCAGTCGATAGAGATCGATCCGGAAAAGGCGATGACCTACTCCAATATGGCCTCCCTGTTTGTGGAGATGGAGGCGACCGAGGAGGCTAAGTACAACCTGATTCAGTCGATCGAGCTCGACAGCAACTATGCCCCCGCCTACTACAATCTTGCCCGCCTGCTGATTGCACCGGAAGAGTTCGAGGAGGCGCGCAAAAACTACACTACGGCGATTGATATCGATCCAGACTATCGTGAGGCCCATTACTATCTGGCCAAACTACTGGCAACCGGCAGCAAAAGTACTACCGATGGTACTCCGCTACTGGAGCCTGAGCCGGAGGAGGCGGAGCAGCTGCTGCGCCGGGTGGTTGAAATCGATCCGGAATATGCCAAGGCCTACTACAATCTTGGTCTGATGCTGAAGAAGCGAGAGGCGCTGGACGAGGCACGCAGTATGCTGGAGCAGGCCATCAGCCTCGATAACGGGTATGCCAAGGCCTACTTCCAGCTGGCGATGCTGTTGGAAGAGCTGAATGAGCCGACATTGGCACTGGAGAACTTCAAGAAATCGATAGAGTACTACCCGGAGGATGAGCAGACGTACTTCCAGTTGGCGATGCTGCAATATAGTCAGCGCGATCTGGCTACTGCACGGGAGTATTTCCTCAAGACCATCGAGATCAAGCCCGAATTCCCGGAAGCCCACTACAATCTGGCGCTACTGCTGGAAGAGGAGGGGGAAGACGATGAGGCGCGTACCCACTACAACCGTACCGTTGAGCTGAGTGAGGAGCATGCCTTGGGTCACTACCACCTGGGGCTGTTGCTGGTGCGTCATGATGAGCTGGTGGAAGCCAAGAGCAACTTCGAGAAAGCAATTGCCATCGATCCCAATTTTGCCGATGCCTACTATCGGCTGGCATTACTGATGCGTGACCCGGAGGAATATGAGTCTGCCTGCAAGTACTATACTGTGGCGATCGATATCGATAATAGTCATGCCATGGCCTACTATGAGCTGGCAAAACTGCTGGGGGGTGGGCTGCAGGTAGCCGCCGATGGTACCCCGGTCACCAAGCCCGAGCTGGATGAGTCAGTCAGTATGTTCACCAAGGCGATCAATATCAATCCAAAATTCCCCAACGCCTACTACCATCTGGCGCTGGTGCTGGAGAAGATGGGGGACTTCCGCAAGGCACAGATGTCACTGGAGACCGCCATCAAGCTCAACAAGGAGTATGCCGAGGCACACTATCGGCTGGCACTGTTGTTACCCAGGTTGCAGGAGTAACTTGAAAACGGTTTCTGTGCGTGGATAATCACAGAGAGTGTCTATGTGGAGAAAAAACATGACGTTGTTGAGAGAGATTACCACGCCACACTCTGATGAGCTAACTCTGAAAATCCCCCCCGAGTTTATTGATCATCAGGTTGAAATATTGATTTTTCCTGTAAAAGGCCAAATGGATCATGATGTACAGGCACTTTCTGACCATAGCGCATCTACCGTAACAGAGTGGCTCTATAGTGATGAAGACCTGGTATGGAAGTAGCAGAAGGCGATATCGTTCTGTGTGAATTCTATTTTAGTGATCTGAAACAGAGCAAAAGAAGACCGGTACTGGTATTCAAAGATAACCTTCCCTTCGATGATTTTATCGGTCTGCCGATGAGTAGCAAGATCGATCGTCTGTATGATGATGAGGTGCTGATTACAAGGGCGATGTTGGAGTCTGGCGATCTCCCTGTCGACTCCAAGCTAATGTTACGTAAATCCTTTGTGGTATCGAAAAGTAACCCGGTCAAATGCTATGGGCGGCTGGAGAAAACGGTGCTGCAGAAGATAAATCAGCAATATTGTGCCTATTTTCGCTGCCTTTGATTAAATTTTATCTCCCCCTTTGGGGTTTCTGTGCGCTTTGACTATAATGAAGAGCGTAGAGAAATCAGTCTGATATGGATAGAGGGTGGAGATAGTGTATGGCGGTTCAGACCTTTAACGACCGATCACTGGATGCAGTGGCCATGGCGGCGGAGTCGCTGCTGCCCGAAGAGAACAGCTTTACCATCCTCTCATCGGAATTGATGCTCAAGGGGGATTACCTGCGCGATGGGGACGACCTCATTATTCGTGGGGATCTGGGGGAAGAGATCCGGGTCGAGGAGTATTTTTCAGCCGATGTACCCCCCACCCTGGAGACCCCTTATGGTGCGGTCGTTCTTCCGGAAACTGTTCAAAAACTACTGGTTAACGTAGATTCATTCGAGGTTGCCGGACCTGCCGGTTCGCTCTCGATTCCCGGGCTGCTCGGTGACCCGATCGGCACCATCGATGAGCTGGGGGGCGATGCTCAGGCCACTGCCAAGGGGGCGGATGGTGTGGTGCGTACCCTCAATGAAGGGGATCCCATCTATCAGGATGATGTGATCGAGACCATCGGTCGCTCCTTCGCCAACCTGAGAATGCTGGATGACACCAGCTTCCAGCTCGGTAAAGAGACCCGTGCCATCATCGAAAACTACAACTACACCCCGGGGGTGGAGAGTGGCCAGTTCGAGGCCACCGTAATCTCCGGCTTCTTCCGTTACGCCAGTGGTAAATTGGGGGGGCTGGACAAGGGTACCCACACCACCATCAAGACTCCGACTGCACAGATTGGTGTTCGTGGTTCCGAAATGGAGGGCATTATCGAGGAGGACGGCTCCAGTACCTTTGTCCATAAAGACGGTATTCTCGACGTCTCCGATGCAAACGGGCGCGGCACCGTAACCCTCGACGAACCCGGTATGGCTACCGCAGTCAGCAGCAAGCCGGGCGCACCGGCAACCGCATTCGAGGCACCGGCGTCCCTGCTGGCTACCTTTGAAGAGGCACTGCCACCCCCGCCCGATTTTGTAGTAACCCATGATGAGGAGGAGGCAGAAGGCGAGGGTGAACTGTTGGCCCAGCAAGCCGCCCTGGTCGATGGTGAAGGTGAAGAGGAGGGCGAAGGAGAAGGGGGAGAAGAGCCGCTCGCCCCGGTTGTTGAAGTGGTTGAAGTGGAAGAAGAGGTTAAAGTTGAAGAGGTTCAACAAAATGCTGTGCCTACCGCCTTTAATGACCTGCTGACTGGCGAGGAGGATGGCATCGTGACCGGTACACTCGCCTCCAACGACCAGTTGGGGGATGGTAAACACACCTGGTTTGTTGCCGGGCAGCCGGAACACGGTACCGTAGTGATCAGTGCAGATGGTAGCTTTACCTATACCCCGGATCCTAACTACAACGGAGTTGACAGCTTTACCTATACCATTCGCGATGTGGATGGAGATGAGTCCACCGCACAAGTGATCGTTAGTCTTTCCGAGGTCAATGATGCCCCAGTATTGATGGTCGACGGGGTGCTGGTATTCAAGGAGGGCGATCTTCCCCTTCAGGGGCAGCTTAATGTCACCGATGTAGACAATACCGGTGACCAGCTCCTGGGAGCTACCATCACCATCAACAATGCGCTGGCAACCGATGAACTGAGTTTTACCCCACCAGAGGGAAGTTCGATTCAGGCAGAGTATGTGGTTGAAAATGGTGTGGGCACCTTGACCCTGACCGGGGCAGGTTCGTATGCCGATTATCAGGACGCCATGCTCAACGTGCTGTTCAAGAGCAGCGGAGGAGAAGACCCTACTCAGAATGGACTGACTCCCACCCGCTCCATCACCTGGACGGTAACGGAAAATGACGGCAGTGCAGAGGGGTTGGTGAGTGAGCCGTTTACTCTGGATGTCAATATCACCCCGGTCAACAATCCGCCGACTCTATCTGGTGAGCCAACTAAACCGGTTCCTTATGGCTCTCCTGCCGAGGCATCTAAGGCCCTGTTTCCTAGTCTCGATATTGATCCGATTGAGGATTGGCAGACCATTCAACGATTGGTCTTCTCGGTAACTGGGGTAACCCCAGGGGATGCACAAGAGATGTTGCTGGTGGGAAGTCCGGCTGAAGCGGTGCCTCTGGTCTTTACACAGGGGGTGGTTACTGAACTGGCAGATGGTACGGTCATCAGCTATGGTGAAGGGAATGATGGGCGCCTGTTGATCTCCATGGAGGGGGAGTGGAATCAGAATGAGATTTCCGATTTTATCCGCTCGATCCGTTACCAGAATGATAACCCCAATCCGGTAGAGGGGAATCGTGAGATTGCACTGGAGCTGGTGATTGATGATGGTGGAAATGAGTTTGGAGGGGTGGATACCGCACAACTCTCTGGGGTTTCTGCCACCGTTGCAGTACTGCTACCACCCACACTGAGTGTGGAGGCCGATGTTATTCCACAACAGCAGCACTTTTATGAGACCTCGGATAACTATCCCAACCAAGACTCAGCACCGAGCCCGGTACAGCTCTTTCCTCTCGCAGACAGTCAAGCGGCAGTGTTTGGTTTGGATGATGGAAATCAGAATGTTAATCAGTTGGTGGTTCGTGTTGAGGGGGTGGCGCTGGATGATCTGATTCTGCTTGGAGTGGCTGAAATAGATCTTTCGCAGAACATGACCGAAGCAACTGCAGTGCCATTTACGAGTCTGCCAGAATTTCAGTATCAGGTTGTTGAGGCGATGGATCCTAATGGGGATCCAATTGCAGGAGCAAAAGATCTGGTACTTACAGGGGATTGGTCATCAGAACAGCTCATTAGCTTAATCAATGATCTCAAATTTACCAATGTGGGGGATGATCCCGATGTGAGTGGTGCCAATCCTACTCGCAAGATATCCATTCAGACTTTGCGAGACGATGGGGGAAGCTTAGGGGTTGCGTCGGATGATGCTGTTGGATTACAGGATAGCGCGCTTTCTACCGTGATCAATGTATATTCAATCAATGATTTGCCATACCATACAGATGGTGTTGTGACTTACGAGTATGCTGGTGAGCAGACGGCAGGACTGTTTGCTGGAGCTACAGCAACACCAGTCGAGTTGAGTGGCACAATCACCGAGCTGGTCTTGTCAATTACCAATCTTTCCAGTGAAGCAGCTGAGCAGCTAATTGTTGGAGGGACGGCAATTAATTTGGTTGGAGAGGCCTCTGGATCGGTGTCTAGCGCAACAAATTCGGTGGCAAACTATGACTATGAGATCTCCCCAATAGATGCTGTAACAGGTCAGGCAGTGGTCACTCTTACAGGTTCATGGAATAGTGCAGAAATTTCAGAATTGATTAGTGGGATTGCCTATTCCAGTTCGGAATCGATTCTTGCGCAGTCCAGAACCATCAAAGTTGAAAGGATTGTGGATGACCAAGGGGGACAATACGTTAGTGATAACCTCTTTACGGTTGTTAAAAGTCCAGCTAATCAACCTCCCACATTGACTGTAGAAAGCGGTGATCCTGCTCAGGATGTGGTTTTCTATGAGGAGGAGGATGCAGATGGCGGTGGTGCTTATGTATCCGTCTTTGATGGGCTGACTTTCGCATCGTCAGCAGGATTGAACGAAGACAGTATCCAAAATATTGGTGGCATCAAGGTTGTGGTGCAAAATGTGGTTGCAGGGGACTGGATACGCGTTCATGGAACCGTGATCTCCCTTACTGACGATACCGGGGCTAATCTGTCTGCTGACGATTATTCATTCAAGTATGCGATCGACTATGACCCGATTACCAAGACAACAGAGATCAAGCTCTCCCCAGACAGTATGGAGTGGAATAGTGGGGATGGTTCCGATGAAGTGGATGCACTGTTGCAGTCGATCGA
>CAYFNH010000002.1:0-70795 GCA_964344435.1 uncultured Piscirickettsiaceae bacterium | reverse complement strand
TGTTCAACAACAGGATAAGATCGCGGCTGCGCGCAATCTATCCTTATTCGTTAGACAATATCCTACAGTAGTAACCACTACTACCCCAGTGACTTCGATCATTGGGCGCGGGGCCTCTTCGGAGGTCCTAGCTTTTTATGCCCTGCCCAATTGTGATATGAACAAGCAACCGCACAGAACGATCGTTTATGTCGATGGGTTCAATTTTTACTATGGTGCGTTGAAGGGTAGTGACTACAAGTGGCTCGACCTTGAGCAGTTTTTTCAAAATGTGATGGGTGAGACCAATGAGGTGATTAAGGTTAAGTACTTCACAGCCAAGGTCTCGCCGAACAAATCTGATCCAGAGGTTCATCATCGTCAAGAGGCCTATCTTCGTGCACTGAAAAAGCAGTGCTCAAAAGTTGAAACGATCTTGGGACATTTTCTCCGAAATAAGGTCAAGGCTGAGCATGCTAAGCCGCCCCCAGATTTTGTTCAGGTATGGAAGAAGGAAGAAAAAGGCTCAGATGTAAATCTGGCTGTTCACTTGCTGAATGATGCCTGGAAAAATGAGTATGACTGCGCAGTTGTCGTTTCAAATGACTCTGATCTTGCTGAGTCTATGAAATTGGCGAAACAACATGACAAGATTATTGGCTTGATTACACCAGGGGCGCCAGTGAGAAAAACATCATCTCAGTTACGGCAGCAGGCGGACTTTGTAAAACCGATTCGGAAGTGGATGCTGAAAGTGAGTTAGCTGCCTAATCCAATCCCTGGTACCGCAATCCATAAGCCAGATGCTTGGTGATTTAGTGGGTGATGAGGTAAGAGGGCATCATAAAAATCACTCAATATTCTGAACCTGCTCCCGCATCTGTTCAATCAGCACCTTCATCTCCACCGCAATACGCGTGGTCTCTACATGGGCTGACTTCGACCCCAGGGTATTGGCCTCGCGGTGCAGCTCCTGCATCAGGAAGTCGAGGCGACGGCCCACCGCGCCCCCCTTGTTGATCACCCGCTCCACCTCGTCGATGTGGGTGGTGAGGCGATCCATCTCTTCGTCGATGTCGAGCTTCTGTGCCTGTAGCGCCATCTCCTGTTCCAGCCGGTTTTCGTCGGCTTGCTCCAGAAATTCAGCGAGCCGCTCGCGCAGTTTGTCGCGCGTCTGTTCGATCACCTTGGGCATCTCCACCTTGGCCTGTTCGACCAGTGGGCGCAGGGCATCGCAACGCTGTTGGATCATCTCTTTCAGTCGCTCTCCCTCGCGGGCACGGGTGTCGGTCAGCTCCTGAACGGTCTGCTTGAACAGCTCCAGCGCCTGCTGCTGGATGGTGGCGCTGTCGACCCCTTCGGTCTGGATCACGCCGGGCCAGGCCAGTACCTCCATCGGGTTGACGCGATCAGGATTGTCGATCAGGTGGGCGACAGTTTTGGCGGCCTGAGCCACCTTCTGTGCCAGTGGTTCATCGACCACCACATTGCTGTTGCTGGCAGAAGGGGAGAAGCGCAGACCACACTCCACCTTGCCGCGCCCCAATTGGTTGCGCCCAATCTCGCGTGCCTTGTTCTCGATCGGGCGTAGGTCCTCTGGTAATCGCAGAAATAGCTCCAGATAGCGGTGGTTGACGGCACGAATCTCCCAGGCGAGGCTGCCCCACTCGGCTTGTAGGTCTTTGCGTGCAAATGCGGTCATGCTCTGAATCATTGATGGCACCCTGTGATTGATTGCTGGATAATTCGCGGATTGAACAGATCACAGTATACAAGGAGTAGAACCATGCGACCCAGTAAAAGAGCCCCCGATCAGATGCGTGAGATCAAGATCACCCGCAACTACACCAAACATGCCGAGGGATCGGTACTGGTGGAGTTTGGCGATACCAAGGTGATCTGCACGGCATCGGTGGAGGATCGCCTGCCACCGTGGCTGCGTGGCAAGGGGAGTGGTTGGGTCACGGCAGAGTATGGCATGCTGCCCCGCTCGACCGGCAGCCGCATGGGGCGCGAGGCGGCCCGTGGCAAGCAGGGGGGGCGGACCATGGAGATCCAGCGGTTGATCGGTCGCTCGCTGCGTGCGGCGGTCGATATGAAGAAGCTGGGCGAGCAGCAGATCACCGTTGACTGTGATGTGATCCAGGCCGACGGCGGTACCCGTACCGCCTCGATCACTGGCGGCTTTGTTGCGCTGAGTGATGCGATCAACCACCTGATCGAGAAGGGTGCGGTCAAGGAGAGCCCGATTGTGACTCAGATCGCCTCGGTCTCGGTCGGGGTCTACAACGGCACCCCGGTACTCGATCTCGACTACGATGAGGACTCCAGCGCCGAGACCGACATGAATGTGGTGATGAATGGTGAGGGGCAATTCATCGAGGTGCAGGGCACCGCAGAGGAGGCCCCCTTCAGCATGGAGGAGATGCAGCAGATGCTGGCGCTGGCGCAGAGTGGAATCACCAACCTGATCGAACACCAGAGTGAGGCACTGAAATGAGCAAAGTCGTTTTAGCCACAGGCAACAAGGGCAAGGTGCGCGAGCTGGGCGCACTGCTGGCCGACTTCGAGCTGGAGGTGGTGCCGCAGACCGAATTCAATGTGGAGGAGGTGGAGGAGACCGGACTCACCTTTGTCGAGAATGCGATTCTGAAGGCGCGTGGCGCTGCGGCGCAGACCGGGCTACCGGCGATTGCCGATGACTCCGGGCTGGAGGTGGATTACCTCAAGGGGGCACCGGGGATCTACTCCGCCCGCTATGCCGGAGAGAGGGGCAACGATGGGGCCAACAACGAAAAGCTGCTGAAGGCGCTCGACGGAGTGCCCGAGGCGGAGCGCAGCGCCCGCTTCCAGTGTGTAATGGTCTACCTGCGTCATGAGCATGATCCGGTGCCACTGATTGCGCAGGGCAGCTGGGAGGGGCGTATCCTCGAAGCGCCGCAGGGGGAGAATGGCTTTGGTTATGACCCCGTCTTCTTTGTGCCGGAGGAGGGGTGCAGCTCGGCGCAGCTGGCACCAGAGGTGAAAAACAGCATGAGCCATCGGGGCAAGGCGTTGAAGAGGCTGGTTGAATTATTGCAGGGTTAATAGCTCCTTCCCTCTTTAAGGGGGAAGGGTGGGATGGGGGTAAAATCCATGGTTTATTGCGAAAGTATCATAGTTTCTACCCCCACCCTATCCCTCCCCTTTATGCCCGCTGTTTGGGTGCTGCAAGGGGGAGGGGAGTGAAATTCACTGCGGCAATCCCGCTGTCGCTCTACATCCACCTGCCGTGGTGTGTACAGAAGTGCCCCTACTGTGATTTCAATTCACATGCCGCAGCAGAACCACCGTTTGCCGCCTATGCCGATGCGCTGCTGAAGGATCTTGAATCGGAGTTGCCCGCAGTGTGGGGGCGTCCGGTGCGCTCCATCTTTATCGGCGGAGGCACTCCCAGCCTCTTCCCTGACAGTGAGATTGCACGACTGCTCTCCGGTGTGCGTGCAAGGTTGCCACTGATCACTGATCCTGAGATTACGTTGGAGGCCAATCCCGGTACTGCCGACCAACACTACTTCGATGGCTATCGACAGGCGGGGGTCAATCGCCTCTCGATCGGGGTGCAGAGTTTCAACAACGACCACCTGCAACGCATTGGCCGCATCCACAACGGGGCGGAGGCGGAGCAGGCAGTGGTAATGGCGCGTCAGGCCGGTTTTGAGCGGATCAACCTGGATCTGATGTTTGGTCTGCCGCAGCAGGTACAGTCTCAGGCGCTGGCCGATCTGCAACGGGCCATTGAGTTGGAGGTTGATCACCTCTCCTGGTACCAGCTGACGATGGAGCCCAATACCCCGTTTGGCCACACTCCGCCACAGCTGCCGGATGAAGATCAGCTGTGGGAGCTACAGCAGGCGGGGCAGTCACTGCTGCAACAGGCTGGCCTGGAGCAGTATGAGATCTCCGCCTATGCTCGATCCGCTCAGCAGTGTCAGCATAATCTTAACTATTGGTGTTTTGGGGACTACCTGGGAGTTGGTGCCGGTGCCCATGCCAAGATTACCGATGTGGCAGAGGGGAGGATCAAACGGACGGCGCGCCGACGTAGCCCACAACAATATCTCGACAGTGCCGGTACCGATAAGGTGGTCAGCAGTTGCCGTACGCTGACGGCAGAGGCTCTGCCACTGGAATACATGATGAATCGCCTGCGTCTGCATGAATCATTCACGCCACATCAGTTTGAGGAGCGCACAGGTACACCATGGCAGCCGATAGAGGGTTTGGTTGCAGAGGCGGTGGAGCGGGAGCTGTTGCAGTGGCATCAGGGGGCGCTCTCTACTACCCTGCAGGGTCGAAACTTTCTCAATGATCTGTTGGTACTGTTTTCCACCTGAGAATCTGACGACAACTGGCTATAATGCGAGCCATGTTCAAGAAAACCATGATTGCTATTGTCGTGATAGTTATAGCGCTGTTTGCTGGTGGCTATCTCTATGAGGTGGTGTTGGGGCATGGGGGGGATGCGCCCGTTGCCGACCCTGCTCCCCCAGATGCCGAGTAGAGATTGTGTTCCAGAGTAACCACTTTTGGAACCGCTTCACCCGCTGGTGGAGCGGCAAGTGGCGCAAACCGAAAGCACTGCGGGATCATCGTTCCATTCAACAGTTGGCCCGGGAGCTTCCGGACGAGGTTGCCGAGGCGATGTCCAGCCGCATGAAGCTGGATGCAGAGCGTCACCGCAAACGGGGCAATGAGGAGTAGTACTGCTTGCACAAGCTCCAAGGTCCGCTACACTCTCTGTTCTGTCAATCGATGATGCGGAGAGCGGATCCATGAAAGCGATGGGTAATTTTCAGCTGGAGCGGCGTATGATGCGCTACAGCAATTTTGTGCCACGGCTCTATAACCTCTGTTTGTCACTGGGGTTCGAGGCCGGAAAAATCATGCCTTCACGCGCCTTCTGTTCAGATGAGAACCAAGGGTATCCGATTATCCTCATTGCCAAACACTTTGGGGCCTTTCCTTTCAACCATGGTCGGGTTGGGGGGGTAGTATCCACCGATCGTCATGCCCCGCACTCCCACCATGGCCAGGATATGGTAATCGTACAGGCCAGCCATGTAGGCTATGACCCACACAACCGTCAGTTTGGTGTCTACCGCCGCCTGCAGATGCCAAACTGTGAGTCCAGCTCCGACTGCGGCAAGATCGCCGGGGTCTCCAGCTGGTATCTCAATGAGTACCACTTTGCCTGTGAAAACATTCTGATTGAACGGCGTGATGATGAGTTTTTGGTCACCATCGATAACCAGCTCATCGACAGTGGTCGCAAGGAGGGGCTGATGTTGCGTCTGGAGAAGATGCTGTTGTGTGAACAGCCGCATTGTGATCGGGATGAGTATGTGCCGGTTGATATTCTCAGCACCTCAAAAACCTTTCTGGCCAATGACCATTTTGCAGCACGTTTTGCCTCGCTGGAGGAGGGGGAGACACAGGTGATTGGCTCCTCGCTGAAGAGTGATCTGTTCTATTACGAACGAAAGATTGTCGATCATAATGAGGGGCAGGATCATCTGGAGCGAAACCTGCTCCCGCACATGCCCAAGATTGTTACCACCCATGCCCCTTCATTGGTGGCGGCCATGATCAACTCTCAGGTCGAGTTTGACCGTACCTTCCGTACTGTTGTGAAAGAGCCGGCCTATCGAGGTAAGCGCCTGTTCTTTATCTCCGGGCTCCATATCGATATCTCTCCGGAGGAGGGACAACTGTTTCCGTTGACCAAATTTGTTCCGTGGGCGGCCTATTTTCAGGATAGTGATGGCTCCCATGAGACCTATGAGCAGGAGGCGCTATGGAATATGTTGCTGGAGCAGCCGATAGAGAATCCGGATCAGATCAATCTGGATGAGGCCATTCATCAAATGGAAGGGCTGCAGGAGGTAGTTGTTGAGGGGTTAAGTGGATAATGGGGGTATCTGTATGAGGAGATTAAGGATGAGTAGATGGGTTGCAACACTGTTGGTGGCACTGATTTCAACTGCCGCACTGGCTACCGGAAAGGTGACTGGAGGCATCCAGTCTCACCATCCGGAGTGGTTCAAGGAGAGCTTTCTCGATATCGCAGAGGATGTGGGAGAGGCGGCGGAGGCAGACAAGCATGTCATCCTCTTCATGTACCTCAATGGCTGTCCCTACTGCAACAAGATGATTGAGGAGAACTTCAAGCATTCACTGGATACCGACTTGATCCGTGAGCACTTTGAGGTTATCGCCATCAACATCAAGGGGGATCGTGAGGTTGCCTTCAATGAAGAGGTGACGGTTACCGAGAAGCAGCTGGCTGATCTGGTGCAGGTCAACTACACCCCCACCACCGTATTTCTCAATCAGGAGAACCAGGTGGTGCTCAAACTAAACGGTTATCGTTCGGTAGAGAAATTTGGCCAGGCTCTGCGCTATGTGCAGCAGAAGAAATATACCGAGATGAAGCTTGCCGACTATATCGAACAGCAGCAGGCACCTGTGCACTATCAACTGCGTGACCACCCCCTGTTTACTGTGATGGAGGATCTGAGTCAGGTGGAAGGACCGCTGGCACTGCTGTTTGAAGATAGCAGTTGTGATGCCTGCGATGCCCTGCATGATGGACACCTGAAGAATCCGGCGATCACCGGGGTACTGGAGAAGATGACCGTAGTGCGGCTCGATGCCGCTTCGGAGGCCCCACTCATTGATGTGGAGGGGCGGCAGACCACAGCCAGAGCGTATGCAAAAAGTCTCGGCCTGACCTATCGACCGGGGATTGTACTGTTTGACAAGGGTAGGGAGATTCGCCGCATTGATGGTCTGCTCTACAGCTACCATTTTGAAGAGGTGCTGCGTTATGTGGCTGAGCGCCACTATCAGCGTTATCCGGATGACTTCTACAAATATCTGGGAGCCAGAACCCAGCAGCTACTCGATCGTGGCGTTAATATCGATCTGTCCCGATAGTGGGCTGGAGGCCCCTTGTGGTGACAGACACCCACCCCTCACCTGCCTGAGAGGGGTGGGTGTTTTGGGTTATTTCAACGCCTCCATGGTCTCGAAGTAACTCTGATCAGAGATCTTGCTCCATGCGCGTGCCTTGGTCAGGTAGGTGGATTGTGAGTCAATGATCTCCTTGGCCAGTGGATCGGCAGCAGCCCGCTCCGCGATCAAGGTGTCGTTGGCATGCTTCATCGCTTGCAGTACCTCTGCCGGGAAGGATTTGACCTGAATATTGGGGTACTCGGTCTGGATCGAGGCCCAGTTGTTGGCGCTCTCATGGTAGGAGTGGGCGTACATGTCATACGCGGCAGTACGCATCGCCACCCGCAGGATCTCCTGAATATCGGCCGGGAAGCTGTTCCACTTCTCCTTGTTTACCAAAAACTGCAGCTCGGTAGCGGGCTCGTGCCAGCCGGTGTAGTAGTAGGGGGCGATCTTGTGGAACCCCATGCGCAGATCCAGTGAGGGGCCAACCCACTCCAGAGCATCGATGGTGCCGCGCTCCAATGCGGTGTAGAGCTCACCCGCCGGGATATTGGTTGGCTTGGCCCCTACCTTGGCCAGTACTTCTCCGGCAAAACCGGGGATCCGCATCTTCAGCCCCTGCAGATCTTCGATACTGTTGATCTCCTTCTGGAACCAGCCACCCATCTGGTTGCTGGTGTTGCCACCGGGGAAGGGGATCAGGTTGTGCGGTGCATATACCTTCTCCGCCAGCTCCTGACCTCCACCATAGTAGCGCCAGGCGTACTGCTCTGGTGCAGTCATGCCGAAGGGCATGGTGGTAAAGAAGAGGGTATTGGGAACCTTGCCCTTCCAATAGTAGGAGGCGGAGTGGCCCATGTCATACTGACCGGACTTCACCATATCGAAGATACCGAGGGGAGCCTTGTGTTTGTTCTTGGAGTCGATGGTGATGTTGATGCGGCCATCGGACATTTTGTGGGCCATCTTTGCCATGTTGTGGATGGCATCCCCGAAGATCGGAAAATTGGTGGGCCAGGTGTGGGCCAGACGCAGGTTGTAGCTCTCCTTGGCAGCTGCCGGTGCAGTGCTCTGTTGAGTAGTGTTGTTATTCTCTCCGCACCCGCTGAGAGTAGTAGCGAGCGCCAGTGCGATTGCAGCGATACGCAAACGTGCTTTCATGGTTTCTCCATCCTCTGTTGTGATTGATGGAGAGGATCATAAATCAGCCAAGCCAGCTGTACCAGAGTGGCAGTGTCAGCAGAGAGAGTGCGGTGGAGAGGGTGGTGGCTGCGGCAAACAGACCGGTATCGAGCTGGTAGCGGTCACAGATCACCATGCCCAGCACCATGGTGGGCATGGCGGCCTCGAGGATGACGGCACTGCGCAGGTCGCCCTCCAGTCCCACACCGAGGCTGATCCAGTAGATGACAAAGGGGGTGATCAGTAGCTGTATCAGCACCACCGGCAGCAGTACGGGCAGAACACGCCACTGCAGTACATCCCAGCGCAGCCCCATGCCCAGCGCCAGCAGCATCAGCGGAGGTACCGAATTGCCCAGCAGTTTGAGTACGGTTGTCAGCCCCTCCGGGCTGGGGATCTGGTTCAAGTTGAGCAGTACCCCTGCAATGGCGGCCCAGACGGCAGGTACCCGGGCGATCTCGGCAGCGGCACTGCGTGGCTCTACACCTTGGCCGTGACGCTGTGCGACCCAGACTCCCAGGGTGAGCAGCAGCGGAGTGTTGGCAAACAGGTCAAACTGCAGGGCGACGCTGCGAAACGCAGTGCCGAAGGTCTGCTCCAGTACCGGCAGCCCCAGGTAGGTGACATTGCCCCAGGCAGCAGCGAGGATGAGCGCACCCCGTGCGGGGTCGGCAACCCACTGACGGCGAAAAACCAGTGTACTGATAAGTGCGGCACTGACCACGCTGAAGGCTGCCATCAGGATGATGCGCAAGGAGTCGACTCCCAGTGGGGCCTTCCACAGCACATCCAGTACCAGTGCCGGCAGTAGTAGTACATAGACCAGTCCGGTGAGAGATCGGCGGGTGGTGTCTGCATCCAGCCCCATCGGCTGCAGTGGTCGCCACAGTGAACCGACCAGAATCAACGAGGCCATCGGGATCAGAATTTCCAGCATGATCTGGTCAGAAGAAGAGTGGGCGTACCCGTTTGATCTGCAGGTCGTCGGAGAGGCAGTGGCTCATGCGCTGCTGTAGTGAAGTAGCCTCGGAAAGCGAATCCATTTTGGATAGTGGTATCCACACCTCCAGATCCAGCTCCCCATCGAGATAGTGGAGGGTGTAGTCTTCAATATAGCGGCTCTCCGGGATGTCGGCCCAGCAGGTAGTGAGCCGTTCAATCAGTTCACTGCGCATCGGCAGGTCGGTACAGGGGTGATTTTGTTCATCGTTTTCCGGGTCGATATGAACGGTAACATCAGTGACATCCCTGATCTCCTGATAGAGTGTCATCTCTACATGGTCAGCAATTTTGTGACCTTCAGAGACACTGAGACGGGGGTCGACCAGAATATGGACATCGACCAGTACATTCGCCCCCATGCGGCGGGTACGCAGCCGGTGCATGGCCCGTACCCCTTCCACATGATGGATCTGCACTCGTACCTGCTCCAGTTGCTCCTGCTCCAGTCCGGTATCGATCAGCTCCTGAATCGACTCCCACCCCAGTTCGAATCCGGCATGGGCAATCATCACCGCCACCAGCACAGCGGCGATGGCATCCAGATATTCCAGGCCGGCCAGGGTACCGCTGACGCCAATCAGTACCACCACGGAAGAGAGCGCATCGGTGCGATGGTGCCAGGCATTGGCGCGTAGCAGTTTGGAGCGGATGCGCGTGGCCACTCTCATGGTGTAGTGGTAGAGCCCCTCCTTGAACAGAATGGAGAGTGCCGCCGCGATTAGAACCATGCTCCCGGGCTGTGACAGGGTTTGTGGATTAAAGAGGTGGTCAATCGCATTCAGTGCAATGCCGATGGCGATGGCGATCAGTAACAGGCCGACAGCAACTGTGATCAAGGTCTCGATGCGTCCATGGCCATACGGGTGTGCTTCATCAGCCTCCTGGTTGCCATGGTGGGTTCCGTAGAGCACCATCACGTCAGAGATCAGATCAGAGAGGGAGTGCACCCCATCGGCAACCAGTGAGTGAGAGTTCCCCACGGTGCCGACCACGATTTTCAATCCACTCAGCAGCAGATTGATCAATGCCCCGATGAGGGTGGCGTGACGGGCCTCTGCGGCGTGGTTCAGCTCACTCATTGAGCGCGCGGATCTGTTCCAGTGTGGGCAGTGAGAGCCCAGCCTCAGCGGCCTGTTGTAGCGCCCGTTGTAGCCTTGCCGGGGCACTACGTCCCATGCAGCCATGGTTTGGATCCCCGTTGAAAGCGCTCACCATACCGTTGATCAGCGCCTCGCGATCCAGCTTCTCACCAGTCAGCCACTCTTGCAGATCGATCACCTCGTTGGCTACCGTACGAGCAAACTCTTCATGATTCTCCCAGAGTTCACCCACCGTGCCGCCCACCTTGAGCCCGGCAATGTTGGTGGTGAGGATGTAGACATTCTTCAGCACCAGCTCCAGCAGCAGTTCGCTATCGGTGGTCAGCACCTTGCTGCTGATCTCCAGGGTGGCGAGTGCATCAGCAATGGTCTGGGCGTGTGGGCCAAGCACTGGAGAGGGGATGATCACCTTGAAGTCCATCCCCTTTTTCTTCTCAAACCAGACCGAGATCACGGTGGGGTTGTCGAGGCCATGCTGCTTCCAGTCGCGGGGCAGAAGCTCATTTTGCAGCAGTACCAGACGGTCACGCCATGCAGCCGGAATCTGCTCCAGTACTGGGTGGAGATCCCCTTCGGCTACACTCACCAGTACAAACTCCGGATCGGGAATCGTGTTGGCGGTCTCCTCCAGCGAGATCTTGCGGGTGACCGGATGGACGGGATAACCGGCACGCAGCAGTCCACGGGCGAATACACCGCCCATCTCACCGGCACCGATCAGAATTACAGGTTGTTTGTTACTCATAATATTCTCATTGGTTGCTGGAGCAAAATTGTATCAATTTCCTCTCCATGATTGAGTGGGATTACAGGTCAATCCCTTGCTGAGCCTTGATTCCAGCACGGTAGGCATGCTTGACATCCTTCAGGTCAGTGACCGTGTCTGCGGCCTCGCAGAGAGCATCCGGTGCACCACGGCCGGTGATCACCACATGTTGCATTGGAGGGCGCCCCTTGAGGTCGTTTAATATGGTGTCGAGATCAAGCCAGCCATATTTGAGTGGATAGGTGAGCTCATCGAGCACGATCAGATCAACGGAGTCGTCGTCCAGCATCTCTTTGACCACGGCCCACCCCTTCCGAGCGGTTTCAATATCCTGAGCAAGATTCTGTGTCTCCCAGGTGAAGCCCTCGCCCAGTACATGCCAGCTGACGTTGGGGTGTTGGTTGAAAAAGGCCTCCTCACCGGTATCGGAGCTACCCTTGATAAACTGCGCCACACCGACACGTAGTCCATGCCCCAGTGCACGTGCCACCATGCCAAAGGCCGAGCTGGACTTGCCCTTGCCGTTGCCGGTCAGTACCAGGAGTACCCCTTGTTCACGGTCGGCCTTGGCGATGGAGGCATCAATCACCGCCTTTTTACGTTGCATGCGTTGTTTGTGGTTCTCTTCTTTGGACATGGTATTAACGGTTGCTGAGTTGATAGATGATCGGGATCTCCATGCGCACAGGGGCACGCAGCATCCCCTCGGAGATCTGCTTGAGGTGGTGGATACGGGTCATGGTATTCACGGCAGAACGATCCAGTATTTTATACTGGCTGCCCTGCATGATGCGGATGTTGGTGATTGCTCCATCCGGTAGTACGGTAAATTCAAGCTGTACCTTCCCCTCCCATCCACGACGGCGTGCCACCCTGGGGTATTGAAAGTGCCGCCCGAGCTCACCTTGAATCAGACGGCGGATCATGGCGATGGATTGTTGGGTGGCTTCGCTCTCGTTGAGCTTGGTTTCGGGCTCTTCTGCAGTCTTTTCTTCAGGAGCTGATTTGGGGGCAGGTTTGGGATCTGTTACTGGTTTGACCGGAGTCGGATCAATCACCTTTTCAGCTGCGACTGATTTAACCGGCTTGGTTGTAACCGGTTTTACTGCCTTCTTCTGTTGAAAGGGAACGTGCTGTTTTTTTGGTTTGGGTGCAGGAGGAGAGGGTTGTTGAATGACTTGAGGCTCAGGCTCAGGCTCAGACTCAGGCTCAGGCTCAGGATCAGGATCAGGTTTAGGTTCAGGTTGCGGGGGTGGCTCTTCAATGACCTCTACCGACTGTTCCTGTTTGACTGCCACCTCTTCCACAGGGGGGGGCGGAGGCTCAACAGCCTGCTCTACCGGTTTCTCAGCAGGTTCAACTTCGACATGTCTGGGGGTAGGTGTACGCAGCGCAATTTGTAGGGTCTGCTGATTGAGTTGTTGCCCCCCGAAGTCGAATTGGAGAGGCTCTTTCCAGTTGTATAGTATGAACCCATGGATCAGGACGGAGAGCGTGATAAACAGATAGAGGGCACGCGTATGAAAGGCGAAATGGCTTTGCTTGGAAGGAAAATAGTTAACCATCTCGTCAATGAGGTCTGTTGCCTATTAAAACTCGTAGTTTACCGATAACATCAACTCACGATCAGGAGCATTATATGCTTTTCTGGGAGTAGAACTGTCTAGGGCATGTGTGTATTGCCGGTTTGAGAGGTTGGTTACTGTAGCGTTTAAAGTTGTTTGTGGATTCATCATGTACCTAATATAGGTGTCAACCAAGGTATACCCTCCCAGTGTTCTGGTGTTGTTCTTGTCGTCGAAAGCGGAAGATTGACCATGCAGTGCTAAACCAAATGTATATTCGTTGTACTGCTTGTCGGCAGCAGCTCGGTATGACCACATGGGTCTTCGAATGAGTCTTTTGTTTACAGTGGTATCTTTGTGGTCTATGTAGGAGAGAGATAGCAGGCTGTCCCAACCGCTGATCGAGGTTTCGGCCTCAACCTCAATGCCCTTAATCCGCGCTTTACCTACATTGCTGGGAATCCAGTCATCCCATCCATCTCCATCAAGGTCGCTTCCAGAATCAGCCCACTCGATCAAGTTCTTTATCGTAGTTCGATAGAGTGAAGTTTTCCATTTGGCAGAAAAAATATTGAATCTGAAACCGATCTCGTATGTTTTAGATGTTTCTGGAGAAAGGGAGGTGTTGCCTAGAACAGGCCAGTAAAGATCATTGATATCTGGTGCATGGAATGCTTCACCATATGCAGCAGTAACTCTTAAGTGGTCAAAGATTTCTGTCCCGTACTCGATATTGCCAGTGTTGTGTGAGCCAAAGCTGTTGTTATCAATGTGTCGAAATGCGAGTAACCAGTCTCCGTTATAGGTCTTGGTTTGGTACTGACCAAACAGGGCATCCTCCTGCACACGGTTGTTAGAGTAATTTTTTGTAGAAGAGATCTTGTCTTGAGTATGATCAACGCCAAGGGTTATTGTGTTGTCATCGATGTAAAGATCATTTTGCCAGGTGGCAGAGGTTCTATAGGTATCAATAGTGGATGGGTTACTGTCATAGGTCTGAGAAAGGTCTTCTACATAACCGATTTTAAGTTTACTGTCCCAGTGTTCACTGACCTGGTGATTCAGAGTTGTACCAATAGATTGTTGCAGGGTATCAGAATAGGCTCCGCCTGGTGCATCATATTGGTGGTCATCCAGTTGAACCTCTCCATTGGCATACATCCATTGAACGGAAATGTCTGTGTAATCCGATAGGTAGCTGCTAAGAGATAGACCGAATGAGTTGTTTTCATACCCGTCCCGATCGGCTTCGGTTCCACTTTCACCCAATTTAGAGGTAATTCCTTCTGTTCTGAAATGACTTGCTGTAAAAGAGTAATTTAGTTGTGGTATTGATCCACTGTTTGTAATAGATATTTTGTGTGTGTCGAGTGAGCCTACCCCAAGTGTTGTGATCGTTTTATTATTTGTGGAACCTTTTGTTGTGAAAATCTGGATTACCCCACCAATTGCTCCACTTCCGTAAATTGCGGAACGTGGGCCGCGGACTATCTCGATTTTTTCAATGTTCGATAGTGGATAATGGGCGAAAGAAGGTTGTCCAGTGGTAGCGGATCCCAATTTGATTCCATCAATCAGTACCAATACAGCATCCGAGTTTGTCCCTCTCAAAAATATCGATTGCTCGGTTCCAGCACCACCTTTACCTGATACATAGATTCCGGGATAACCTGCTAGCAGTTCCATTAGGTTGCTTGCACCGCTCTGTTCGATGGTGTTGCGAGATAGTACTGTGACTGCCGCCAAGCTCTCATCCACCGTTTGCGCGGTACGGGTTGCGGTCACAATCACCGGCTCCAGTTCACTGGCAGCCATCAAGGAAAAAGGGGTAGCCGTTGCCAACAGGGCAACAGAGAGGGTACTGATTCTGTTCATTGTCTATGCTCCAGATATGCACGCCCGCATATCGCTGGGATAATCCAAAGCCAGCACGGCGAACAGAGAGACAAGACAGCAGTAGCGTTGCCCGGCTATCGCCCGCCGCGATTTGGCCTACGTATTGTCTCGGGCAGGTCTCCGGGCTTGTGAGTGGTCTCTGTGTACCGTTCGAATCGCCTTCCCACATCATCGATGCAGTGGCGTGTGATCCGATTATCCTCACCTACCGTTGCGGGGGCAGCGCTGGAGTTGCTGTGGTTGAGCGCACCAGACTTCCCTTTTCACCCTGTTCAATGGATATTGAGCAGAGAACCCAAAACAGGAGGCGGATCATATAGAGATTGTTTTACCAAGTCAAACGGGACTTTTCTGCAGGAGACCAATTTCCGGCCTTTCCAGAATGAGTGGTGCAGCCCCGTTTGAAGTTCTCTCAACTGAGGGGATAATAGCCAGCCTATGGATGCCCTGCCCACTACCGCCCACAACAGCCTGCGACTGCTCCCGTTTGTTGCTTTTGTGCTGTTGGCTGCGCTGTTCTCGTTGAAGCTTGGCAACAGCAGTGTGAGTTGGGAGTTGCTGTGGCAGATCCTGCGGGGGGGTGATGCAGGTGTGCTCTCCACGGTGGTGCTGGAGCTGCGTTTGCCGCGAGTTGTCACCGCCTTTGTGGTTGGTGGTCTGTTGGCGCTCTCCGGGCTGTTGATGCAGATTCTGCTGCGTAACCCGTTGGCAGACCCTTATGTGCTGGGTGTGTCTGGTGGGGCGGCAGTGGCAGCGCTGTTGGCATTGATGACGGGGCTCTCTGTCGTATGGCTGGCACCGGCCGCCTTTGGTGGAGCCCTGTTGTCGATGTTGCTGGTGTTTGGGCTTGCGCGTCTGCATGGAAGCTGGGAGCCGATGCGGCTGCTGTTGACCGGGGTGGTGGTGGCTGCAGGGTGGGGAGCAGTGATTACTTTCTTGTTGGCGGTAAGCCCCGATCAGGCGCTACGGGGGATGGTCTTCTGGTTGATGGGGGATCTCGGGCAGCCCGATCTGCCTGGATGGGAATCTCTGCTGCTGCTGTTGGGTACTGCCATTGCATTGCTATTGGCGCGTGAGATCAATGTGCTCACCCGAGGAGGGGCACAGGCTGCGGCCTTTGGGGTTGCAGTGGAACGACTGCGGTTGACCCTCTTTCTGCTGGCCTCACTACTGACGGCAACGGCGGTTACCCTGGCGGGTAGTGTCGGATTTGTCGGGCTGGTGGTGCCACACATGATTCGTCTGATGGTCGGCGGGGATCATCGTCTGCTGGTCTCGGCCACGGTGCTGCTGGGGGGCGGGTTGCTGATTCTCTCCGATACCCTGGCACGTACGCTGCTGGCACCACAGCAGCTGCCGGTCGGGGTGGTGACGGCGATGCTTGGTGTACCTCTCTTCCTCTATCTGTTGCAACGGAGTGGGCGGTGAGTCCGGTGTTGCAAGTCAATCAACTTTCTCTCTCCATTGCGGACAAATCGATCTGTGAGCGGCTGGATTGGCGGATTGAACCTGAACAGATCTGGGGGGTGCTGGGGGTCAATGGAGTGGGCAAGAGTACCCTGCTGCGCGCACTGGCAGGGCTGCATCCGATCAATCAGGGTGAGATTTTGCTCAATGGTCAACCGTTAACCCACCTTAATCGTCGTGAAGTTGCACGTCGGGTTGGGCTGGTTTTCCAGCATCAGGATGACATCTTCCCCACCACGGTACTGGATCAGGTGATGATGGGGCGCCATCCCCATACCACGTTGCTGCGTGGAGAGGGTGCGGAAGACCGGAAACGGGTAGAGTGGGCACTGGAGGTGATGGAGCTCAATGCACTTCAGCAGCGCACTGTTCAGAGCCTCTCCGGTGGGGAGCGTCGTCGGGTTGCCATCGCCACCATTCTGGCGCAGCAGCCACAGCTCTATCTGCTGGATGAGCCGGAGGCCCATCTTGACCCCAAATATCAGCAGCAGATCTTCCTGCAGCTGACCGAGTCGGTTCGACAGCAAGCTGCAGCCAGTGTGATGGTGCTGCATGATATCAATCTAGCGATGCGTTATTGCACCCATCTGTTACTGCTGTTTGGCCATGGTGAGGTGGCGCAGGGGGGGGTTGAGGTGCTGGCAACCTCGGAAAATATGGATCGACTCTACGACACCGGGATGGTGCAACTTCGGGCGCAGGGGCGGGTTGCATGGCTGCCTCTTTGATTCGACTGCTCCTGCTGTTTCTCAGCTTTGCCGTACAGGCTGACGAGCGTCACGCCCTGCGTGTGGTGAGTCTGGCACCACACCTGACCGAAATGCTGTTCGCAATCGGTGCCGGGGAACAGGTGGTCGGTACCGTGAATTACAGCAACTACCCCGAGGCAGCAGGGAGGATTCCTCAAGTGGGGGGGTATAACCGTCTCGATCTGGAGGCGATCATTGCCAGTCGAGCGGATCTGATTGTGGGATGGGAGAGTGGTAATGCGCCGGGTGAGCTGGAAAAGCTGCGCCAGCTTGGCTTCAAATTCCATATCTCGGAGCCTCGTCGACTGGAGGATGTGGCCACCGTCATGGAGCAGTTGGGGGGGGTGTTGGGGCGTGAGCAGCAGGCCGGTGAGCAGGCTCACGACTACCGCAACCATCTGCAGCAGCTGCGCAACCGGTACCAGGGAAAGCATTTGGTCGATGTCTTTTATCAGGTCTGGAACCAGCCCTTGATCACCATCAATGGGGAGCAGATCATCAGTCACGTAATTGAGTTGTGTGGTGGTCGCAATGTCTTTGCCGGGCTTGACAGCCTCTCCCCCCAGATTGGTGTAGAGGCGGTGCTGGAGCGCAATCCGGAGGTGATCATTGCCAGTGGTATGGATGAGTCCCGTCCGGAGTGGCTCGATAGCTGGAGTCGTTTCCCGCTGCTGCAGGCTGTTCGGGAGGAAAATCTTTATCATGTTCCTCCGGATCTTCTGCAACGCCACGGCCCCCGTTTGGTGGAGGGGGCGAAGTTGCTCTGCGAGGCGTTGGAAGAGGCGCGGCAGAAGGGAAGATAGGGGGTGTAATGTTCTGCTCAAGGCTTGGAGAATATTAGGATATTATGATTATATTATAGTAAAAACAATAGCTTGACATGGTTTAGTGGGGTGGGTATATTCTCTTCGCAAGGTCAGGTGGTGATAACAGACACTCTCTGACGAAGATAACAATAAGGTTTCAATCCATCCTTGGGGGAAGAGCCAACAGATAATAACAATAACCATCAAAGGAAACATTCGCGGCTTTCAGGCTTCATCCCCTGAAGGCCGTTTTTATTTGTTACGGGATTTTATGGGTAGTATTGAGTCTCCATGCTTATAGGGGCATCATCAATCAGGTATCATTCGCCCTCTTATGACCACCACTGCTCCAGATGCACCGAGAATCCGCGAGATTCCGTATAACTACACCTCCTTCTCCGATCGTGAAATCGTTATCCGTTTTCTCGGGGAGGAGATGTGGGATGTGCTCAACCAGCTCCGTGGGCAGCGCCAGACCGGGCGCTCCGCACGCATGCTGTTTGAGGTGCTGGGTGACATCTGGGTGGTGCGTCGCAACCCCTATATTCAGGATGACCTGATCGACAACAGTGGTCGTCGTGGGGCGTTGGTGCAGGCACTGAGACACCGACTGGATCAGATTGAGCTGCGAGCCGATGGTAATGTGCTGGCACTGCAGCTGGTGGAGCGGGCACGTCAGGCGGTGGAGCAGTTCCGCTCCTGGATTGATAATCAGGCCACCTTCCGCAAGAAGACCGAACGTGCACTGGCCAAGGTGACACGCAGGGATAACATCCAGTTCGACGGGCTGGCACGGGTCTCACATGCTACCGATGCCTCCGACTGGCGTGTCGAGTTTCCGTTCGTGGTGGTTACCCCGGATAGCGAAGTGGAGGTGCGCGACATTGTCGAGGTCTGCATCGAGCTGGGTCTGACCATCATCCCGCGCGGAGGGGGCACCGGCTATACCGGCAGTGCGGTACCGCTGGAGGCGGACAGTGTGGTCATCAATATCGAGCGCCTGGAGCGACTGGGTGCGGTGGTCAGGCAGAAGATACCCGGTGTGGAGGAGCCGGTAGCCACCGTGGCGGTGGAGTCGGGAGTCGTTACCTATCGGGTCAGTGAGCTAGCCAGTGCCGCAGGACTGATCTTTGCGGTGGATCCAACCTCGCAGCACGCCTCCACCATTGGCGGCAACATTGCGATGAATGCCGGTGGCAAGAAGGCGGTGCGTTGGGGTACAACACTGGATAACCTGCTCTCCTGGAGAATGGTGACCCCGCAGGCAGAGTGGTTGGAGGTGACCCGCACCAACCACAATCTGGGCAAGTTGCATGATCAACCCCATGCCGAGTTTCAGATCCAGCGTTATGAGAAGGACGGCAAGACCCCGAAGGGGGCGGTCGCAACATTGCAAATTCCGGCACAACAGCTGCGCAAGCCGGGTCTGGGCAAGGACGTTACCAGCAAGTTTCTGGGGGGGTTGCCCGGTGCCCAGAAGGAGGGGTGTGATGGGCTTATCACCTCGGCGGTATTTCTGCTGCATCCGGCTTCGCCCCTGACCCATACGGTCTGCCTGGAGTTTTTCGATCCCGACCTGCACCGTGCCGTCCCGGCCATTGTCGAGACCATCGAGATCCTGCAGCAGGCGGAAGGGGTGGCCCTCTCCGGTCTGGAGCACCTTGATGAGCGTTATGTAAAGGCGGTCAAGTACAGCTCCAAGGCGGCTCGATCGGATCTGCCGAAAATGGTGCTGCTGGCCGATATCGGTGGTGAAGACGAGACGGTATTGCAGCAGGCGGTGAATGCGGTGGTGGAGGCGGCCCGACGTCGGGGTGCAGAGGGATTTGTGGCCATCAGTCCGCAGGCGCGTACCTCATTCTGGTCTGATCGTACCCGAACCGCGGCAATTGCAGCCCATACCAACGCCTTCAAGGTCAACGAGGATGTGGTGATTCCGCTGGATCGACTGGCCGACTATGGAGATGGCATCGAGCGCATCAACATCGAGCAGTCGATCGAGAACAAGCTTGGGGGGCTGGAAGAGCTGGAGGCGCTGATCCAGACGGTGTTGGGTAGCCAGGAGCAGCTGGCGCGACTGGCCGACAGCAGCGAGCAGCAGCAGATTCTCCATACCAAACATGAAGCGGCACTGGCCCTGCTGGAGCGGGTGCGGCAGCGTTGGCAAACCTTGCGAGACTCACTGGATCTGAAGTATCGCAAGCTCAATTTGGCGGTCAACGATGAGCTCGATTCGGAGAGCACGGTATTCCGTCTGATTCAACGTGGAGCGCTGCGTATCTCCTGGAAGCGTGAGCTGGCCCGTCCGCTCAAGGAGCTGTTTGCCAATCAGGCGCTGGAGAGCCTGCGCAGTAGAATGGATGCGCTCCACGCCGAGGTGAAGAATCGTCGACTCTTTGTTGCTACCCACATGCACGCAGGGGATGGCAATGTTCATACCAATATTCCGGTTCACTCCAATAATTATGCAATGTTGCAGGAGGCAGACCGTGTAGTGGATCGCATCATGGCGCTGGCCACCTCGCTGGGCGGAGTCATCTCCGGGGAACACGGCATTGGCCTCACCAAGATGCACTATCTGGGTGAGCAGGAGGTGGCTGAATTCAGCAGCTACAAGCAGCAGGTCGATCCGCAAGGGCGTTTCAATCGCGGCAAGCTGATGGCAGGCTCCGGGCTTGATAATGCCTATACTCCGTCGTTGCAGCTGTTGGCGCAGGAGGCCTTGATTCTGGAGGCCAATGATCTGGGAGAGCTCAACCATATGGTCAAGGACTGTCTGCGTTGTGGCAAGTGCAAGCCGGTCTGTACCACCCATGTGCCGGCTGCCAACCTGCTCTACTCGCCACGCAACAAGATTCTCGCCACCGGCTTGATGATCGAGGCGGTGCTCTACGAGGAGCAGACTCGCCGCGGGATCTCGCTACGCCATTTTGAAGAGATGAACGATGTGGCCGACCACTGTACCGTCTGTCATCGTTGTGAAACGCCGTGCCCGGTCAATATCGACTTTGGCGATGTTACCGTGTTGATGCGCACCATCCTCAAGCGCCAGCGCAAACGCTGGTTCAAGCCGGCGGGGTGGCTGGCGATGCAGTTTCTCAATGTGACCGACCCACGCCTGATTCGCATCATGCGTACCGCTATGGTCACCTGGAGCTATGCGCTGCAGCGCATGGGATATCAACTGATGCATGCTGGTGGCCTGCTTAAACGGACGAAGCGCCCAACCGCGACCAGCGGCAAACCGGAGTTCAAGGGGCAGCTGGTGCAATTCTTCCACCGTCCAATGCCGGGGGGGATGGCACAGAAGAGTCCGCGTGCCCTGTTGGGTATCGAGGACAACCGTTTTGTGCCGATTGTGCGTAATCCGCGCACTACCAGTATCGAGTCGGAGGCACTGTTCTACTTCCCCGGCTGTGGTTCCGAGCGGCTCTTCGGACAGGTGGAGTTGGCTACCCTCAGTATGCTCTATGAGCTGGATGTACAGACGGTGCTGCCACCGGGTTACCTCTGTTGTGGCTATCCACAGCGTGCAGTTGGGGAGCTGGAGAAGAGTGAGCAGATCTCGATGGGTAATCGTATTCTTTTCCACCGTATTGCCAACACCCTCAACTATCTCGATATCAAGACGGTACTGGTCTCCTGTGGTACCTGTATGGATCAGCTTATGCAGTACCAGTTCGAGCAGATCTTCCCCGGTTGTCGGCTACTCGATATCCATGAGTACCTGCTGGAGAAGGGGGTGAAGTTGACGGATGGGCAAGGTGATACCGAGTACCTCTTCCATGATCCCTGTCACTCGCCGATGAAGCAGTATGCGCCGCAGCGGGTGGCTACGGCACTGACCGGGGCAACGGTGAAGCTCTCTGACCGTTGCTGTGGTGAGTCGGGCACCTTTGCGGTAACCCGGCCCGATATTGCCACCCAGGTGAAGTTCCGCAAGGAGCGTGAGCTGAAGAAGAATTGTGGTGAACTGACGCAGGCGAAGAAGATTCTGACCTCCTGCCCCTCCTGTCAGCAGGGGCTGATTCGTTATCAACCTGGTAGTGGATTGGAGGTAGACTATCTGGTGGTAGAGTTGGTAAAACAGCTCCATGGTCAAGGGTGGCAGGAGCGCTTCCTGCAGACAGTGGAGCAGGATGGAGTAGAGCAGGTACTGCTCTGAGTTGTCAGATACCATCGCTTACAAGGTGATTTTTGCCATAGAGGATGAGGCAGGGGAGACGTCAGGTGGGAGAGCCAATCAATAGTGAGGAGGTTCAGCAGCCGAGGTGGCGGCTACTCTCTATTGACGACAGCAAACAAGTACACGATACCTATGCAACCATCTTCCGGCACGACACCGGGATTGACCCTGTTCTGCATGAGATGACGGCAATGATGGGGGGGATATGGAGATCTCCAGTGATACCCCCATCTATTTCGAACACGACTGTGCATTGAGCGGCAAGGAGGGGTTCCTGATGGTCAAGCAGGCGCTGGCCGAGAACAGCCCCTATGCGGTGATTCTGCTGGATATGCGGATGCCTCCGGGATGGGATGGGGTCAAGACCGCAAAGATGATCCGGACGGTGGACCGGAATGTGCGCATCATCTTTTGCAGCGCCTACTCCGATTATGAGCTGGAGCAGCTTCATGCAGAGGTAGGGGTCGATTTTGACTACTTCAGGAAGCCAGTCGAACCAAAACGGTTGCTACAGACAGCGCTCTCGCTCGCCAGCTGCTGGAGTCGATTCAAGCAGCTGGAGCAGCATAAGACACAGGGCGGACAGCCCCTGCCCGAGATGGTGCAACAGGAGGGGAGATACCCGGTGCCGGAAGCGGACAAGCGCACCTATGTCAGTGTTACCGACCGGGAAGGAAAAATTATCTACGTCAATGACCTGTTCTGTGAGCTGACCGGATACTCGCGTAGTGAACTGATCGGAGAAAACCACCGTATCTTCAACTCCGGTGAACATTCAGAGGCCTTCTACCAGAAGATGTGGGAGATGATTGGCAAGGGGGAGGTCTGGTACGGTGATCTTATGGACCGCAGAAAGGATGGAGCCACCTTCTGGAACCGCTCCATGATTATCCCGGTGATGGATCAGCATGGGGAGGCGATCAAATTTATCTCCCTCAAGTATGATCCCAACGATGTACAGTGGATGGAGCAGGAGCGGCAGATGGCGCTGGCCTTTGCCAAGGCAGATCGCAAACGGCTCTCGCTGGTGGGCGACATTATCGATATGTCCAAGATCGAGAGTGGCACTCTGGATCTGGATGAGACCCACTACAGCCTTTCGGTGCTGCTCAAGGATATCGAGCACGACTATATCACCATCGTTCATGATGCCGGGCTGGAGTTCCAGCTTCATCCCCCCGGCAAGCAGGATATCCAGCTCAACGGGGATGCTCACCGTATCACCCAGATCATCGCCCATCTGTTGGACAATGCGGTTGAATTTACCCACCATGGATTGATCAGCCTCACCTGCTGGTACGATACGAAGCACCTGTTTTTCAAGGTGGAGGATACCGGTGTAGGGATGTCCGAGAAAGATCTGGGGCGGCTCAAGGAGCGGATAGAGCAGAAGGAGAGCACATTCTCCGGGCACGGGCTTGGCCTCTATGTTGCTTTCCAGTTGGCCAGATTGATGGGGGGGCGATGGATGTGACCAGTGAGCTTGGGGTTGGCTCGATCTTTCGTCTCAAACTCCCCTATCGCCCTGTCGGTCGCACTCCACTGAAGTCTTCTGTGAATGAACCACAGGAGCGCTCTGCGCAACATCAACGAGTCTCCGGCAAGGTGCTGGTGGTGGATGATGTGCCGATCATGCAGGCTCTGGAGAAGCGTATGCTGGAGCAGGTGGGGGCCTCGGTGGTGGTTGCCAGCAATGGCAAGGAGGCGGTTGAGCGGGCGCTGCAGGAGCACTTCGACCTGATCTTGATGGATATGGAGATGCCGGTCATGGGGGGGGTTGAGGCAACCAGCATTCTGCGAGAGCAGAGTTGCGAGGCTCCGATCATCGCCCTGACGGCCTATACCGAACAGCGTTATCAGGATGAATTTTTTGAGGCAGGTTGTGACGGCTTCATGAGCAAACCACTGGATCATAACGAGTTGCGTTATGTGGTCAACCAGTACCTGTTGAAGCAGATGTCGGCCCAGAGTGATGAAGAGCTGATCACCTCCTTTGTTCAGCGTACCAGCCGTAGCAAGGAGGCCCTGATTGAGTCGTTGCAGCAGCTGGATTGGGAGCAGACCCGAGAACACTTCAACCATCTGCGACGTGTGCCCACGGCAAGCCGATATGTAGAAGAGCTGGTGGAGCGGCTCGAGAAGCTCTATTCCAGCTATGCCCAGGATGGCTATAACCTCTCCGAGGATATTGTCGAGCTGGCGGACGAGGTGGTTACGAAACTGACTGAGGATGCAGACCTCTTTATCGGAGTGATCCATCTCTACACCCATTTTCCACACACCATCATGCGTACCATTCAGAACACCATGGTGGCGGTGTTGACGGCACAGCGCCTTGGCTGGAGTGAGCACACGATTCGTGCGCTCTCCTGCGCCAGTCTGACCCAAAACCTGGGGCTCTACCCAATGCAAAATGATCTCCATGAGATGGAGGGGACGTTGAGTACTTTTCACCAGATGCACATTCGCCTGCATCCCAAAAACAGTGTCAAGGCGTTGATCAAGATGGGGGTGACCGACCGTACCTGGCTCAATGCGGTGGCCTATCACCATGAGATGATGGATGGCAGCGGTTACCCCAATGGCTATCATGCCAGGGATATCCCGCTAGAGGCGCGGTTGATTGCATTGTCTGATCGCTATGGTGCGATGATTTCACCACGCCGCTACCGCAGCCCCGGTACTCCCCGGCAGATCATGCAGCAGTTTGTCTCCAGCAAAAAGGGGCATTATGACGTGCAGTTGAGCAAGGTGTTGATTGCAGAGCTCGGGATCTACCCACCAGGTACCACGGTAAAACTGGCCTCTGGTGAGATTGCATTGGTGGTCAAGCGCGGAGAGAGTGCGCTGCACCCGATGGTGATGGCGGTTTGGGATAAGAATGGTGAATGTTACCAACGCCCACTGAAACGGGACGTTCAACAGCAGGAGTACAGCATCCTCTCGGTCAGTAAACACCCGGATGCAACCAAACTCAATGCCGATCGCTTCTGGGGCGGGAGTGCGCATGACCAGCGCCAGCCCCTGTTCCGATAGGGGGACTCCTTAAAGCATTAGTCTGATAGTGCAATGCGGTTTGATTGTTGTGAGTGAGTGGGATCTTCCGTTTCTCCACGCTCATGTTCGGCGCCAAAGCAGTGCATCAGCTCATGACCCACGGTACGCATCGCATCGTCATCGTTCCAGTGGTAGGGCATCATCACATGGATCTCGCAGCGCCCATCACTGTGTACTCTGGAGAAGCCGTTTACCCTGGGGCCACGTAGTGAGATCAGCTCCTGTTTGGTATGGAATACGATGGATACCTGACTTACCTGTCGGTTGACGCTCAGGGCTGAGTGGTACTTGCGGTGGCGGGTATGGTGGCTAAGGGTTTCGTAGGGGATGGCGGTCTCTGTCTGTGAGGTTGGAGGTGTTCTGTTTTCGAGGCGCGAGGCGTGAAATGAATACCCCTCCACCACGGCGAACCCGGGACTGCTGGAGAGCAGGAGTAGGGTGAGAGTGAGGGTTCGGAGGAGGGGCATCTGAGGCGTTTCCTTGCGGTTTGGTTTCTGCAAGGGATAGAGCAAGGGTTGTGCCAGAGGCTGAGGAAATCCTTAGTGGGTTATAAAAGTTCATTGGTTGTGAATGGGTTACAAGGTTTCCTGCGGCCTATTCCGGTTTGTGGAACAGCTGCCGAGTGTTCACTGTTGCCGCTATAGCAGGGTCAGGTGGAGCACCTTGCCGCTGCCACGGTCGATCTCCAGCTCAATCTCGCAGTACTCTTGCAGGGTATCGGTTGGCGTGGGGTCATCTGCACAGCTACAGCCCCCAATCACCCCGGCATAGAAGATGCCACACTTCACCACAATAGACTCTGGGCTGTCGTCAGTATGGAGGATGATGGCCTGGAACGGATCCTCCAGACTGACCACCGAGGTCTGTTGCAGTGCCTGCTGCAGAGGGAGCTGGTCGTGGTTCAGTGCTTCGATCTGTTGACGGATCGATGCGTGGAAGGAGTCATGTAGTGGACCGGGAGGGATGGGCGAGAATTGAATCATTCCGGGATTATCGACTTTTGTTGATTGAAAAGGCAATGTGCAAACTGTGGTTGAACCTAGAATCCTCAGTTGACCGCTTGAAACAGGATCAACATCTTATTATATAAACAATTTATCGAGAAACCAGCTTCACTCAACGGGTGAAGATCGCTACGAACCAAATTGCACGCACAGGTGCACGCATTACTGCGTTACAACTCCTTGCAATAGCTGGCTATTACGCGTCGTTGTGCCTTGTCCTGCGCACGCCTGTACGCACACTTTGGCTCGTCCAACTGAGGAATCTAGGTTGAAAATCACAAGGGTGATTGTACAATATAGCTAAGTTAGCTAATTGCAATCAGGAGAAAACGAAATGCAGGTGAATATGCATGAGGCGAAATCTCAGCTTTCCAGGTTGGCTGAATATGCCTGGGCTGGTGAGGAGGTTGTGATTGCAAAAGCGGGAAAACCCTATTTGGATCTGGTTCCGCACAGAGAAAATCCAGTTCCCAGAAAACCTGGCAGATACGAAGGCCAGATCAAGGTTAGTGAGGATTTTGATGAAACCCCAAGTGAGGTCATTGCCGCCTTTGAAGGAGAGATATGAGGCGACTCCTGCTCGATACGCATGTTTTCCTCTGGTGGCTGGATAATAACTCCAGGCTTGGAACCGCTGCAAAAAGCTGCATCAGCGACCCCAGAAATCAGGTTTATGTGAGCGCTGCAACCAATTGGGAAATCTCGATCAAAAAGGCCTTGGGGAAATTGGAGGCTCCTGATAACCTCGATTCTGATATTGAGGATGAAGGCTTTATTAAATTACCGGTCTCCAACTTTCATGGAGACCGTGCAGGTGCGCTGCCAAAGCACCACAACGATCCATTTGATCGTATGTTGATTGCCCAGGCACAATCAGAAGGGTTGGAGGTAATCACAAAAGATGAAGTTTTTCCTCGGTATTCTGTGCGGACTGTTGATGCGCTAAGCTGAGGCCCCCTGACCTGTAGCAGTACTCAAAGTCCGATCTCCTGAAGAGCTGAAAAAAGTGCCCCGCAGGCAGTTACGCTGTGGGGCATGGTTGGCGATTGGCCAGATCATTCAGGCGACCTTGATCTCCATCGGGTCGTCTGTGGTTGCCTCGGTCAGTTTGGGCAGTACCACTTCCAGCAGGCCGTCGACGAATTCGGCATGGATATGCTCGACGTCGACACGACGAGGTACCCGCATGGTTCTGCGATAGCTGCGTTGGCTACGCTCCTGGTGGAGGATCTCCTCTTCCTCACGGGTTTCGGTGATGCTCTCTCCCTGGATTGTGAGCATGCCATCACTGAAATGGATATGAATATCATCCCGTTTCAGCCCTGGCAGCTCCATCCGAACGCTGTAGGCAAATTCGGTCTCTACTACGTCAGCTAGCGGAATCAACAGGTTGGAAACAGATTTCTCCTCCCGAGGCAGGGGACGGAGGAATCCATGAAGCAGCTCATCAAACAGGTCATGGTTGAAGAGTCTGTCTGGTACAGTTTTCAAGTCTCTCATGATACACCTCCTGGTTAACAAGAAAGCAAGATGCTTTCATCCTCAATATAGGAGAGTTTTATCCAATTTCAATGGTGGTTGGGTTGATATCTGCAGCAATCTCCTTCTCCACCTTCAGTGGCAGCGTGAGGATAATCCGGGCGCCGCTGTGGGGACCGTCGCTCTCTGCCTCGATTTTGCCGTCGATCTGGCGTACAAAGTTGATTGCAGAGTGAAGCCCGTAGCCACTACCGGTTGACTTGGTGGTGTAACGAGGGGTGAAAATCTTCTCCAGCTGTTCGGGTTTGATGCCACAGCCGTTGTCGGTAATGGTGATACTGAAGTGACCATCCGGTTGTGGTTCGACCGTGAGGGTGATTACTCCCACCAGCTCCTGGTTCTCCAGCATCTCGGCAATAATCGCCTCGAGACTGTTCTTGATCAGGTTGAGTAACAGCTGCATCAGTGGGTTGCGGGGTAGCTGTACCGTTGTGATCTCGGCTGAGAAGCGGCCACGCCACTCCACCGAGTATTTGGAGAGGCGTTCATCGATCAGGCTGTAGGTGTCATCCACCAGCTGTTTGAGGTTGAAGCGGGTGGCAGTAAGTACCGGGCGTGATGCACTCTGCTGAATGGAGATGATGTCACCGATATGACGAATACCGCTCTCCAGCTTTTTCAGGTTATCAAACTGCTGATGGATGCGCGCAAAGCTGTCGGTGCTGCTCTTGAGCACCTTGGTGGTCTCGATCAGGCGGCTCCTCAGGGTCTCGGTATCGTCGCACTCTTTGGCGTTACGCTCGCTCTCTTCGGCAAAGCGGTTGAGCGCAGGGATCAGCTTCTCCAGTGGGCGAATGCGGGACTGTAGCTTGATAATGTGCCCGGTCATGCCGGTAATGACATTGCCGATATTATGCAGTACCGATGCCCCCATCTCGGCAATGCCGGCCTGGAAGGCGGCATACTGCTCCTGTGATTCTGCTCGCATGCGGTCACTGAGGTCATGGATTACGATGACCGAGCCGATTGGGTGGTCGAGGTGGGGTGGGTGGATGAGTGCGCCGGATACCTGTACCGAAACCTCATCCTCCGGGCGTAGCAGAATTTTTTCGATACCATCTCCGTGGAGTGAATCCAGAGTGTATTCTCCGGCGATGATCATACTGAGAGGCTGCCCTACCAGATCACTATGGAGCCGGTGACAAAGAATCTCCATGCGCTGGTTGAGTTTGGTGATGATACCGCTGCGATCGATTAGCAGCACGCCATCGGTCATTGAGCGAAAGATCTCCTCCATCTCCAGTTGTGCTCCATTGAGTGCATGGATGGTTTCATCGATCTGTTGTCCCATCTGCTGCAGAGCACAGCTGAGCTCACCAAACTCATCTGAACGGTTGTTGGGAGGAACATCATAGTTGCCCATTGCGATACGGTTGGCGGATGCGACTGCCTCCTTGAGTGGGTAGTGAAAGTAGTTGGCCAGCAGCACTCCGGCGATGGTGGAGAAGATCAGTAGCAGAAGCTCCAGTACCAGGAACTGCTGCAAAAGTGCGTGGGTCGCATGGTCAATGTGGTCGCGGCTGAGTTCCAGGTGGATGTAGCCGAGAAAGTCCCCCGTGGTGGTGACCACCCGGTGGGTGATGGCGATGTGGTTGTTGTGCTCCCAGGCCTGGGTGATTTCACGCTTCTGTTTCAGGTTCTGTAGTATCGGCAGCAGGTCGGGGATCTGTTTCCCCTGCAGTTGGTTCTCTTCGCTGCCATCGGTAACAACCGTGCCCTGCTGATCCAGAATCAGTCCCTGTAGAAGATGCTCCCCCTGTCTCAGGTTTTGTAGCTGAACCTTGAGTTTTTCGACCTCCCGGTTGCGAAAGGAGGTCTGGATGTTGGCAGCAAGAATTTCAGTGATCTTCTGGCCCTGGTGTTGGAAGCTCTTCTACAGTGTATGTACCTGTACATAGAGTGAAACCGCGACCGTGATGCTGACTCCAATCAGAATCAACAGGATTGAGAATAGCAGCAGCCGGGTGCGGATCGAGAGTTGAGGCAGTTTCATGATGGGTAAGGGTGTCAGAGTTAGAGATTCTACCCAATTCTTGAGGTAAAATGGGGGGCTATCCCTTTTGGAAGCAAATGAATGGCAGATCGTACTCAACAACTGACCGAACTGATGTCCCGTCGTATCCTCATCCTCGATGGGGCAATGGGGACGATGATTCAGCGTCGCAAGCTGGAAGAGGCAGACTATCGCGGTGAACGCTTTGCCGACTGGTCCACCGATCTCAAGGGAAACAATGACCTGCTGGCGCTGACTCAGCCGCAGATCATCCAGGAGATTCATGAGCAGTATCTGCAGGCCGGTGCCGATATCATTGAGACCAACACCTTCAATGGGACTCGGGTCTCAATGGCCGACTACGGCATGGAGGCGCTGGTGCATGAGATCACCCAGGCCGGGGCAGCGGTGGCACGAGCGGCAGCCGACAAGTACAGCACCGCAGAGAAGCCCCGTTTCGTTGCCGGTGTAATCGGACCCACCGGACGCACCTGCTCGATCTCGCCCGATGTCAATGACCCCGGTTTCCGCAACATCTCCTTCATGGAGTTGGTGGAGAACTACAACGAGTCGATCGACGCCCTGGTGACAGGGGGGGTGGATCTTCTGCTGGTAGAGACCATCTTTGATACCCTCAATGCCAAGGCGGCCCTGTTCGCGATTGATCAATATTTCGAGCAACATGATCTGCGGCTGCCGATCATGATCTCCGGCACCATTACCGATGCCTCCGGGCGTACCCTCTCCGGGCAGACCACTGAGGCCTTCTACAACAGCCTGCGCCATGCCAAGCCACTGAGCTTCGGGCTCAATTGTGCATTGGGGCCGGATATGCTGCGCCAGTATGCGGAGGAGATGTCTCGGGTCAGCGAGACCTTTGTCTCTGCCCACCCCAATGCCGGATTGCCCAACGAGTTTGGGGAGTATGATCTTACCCCGGAGCAGATGGCGGAGCATGTCGGCGAGTGGGCCGATGCCGGTTTTCTCAATATCGTGGGAGGCTGTTGTGGCTCCTCGCCCGAACACATTGCAGCCATTGCAACCATGATGGAGGGTAAAGCGCCACGCAAACTGCCCGAGCTTGTCCCGGAGTGTCGCCTCTCCGGACTGGAACCACTCAATATTGGTGAGGACTCCCTGTTTGTGAATGTGGGTGAGCGCGCCAATGTTACCGGCTCGGCCAGGTTCAAGCGGCTTATCCTCAATGAGGAGTACGAGGAGGCGCTCGATATCTGCCGTACCCAGGTGGAGAACGGGGCGCAGGTGGTCGATGTCAATATGGATGAGGGAATGCTCGACGGCAAGGCGGCGATGGTGCGCTTCCTCAACCTGATCGCCTCCGAACCCGATATCGCCAAAGCACCACTGATGATTGACTCCTCCAAGTGGGAGATCATCGAGGCGGGACTGCAGTGCTCGCAGGGCAAGCCAATCGTCAACTCCATCTCGATGAAGGAGGGGGAAGAGAGCTTCCGCGAGCATGCCAAACTCTGTCGCCGCTACGGTGCCGCGATCATCGTCATGGCCTTCGATGAGAACGGGCAGGCCGACAGCGAGGAGAGGAAGATCGAGATCTGTACCCGTGCCTACAACATTCTGGTCAACGAGATCGGCTTCCCTCCCGAGGACATCATCTTCGACCCCAATATCTTCGCGGTCGCGACCGGGATCGAGGAGCACAACAACTACGGGGTCGACTTTATCGAGGCGACCCGCACCATCAAACAGACTCTGCCCCACGCGATGGTCTCCGGCGGGGTCTCCAACGTCTCCTTCTCCTTCCGTGGCAACAATCCGGTGCGTGAGGCGATCCACGCCGTATTCCTCTACCACGCCATCCAGGCGGGGATGGATATGGGGATCGTCAATGCCGCACAACTGGCGGTCTATGATGACCTGCCGGAAGAGTTGCGCAACGCGGTCGAGGATGTGGTGCTCAATAAGGATGCTGAGGCGGGCGAACGGCTGGTCGATCTGGCCCCCAAATATCTTGGTGATGGTTCCACCGGTGGTGACAACAAGGCCGATCTGGAGTGGCGTGGCTGGCCAGTGGCCAAGCGGCTGGAGCATGCACTGGTCAAGGGGATCACCGAGTATATTGACGAGGATACCGAGGCCGCGCGTCAGCAGTTCGACAAGACGCTCGATGTGATCGAGGGACCGTTGATGGACGGCATGAACGTGGTCGGCGAGCTGTTTGGTGCGGGCAAGATGTTTCTGCCGCAGGTGGTGAAATCAGCACGGGTGATGAAGAAGTCGGTTGCCTATCTCGACCCTTATCTGGAAGCTGAAAAGTCAGAGTGCGCGGTGGAGAGTCAGGGCAAGATTGTGCTCGCCACGGTGAAGGGGGATGTTCACGATATCGGCAAGAATATTGTCGGGGTGGTGTTGCAGTGTAACAACTACGAGGTGATCGACCTCGGGGTGATGGTGCCGGCCGAAACCATTCTGCAGCGGGCAAAAGAGGAGGGAGCGGACATCATAGGCCTCTCCGGGCTGATTACCCCATCACTGGATGAGATGGTTCATATCGCCAAAGAGATGACCCGGCAGGGTTTTACCATCCCGTTGATGCTGGGGGGGGCGACCACCTCCAAGGCACATACCGCAGTGAAGGCGGAACCGGAGTATGCCCATGGGGTGATCCATGTGGCCGATGCCTCTCGTGCAGTGGGAGTGGCGACCACCTTGCTCTCTCAGGGACAGAAGGCCGACTTCCTGCAACAGACCCGTACTGAATATGCCCAGGTGCGTGAGCGCCGTGCCAACAAGCAGAAGGGCGCCTCTCTGGTGTCATTGCAGGCGGCGCAAGATAATCGGGTTCCGATTGACTGGGGGCAGTGGCAGCCGGCCACACCTCAAGCATTGGGGGTGACGCTGCTCGACAATATCGACCTCAATGAGATCGTCCCCTATATTGACTGGACCTTCTTCTTCCACGCCTGGGAGCTGAAGGGACGCTATCCGAAAATTCTCGCTGATACTGAAGAGAATGCCGACAAGGGTGAGGAGGCTCGCAAGCTCTTTGCTGATGCCCAGGCGATGTTGCAGCAGCTGCTGGCAGAGCAGTGGCTGCAGGCCAGAGCGGTGGTGGGGCTGTTTCCGGCCAATGCGGTTGGAGATGATGTCGAGTTGCTGGATGATCAGGGGGCGCTGCTCGCCACCTTCCATTTCCTGCGTAAGCAGGGTAAGCAGCCCGAGGGGCGCTATAATGAGTGCTTGAGTGACTTTGTGGCTCCGAAAGCAGGCGGGGTGACCGACTATGTTGGTGCCTTTGCCGCCACCGCCGGGATTGGTGTGGATGCCAAAGTGGCCGAGTTTGAGTCCGACCACGATGACTACAGCGCGTTGATGCTGAAGTCGGTGGCAGACCGGTTGGCCGAGGCACTGACCGAGTGGCTGCATGAGAAGGTACGCAAGGAGTTGTGGGGCTATGCCGGTGAGGAGCAGCTTGATAACGGGGCCCTGATTGCAGAGCAGTATCAGGGGATTCGCCCGGCTATCGGTTATCCTGCATCACCGGACCATACCGAGAAAGATATTTTGTGGCAGCTGCTCGAGGTCGAGCAGCAGACCGGAATCTGGCTTACTGAATCAAAGGCGATGGTGCCCACGGCATCGGTCAGTGGACTCTACTTTGCCCATCCGCAGGCGCGCTATTTTGCAGTGGGTGCAGTGGCTCGTGATCAGGCTGCCTCGTATGCAGAGCGCAAGGGCAGCAAGTTGGAGGAAGTGGAACGTTGGTTGGGGAGTAATCTTGGATATGAGCCACAATAGGTGGATTACATCGCAGAAGCCAGGTATGCCAAGGCGAATGGGGGATAGGTAGCGCATGAGTAGTGATGTCTTTTTTGTGTTGATTCGTGGGTTCCACCACAAAAAACAGCTGCAGGAGGTGGTGGACTGGCTGGAAGAGAATGTGGTGCTGGGCCACGGGGAGGCAGAGCTGGTGGAGCACCAGCTTCCCTTCGAGATCCCGATGGGGTTCCCTTCACGGGAAGAGGCCAAGGACTTTGTCAGCAAGCTGGAGGCGCTGGGGTGCATGATTGGTACCGAAAGCCTCAGTGAGCGCAAGGCCAGGGCCGAGAAGGCAGCCCGGGGTGAGAGTGATGAGGATATGGTTGAAGAGACCATCTCTGCTGTGCAGCGAGAGGCAACTCGACCTTCTCGTGATGAGCAGGGAGGAGAGCCGGTTGGCGCGCGAGAGCAGCGCAGTTCGGAGATGGAGGAGAAGGATAAGAAGGAAGAGAAGGCTACACCAAAACCGTGGAAGCATATCGCCGGTATTGCTCTGGCGGTTGGTGCCGTTCTCGCCATGGCGCTGTATGGGTATCAGCAGATGAGTGATGGTGATACCGATACTGTCTCTGGTAAGGTTGATCAGCGGATTATGAGTCAGCTGCATGGAGGAGGGGGATCCGGTGGATCCTTTGCTCAGGTGGTGAGTAATCTGCAGGCATTTATCGAGAAACAGAACTATACCCCGGCACAGCGGGTCGAGCACTCTACTACCTACCAGAAGGAGGTCAAGGGCGACAAACCGATACGGCACCGGGAGACCCGCCAGCACAACATCGAGATGCTACAGGTTTCCATTGCCTTCTATCGCAAGAACAAGGATGCCTGGAGGCGGTTGGTGGCAGAGTATCAGGCGATCGGTGCCAGTTTGAAGGTGGAAGAGTTGCGTAAAGAGATGGTTGAGATTTTTGGAGAAGAGGATACTGCCGAGATCCTAGCTGAAGAGAGTGAAGCGTGATGAGTGAATGTCCCTGCGGCTCTGGCCGCCCCTATGAGTCCTGTTGTCAACCTTTTCATCAGGGAGAGCAGAGCCCGGAGACAGCCGAGCAGTTGATGCGTTCGCGCTATAGTGCCTATGTGAAGGGCGAGATTGACTACATCCATAATACGCTCCATCCGGATCATCGTGATGATCACGATCTGGAAGCGGCCAGAAAGTGGTCGCTGGATTCGCAATGGTTGGGGTTGGAGATCGTGGCAACCGAGCAGGGTGGGGCAGAGGATCAGACTGGAGTGGTCGAGTTCAAGGCCAACTACCGGGATCGTGGCGGTCTGCGTCAGGCCCATGAGGTGAGTCAGTTTGAAAAAGTGGCGGGTAACTGGGTGTATGTGGATGGTGAAATGCCCAAGCCGGAGACGGTTCGCAATGCAGCGAAAAAGGTGGGGCGAAACGAACCCTGCCCGTGTGGATCGGGTAAAAAATACAAAAAATGTTGCGGTAGATAAGAGAGAAGATAGGCAGTCATGAGTTTTAATGAGTATCCAACCATCATCGCAACGGTGGTTGCGGTTCCCAGCGGTCAGGGCAAGGTTGTTCAACTGTTGCAGCAGCACTATTCGATGAGTTCCGAGGATGCCTATCGGGCGGTGCAGTCCCCACCCTTCAAACTGCCGGTCTCCTTCTTTACCCTCAAGGAGGCGCAGACGGCGATCCGTGAACTGATTGAGGCGGGTTGTGAAATCAAGTTGCGTGATCTGATGGATCCGGAGCCGGAACCGGAGCCAGAACCCGAGCCGGAAGAGGAGGCGGAACCCCAGCAGGAAGAGGTAACCGGGGGTGTTGGTGTTGAGGTGGCAGAGTCTGAGGAGAGTGACTCTGAAGAGGGGGAAGGTGCTGCATCCGAGGAAGAGGAGGCTGAAAAGTCCGGGTGGAGCTGGGAGCGCAGGATCATACAGATCGGAAGCCTCTTTATCCTGGTCTGCTTTCTGGCTATCGTCTACTGGTTTCTGGCGCTGGATCGCCACTGGGAACAGACCGGGAGTCAAAAGGATGTCCAGCTCCGGGACTTCTCCACCACCGCACTGGGTAAACTGGTTAGTCAGATCGATGAGAAGATCAAGAATATGGGATCCATCGACCAGTTTCTGAAAGAGTTACCAGCAATGATGGAGCGGGACAAAATGACCCAGCCTCAGCGCCACGAACTGTCCGACCACTATCAGGAACAGGGGAGCCGCCCCAGACCCAAAAGTGACAATATCAAGGCGATGCGGGCCATTCAGATGCTGAAAGTGGCACTGGTGGCCAATGACAGGAACCGCAAGGCGTGGGTATCTCTGGTAGCGGCCTATCAGGAGCGTGGTATGCGCTACAAGGTACAGAAGACCCAGCGCCAGATGATGGCAAAGCTGGGAGAGTCAACGATGGTTGAGCTCTACGGTGCCGAGGTGGTCGAAAAGCTGCGCCGAAAGTGAGTCTTTAACCTAGAATCCTCAGTTGACCGCTTGAAGCAGGCTCAACATCTTCTTATGCAAACAATTTCTCAAGAAACCAGCTTCACTCAACGGGTGAAGATCGCTACGAACCAAATTGCACGCACAGGCGCACGCATTACTGCGTTACAACTCCTTGCAATAGCTGGCTATTACGCGTCGTTGTGCCTTGTCCTGCGCACGCCTGTACGCACACTTTGGCCCGTCCAACTGAGGAATCTAGGTTCAAGTGAGCTTTATGTGACCAGAGTGACCCGGTCACGGCCACCATCCTTGGCCAGATAGAGCCCATCATCTACCCGCTCGATCAGTTGAAGCCCCTGTTCTCCCGGCTGTAGCTGGGCGACCCCGATGCTTACGGTGTAGTTGAGAATGCTCATTTCCTGTTGCTCGTTTGTGACCTCGATGGAGCGTTGGTGACACCCCTTGTGGATGATGTTGGCAATGGCCTTTGCGGTGTCGGCATCACTATTGGGTAGCAGTACCATAAACTCTTCGCCACCGTAGCGCCCGGCGATATCACTATTGCGTACACTCTCCTGCAACAGGTTGCTGAAGTCGATCAGTACCTGATCCCCCACCAGATGTCCGTAGGTGTCATTGACGCGCTTGAACCGATCCAGATCCATCAGCAGGATGGAGAGGGGGCGGTCTGGTTGCTGTCGGGAGGATTTGATCTCCTGCTCTAACAGCTTCATCAGAATGCGCCGGTTGACCAAGCGGGTAAGGGGGTCACGACTTGCCTGTCGATAGAGGGTGAGCAACATATGCAGCTGTGCCATGCCCGGCCACATGCAGATGCCGGCCAGCAGCCCCAGCAGCCAGAGGTCCTTCAATGACTCGGCACTGAACAGAGCCCCCTGCATGATATGAGGGGCAAGGGCAAACAGGGTAATCAGTGCGGTATAACTCAACCCCTCCAGCATGGTAAGAGGGAAGATGGTCAGCATCACCACCATGAGAAAGGGGAAAAAAGTGTAGCCGACCAGCAGGGCATCATTGGTGACCGCCCCATCGAGTATGTGTAAAGAGCTGGCATAGAAGATTCCGGGAGGAAGCAGCATCATGGCCAAGCGTATTCGACTGCTGTGAATGTCGAAGGTTTGGGTTGCCCAGAAACCGATCACCAGCATCGAAAGCGAGAAGCCGATACGCATCCACACCATGTCGTAAAAGGCGATCTGATCGAGAGAGTAGTAATCGATCGGAATCCAGAATGGAGCCATCACCCCAAAGGCGAGCGCAATCAGCTGCAGGCGCATATTGACCTGTTCGGCCCGGGTGCCGTTGAAGTCGTTCGAGTGGTTGCGGATCGTCAACAGATCCTCGATATTAAGTGCCTTGAACTGTTCCCGATTGCGCTGTATTAGTGTCTCAATATCCATCAATGGATTCCCCCTTCTTCCCCAATTCCGGAGAAAGTAGGGTATAGGTAAAAGAGGTTAGTAGCAACAACGATTGAGTACATTTGCAGCTGCATACCCCTTGACCTGATGAGACGAATAGGGTTCAATACGCAGCTCGCTGTATCGTGCAGTACAGAGCCAATCTGGCCAGATAGCTCAGTTGGTAGAGCAGAGGACTGAAAATCCTCGTGTCGGTGGTTCGATTCCACCTCTGGCCACCATAAAGTAACGCCTTGTCAGCATAACTGGCAAGGCGTTTTTCTTTGTTGCAGCTACAGGCCAATCAACCAAAAATTTCCCGGTAGCGCGGTTCGGAGAAGCCAACCTCGATCTGTGAGAATTGGTCACTTTCCAGTACAGGGCGCTTGATCATTGCAGGATGCTCCAACAGCAGGGTAATGGCACTCGCCTCATCCAGCGAACCTTTCTGTTCAGCAGGGATCTGCCGCCAGGTGGTGCCCCGTTTATTGAGCAGCACTTCCCAGCCGACTTGGGTGACCCATTTGTGTAGCAGAGCGGCATCGATGCCATCCTTGCGCAGGTCGTGAAATTGAAAATCAACACCGGCGGTTGTGAGCCATTTTTTGGCCTTGCGGATGGTGTCGCAGTTGGGGATTCCGTAGAGAACATTCATGCCATATACGCTACCATAGCCACCCTATGAATATCCATATTTTGGGCATCTGCGGTACCTTTATGGGCGGTATCGCACTGCTGGCACGTGCAGCGGGGCATACCGTGTCCGGCTCTGATGCCAATGTCTATCCACCCATGAGTACACAGCTGGAAGAGGCGGGGATCAGTCTGCAGGAGGGGTATGACCCTGCTCATCTTCAGCCCGCCCCCGACATGGTGGTGGTTGGCAATGCGATGAGCCGAGGTAATCCGGCGGTGGAGTATGTGCTGGAACAGGGGCTGCCCTACACCTCGGGCCCGCAGTGGCTGGCCGAGCATGTGTTGCAGGGGCGTTGGGTACTGGCGGTATCCGGCACCCATGGCAAGACCACGACTGCGAGCATGCTGGCGTGGGTTCTGGAATACGCCGGGATGAGCCCCGGTTTTCTGATTGGCGGTGTACCACAGAATTTCGCAGTTTCTGCTCGCCTGGGAGAGACCCCCTTCTTTGTGGTGGAGGCGGATGAGTACGACACCGCCTTTTTCGACAAGCGTTCCAAGTTCGTCCACTACCGTCCTCGTACCCTGGTGGTGAACAATCTGGAGTTTGATCATGCCGATATTTTTGATGATCTGGCGGCGATACAGCGCCAGTTCCACCACCTGCTGCGTACGGTGCCGGGGAACGGGTTGATTGTCCATCCACAGTCGGTAGCTGCGGTAGATGAGGTGCTGGAGATGGGGTGCTGGAGCCCAACGGAAACCATCGGTGGTGGATGGCAGGCAAAGCAGACCGCTCCGGCCTGGGGCCGTTTTGAGGTGCAGATTGATGAAGCGCTGCAGGGGGAGGTCAACTGGTCCCTGAGCGGGGTACATAACAGTAATAACGCATTGGCGGCGATTGCAGCTGCCCGTCATGCCGGTGTGCCTGCCCACCATGCGATTGATGCACTGACCGAGTTCCGCAATGTGAAGCGCCGTATGGAGCTACGAGGGGAGGTCAATGGCGTGCAGGTCTATGATGACTTTGCCCACCACCCCACGGCGATCAAGCTGACCCTGCAGGGGCTACGTGAGCAGGTGGGGTCGGATCGTATTCTGGCGATTATGGAGCCGCGCTCCAACACCATGCGGATGGGGGTGCATCAACACACCCTGGCGGCTGCATTCAAGGCTGCAGATCGGGTTCTGTTGCTCGATCAAGGATTGGAGTGGGATCTTGCCGAGGCAATGGCGGAGAGTACTGTGGCGTATCAGTTGCTCCCCTCGGTCGAGCAGATGGTTGAGCAGGCACTGGCATGGTGCCAGTCTGGTGACCACCTATTGGTGATGAGTAATGGCGGATTTGGCGGGATTCACCAGAAGCTGCTGGCGGGGTTGTCACAGGCATGAACCAATCCAACTGGAGTCGCAGCAACAGCATTGCGCTGGGAGTGACCGGGGCCTCCGGTGCAGCCTATGCACTGCGCCTGCTGGAGCAACTGCTGGCAGCAGAGCAGCGGGTCTGGTTGATGCTCTCTGATGCCGCCCGGATCGTGATGGAGATGGAAGCCGGTGTGGCCCTGCCGGCGGAGAGTGAGACGGCCCAACTGTTGTTGGCGGAGCGCTTTCATGCAGAACCGGGCCAGTTGGCACTGTATGAAAAACAGGAGTGGTTGTCTCCGGTGGCCAGTGGTAGCGGTGGCCCGCGTGCGATGGTGGTCTGCCCCTGCTCGATGGGGGCACTCTCGGCGATTGCACATGGTAGTAGTGATAACCTGCTGGAGCGTGCCGCCGATGTAATGATCAAGGAGCGGAGAAAGCTGATTCTGGTCCCAAGAGAGACCCCCTACTCCACCATCCATCTGGAGAATATGCTCAAGTTGTCGCAAAATGGTGTCACCATTCTACCGGCCAGCCCAGGACTCTATCAGCAGCCCCAGTCGGTGGAAGACCTGGTTGATTTTGTGGTGGCACGGATTCTGGATCAGTTGGGTCTGGAGCAGCAGTTGATTCCTCAATGGGGATTAGAGTAGTGATAAAATTTGCCCTGTATTCAAAATCTATAGAGGTCTGCTATGGCAGCTATTGATGACCTGATTGATCAGAGAGGGATTGACCCATATTTATCTGGTGACGGACTCCGATGATGCCTTTCAGGAGATGTCTTCGCAGCTGATCTACACCGTCCCTGGTGTGTCCCCTTCGGGCGCACGGGATGCGTCCCGATTCGTTCCTGACGAATCGGTGAGCGTAGCCAATGTGGTGCAGCTCTATCGGGACTATCTTGAGAATTTCGTAATCAATCGAGAAGGATAGATCAGCAGATGAAGTTTACCCAATATTTTCTCTATACCCGGCAGCGGGCAGACCGGGCCATGATTGATACGGCATGGATCGAATCGGTGGTCAGAGAGCCTGTTGCAACAGAGGTTCAGCAGGATGGACGGATCAGAAAGTGGGGATATATTGCAGAAGAGGGGAAGTATTTGCGGGTGATTCTTCTGGAGGATGGAGAAACCATCCATAATGCATTCTTTGATCGGGGGTTTAAGGAGTCGAATGATGAAAATTAAGTATTTTGAAGATACCGATACGGCGTTGATGGAGTTTTCTGACCATCCGGTATCGGAAACGAAAGAGATCAATGAGAACCTCTACGTCGATCTGGATCAGCAGGGCAATGTCGTCAACATGACCATTGAGCGCGCCTCGATTCAGGCTGATATGGAGGAAGTGGCATTCCGTCGGGTTGCAGCGCAGGGATGATGCTGCAGTGAGGATTCGGCTCTTCGATTTTCAGGAGGGTGCGCTGGAGCAGTTGCGAGAGGGAGAGGTGACGCACACCTTCTGGGGGGAATGGTGCAAAACGCCTCTGGCAAGAAGAATTGCATCAGATGCAGCGTTGAACGATGTGCATCTTTTTTGAGTGGGCACTGAGTCTTGTGCCGCGTACCTAGTGGGGCAAGCTGTTGGCGATGCTGGCCGTTTTTCTGCTTGGCGTGGCGGTAGGCGGTCTGTTGATCGCAGTGGGATACCATGGATAAGGTCGCTGTTTGCCCCCCGGTAGACCGATAATGGAGTCGAGGAATTTGTTGTGAATACGTTAACCGGTTTTCAGTCCCGATTGGAGCAGCTTCAGCGCAATAAATGGTTCGAGTCGGCGGTCATCCTGATCATCGTGGTCTCTGCACTCACCATTGGTGCCAAGACCTACAACCTGAGTCTGGAGCTGACACAGGCACTGGAGTGGCTCGATATCGGTGTCACCCTCTTCTTTGTACTGGAGATCTCGGTGCGCATGTTGGCAGAGCGGCGCTTTCTCAACTTCTTCCGCTCCGGCTGGAATCTGTTTGATTTTACCATTGTGGTTGCCAGTCTGATCCCGCTGGAGGATAGCGAGCTGGTGCTGCTGGCCCGGCTACTGCGCATCTTCCGGGTGTTGCGACTGGTTTCACTCATCCCCGAGCTGCGCCTGTTGATCAATGCGCTGTTCAAGGCGATTCCGCGCATGGGTTATGTGGTGCTGTTGATGTTTGTCATCTTCTATATCTACGGGGCGGTTGGCAGCTTTCTGTTCGAGAAGATCAACGAAACCCTGTGGGGAGATGTGGCGATCTCAATGCTTACCCTGTTTCGGGTCTCCACCTTCGAGGACTGGACCGATGTGATGTATGAGACCATGGCGGTCTACCCGCTGAGCTGGATCTACTATCTCAGCTTCATCTTCCTCACTACTTTTGTCTTTCTCAATATGATGGTTGGTATCGTGCTCGATGTACTGACCCGGGAGCATCAACGGTTCGACCAGGAGAGTGGCGAGGGGGAAGCGGGAGAGGTACACTGGATTCGGGAGCATACCGAGGCGATGGAGCGGCGTCTCGATCGAATCGAACAGTTGCTGAGAGATCACAACTCAATTACCAGATAGATGGGGGCTGATGGGAGCATTCGTACACAGGGGGGATGAAGCGGTCGAGCTGCGCTGGCAGCGTCCGTTGCTGCGTCGAGTGCTGTTGCTGTTGGCTGCGGTCGTGCTGTTGGTGTTGGTTGGGTTGGGGCTGGTTAGTAATACCTTTGTAGAGCTCTACCTGATGGAGACCATGGTTGTATTGGTTCTGTTTATCGGGGCGGTCTGGGGGCTGCTCTGGAGCAGTGTGCAGCAGGTGGTAGTCACCCCGATGCAGCAGCAACTGCGGGAGCAGCAAGCGGAGATTGACAGGGCCCATCAGGCTCGGGATGAGTTCATGGCCACCATGAGCCACGAACTGCGCACCCCATTGACGGTTCTGCTGGGCAGTAGTGATCAGCTGGCAAAGAGTGACTTGACTGTGGTGCAACAGGAGACACTGCAGACCATCGATATCTCCGGGCGCTCTCTACTCTATATGCTGAATGACATTCTGGATCTCTCCCGACTGGATACCGAGGGGTTCAGTCTGGAGTGGAGCCCTTTCAACATGCGTGAGCTGGTTGAGGAGCTGCAGAAGATTTTTCCACGCCGCTCGACCGATGATGGCATCACCTTCAAGGCGGAACTGAAGGGGGTTTTTGACCACCTGTTGATTGGTGATCTGCAGCGGGTTCGCCAGATTATGCTCAACCTCTGTGGCAATGCGGTGAAGTTCACCGATCAGGGTGAGGTACATCTACAGGTTGAACAGCTGGAGGAGGGGCCACTGGGGCAGGGGAGCTGGATCCGGATCGTGGTTGAGGATCAGGGAATCGGCATGTCCACAGAGGTGATCGAACAGCTCTTTGAACCCTTCTATCAGGCCGACTCGGCAATCTCCCGCAGGCACGGTGGAACCGGACTGGGGTTGCACATCTCCTGGAAACTGATCCAGCTGATGGGGGGAATGGTGGAGGTACAGAGTGAAGAGGGGAGAGGTTCCCGTTTTCAGGTGGATCTTCCGTTGCAGCAGGGGGAGCCGATTGCAGAGGCCGGACAGGAGGATGAGCTGCTCTATTTTCAAGGACGGATCTTGGTGGCGGAAGATACCCGCGAGGTACAGTTGCTGATGCGCCAGTTGCTGGAGGGGTATGGCATCGAAGTGGTGATTGCCGAGGATGGCCAGCAGGCTCTGGAGCGGGGGTTATCTGAATCCTGGGATCTGATTTTGATGGATATGCAGATGCCGGTGATGGATGGCATTGAGGCCACTACCTTGTTGCGCCAATCCTTCTGTCAGGTGCCGATTGTTGCACTCACGGCCAATGTGATGCAGGTGCATCGCAATAAATTCATGCAGGCGGGGGCCGATGCATTTCTCTCCAAGCCGGTTGATGAATCCACACTGGAGAAGGTGTTGCAGCAGTACCTGCAATCACTCAGTGCAGAGGAGGCAAAGTCACTTCAGCTTGCCCCGCATAGCCATGAATTGGTGGTGAGTGACGAGTTGAGAGAAATTTTTCTACAGGGTACGGCCGAGCGCCAGCATGAAATTCGTAGTGCCCTGCAGGAACGGGCGTGGGAGGCGCTGCGGTTGGCTGCACACAACATCAAAGGTAGTGCCGCGAACTTTGGCTACCCTCGGTTGACCGATCTGGCGAGAACGGTGTGTGATGCCGTGGATCAGCTCAGCTCCGATGAGGAGATTGAGGCTGCAGCCAGAGCCCTGGATGAGGCCATTATCGAGGCGCTACCGGAGTAGCCCCCTACCGCATCTCCACTCGGCTGTGGGTCAGACTGCGCCAGCTACTGCGCAGGCTGGCGGCAAACTGGTTGGCGTACTGCTCGAACAGATCCACCTTGGGGGTGTAATCCACAATACTCTCGACCTGCAGGTTGTCAGCCATCTCCCGGGGAGAGGAGAAACCGTCGATCAGCCCCAGCGACTTCGCCTCCTGACCCACCCAGATGAGCCCGTTGAACAGCTCGCTATCGTGGTCGAGTCGATCACCTCGCCCCTGTTTGACCCGGTCAATAAAGATGTTGTGGGTGGTAGCCAGTACATGCTCCTTGAGGAACTGCTCTGTCTCCGGATTGCGTGGAGAGAACGGGTCGAGCAGCGCCTTGTACTCGCCTGCGGTCAGCTCACGCTGTTCAACACCATGCTTCTGCATCGCACCAACAAAGCCAAAACCACCCATGCGTACCCCGATGGAACCGATCAGAGAGACCTCGGTGGCATGGATCTCATCGGCCGCGGAGGCGATGTAGTAGCAGGCAGAGGCACAGAGCTCATCGATACTGACCAGGATCTTCTTTTCAGGGTGATCCTTTTTTACCTGGCGCAGCAGCTGCCAGAGCCGTTCAGCCTGGGAGGGGGTGCCACCGGGGGAGTTGAGCTGCAGCAGTATATGTTTTACGCGCTCGTCCTTGGCTGCCCTGCGGATGGCTGGGGCCAGAATCTCTGCACTGTTGGGGGTCTCGCTGCTGATTTCCCCCTGTAGCTTGATCGAGGCGATCCGTTGTGCCGGATCAATCTCATCAATTACCCCCACCGAGGCGAGAATCAGTAGCAGTAGATAGCCGATCAGCAGCAGGTAGAGGGTATTCTTGAACCAGCGCCCACGGCGCATCTCCCGCTTCAGTTCGGCAACGGCATCCTCCAGCTCTGTACTCTGGTAACGGTTCATCATGAGTACATCAATCAAACAGCCGTGCGCGGTGTTTGCCGATAAGGGGATAGTAGAAAGGTTCTGCGGCAAAGGCGCGAGCCAGTGCCAATACCCCCAGCAGAATAAAGCTGGAGTGGATCAGGGTAAAGTAGATGATGGCATAGACCCAGCTGCTGGAGACATCGAAGCCACCGATCCAGAAGAAGAGCAGGGTGGCGAAAATCAGCCCTCCGCCAACCGTGGAGGCGGTAAAGGCCTCGCGCAGGTGGATGTTACCGAGCGGTCGGTCATCACGCTCACGGTTGCGAAAGTAGAGCCAGCCAAGCAGCAGGTAACCGATGCCCGGTAGCAGCAGCAGGTTGATGAGATAGAGGGAGGCCGCCCAGAGTGCCAGGCGGACATCCGCTTTTTCTGGGTCAGCACCTTCCAGAGGAGCGGTTGATTCGTGATTGTTCATGGTTATCTTCGTTGGGTGCAAGGCTCAGTGGGGGGTGGTTACCCCTTTCACGAAACCAGTTTAAAGCGCCAAGTATACCGGGTTGGCGGATGAACCACTGCTCCAGACGGTATTTGCCGGGAAAATGGCAGAGCATGATCCCCAGTAGCAGGGTCAATAATCCCTGTCCCGGCAGGAACAGCATCAGGAATCCGGCGATAATCAGGATACCTCCGACCACATTTCTCAGCAGGTGGAGCAGCAGGCGCAGCAGGGGATGCTCCTGCAGGGCAGGGGCAACCGGCTCCTGTGGGTGGCGGAAGTAGTTTTCCGGGATCTGCCCTACCAGCCAGGGCAGGGCCAGAATGGAGCCAACCAGCATTGCGGACGAGCCCACTCCAACCCAGAACAGTAGCGTCTCATTGGCACTGAACCAGTCGTTCAGTGCCGTCCACAATGCGCTCAAAGTGAGGCGAGTACCTTGCGTGCCGCCTTGATGGTCGCCTCCAGGTCTGATTCACGGTGTGCCGAGGAGACAAAACCAGCCTCGTAGGAGGAGGGGGCCAGATAGACTCCCTCCTTGAGCATACCATGGAAGAAGCGGTTGAAGCGTTCACCATCACAGTTACTGACTGCGGCAAAGGTCTCCACCTTGTCGGCTTCGGTGAAGAAGAGGCCAAACATGCCGCCGATACGGTTGCAGCGCATCGGGATATTGTGTTCGTTGGCTGCCTCCAGGATGCCGTCGGTGAGAATGGCGACTTTCTGTTCCAGTTCATCAAAGAAGCCGTCGGCAGAGATCAGCTCCAGGGTTTTGAGCCCGGCGGCCATCGCCAGAGGATTGCCGGAGAGGGTACCCGCCTGGTAGACCGGGCCCAGAGGGGATAGATGTTCCATGATCTCGCGTTTGCCGCCGAATGCCCCTACCGGCATACCGCCACCAATCACCTTGCCCAGCGTGGTCAGGTCGGGGGTAATGCCGAGTTTGCCCTGTGCACCGCCGAGGCTGACGCGGAAGCCGGTCATCACCTCATCCAGAATCAGAACCGAGCCGTGGGCATCACACACCTCGCGCAGGGTTTCAAGAAAACCCGCTACCGGGGGGATGCAGTTCATGTTGCCGGCCACCGGTTCGACGATGATGCAGGCGATCTCATCCCCGATCTCGGCAAACAGCGTTCGTACCTGATCACTGTCATTGTAGTTGAGGGTGATGGTGTGCTCTGCCAGTGCCTTGGGAACACCGGGTGAAGTAGGCTCACCAAAGGTAAGGGCGCCGGAGCCGGCCTTTACCAACAGAGAGTCGGCGTGGCCATGGTAGCAGCCCTCGAACTTGACGATCTTGTCACGTCCGGTATAGCCACGGGCGAGACGGATCGCACTCATGGTCGCCTCGGTACCGGAGCTGACCATACGCACCATCTCGATGGAGGGAACCAGGGCCTTCACCTTCTCCGCCATGATGGTCTCGATTTCGGTAGGGGCACCGAAGCTGAGGCCATTGGCGGCACTGCGCTGTACCGTCTCGATCACTTCCGGGTGGGCATGCCCCAGGATCATCGGCCCCCAGGAGCCAACATAGTCGATATAGCCACGGCCATCCTCATCATAGATATAGGCCCCTTCGGCCCGTTTGATATAGACCGGGTCGCCGCCAACGCCACGAAAGGCGCGTACCGGGGAGTTTACGCCGCCGGGGATGTGTTGTTGAGCAGTTTGAAACAGGTCATGTGAGCGGGTCATATTCCCTCCTCTGGAATTTTTAATGAAACAGGTTATTCAGTGTGCCAGCTGCCGCAGTAATATCATCGGCAGCCAGAACGGCATGAACCACAGCCAGCATATCCGCACCGGCTGTGATCAGCTCCGTACCATTGGTGGCATCGATCCCCCCGATGGCACAGAGTGGAATCTTCAGCTCTGCACGTGCAGCCTGAAGCAGATCCGGTGTGGCCAGAACCGCGTCTGGCTTGGTTTGCGAGGGGAAGAAGCGACCAAAGGCGACGTAACTGGCTCCTTCAGCGGCTGCTGTTCTGGCACGATCCAGTGAATTGTAACAGGAGGCACCGATGATCGCTGCAGTGCCGAGTCGGGTTCGTGCTGCCGAGATGTCGCCATCCTCAGTGCCGAGGTGAACCCCATCTGCCCCGGTCTCGGCAGCCAGTGCAATATCATCGTTGACAATCAGAGGGATCCCGAGCGGGCGGCACAGGGTTAGCAGATCCTCGATTTCCCACCGTTTGCGTGCCTGTGTAGCGTGTTTGTTGCGGTACTGAACCAGTCGGGCGCCCCCCTGAATGGCGGCCGCGACGGCCGCTACCAGTCCACTCTTTTCGGTTAGCTGGTGGTCAGTAATCAGATAGAGGCCGCGAAGATGCTGTTCCGGTGTAGGTGCGGACATCTCGTGTCAGCCGCCGGTTTTGAAGCGGCTCATCATCTCTTCCAGCTCTCTTGCCTGTTGATCCATCGAGCTGCTGCTGGCGGCAGTCTCCTCAACCAGAGCGGCATTCTGCTGGTTGGCACTGTCGAGTTTGGCAATGGCGTTGTTGACCTGACCGATGCCGTTGGACTGCTCCTGGCTGGCCTGGGTGATCTGGGCAACCACATCGCTCACCTGTTGGGTTGAAGCGGCGATGGACTGCAGGGATTCTCCGGTACGGTTGACCAGGCTGCTGCCAGCGCCGATGCTTTCGGTGGTTTCATCGACCAGCGCCTTGATGTTCTGTGCCTCCAGCGTTGCCTTCTGTGCCAGTGAACGCACCTCTCCGGCAACCACGGCAAAGCCACGCCCCTGCTCTCCGGCGCGTGCTGCCTCGACCGCCGCATTGAGGGCGAGCAGATTGGTCTGAAAGGCGATGTCATCGATGGTGCTGATGATGTTGGCAATCTTGTCACTGGCCTGGTTGATTCGCTCCATCGAGTCGATCGCCTGGTGGACCACATCACGCCCCTCCGAGGCGAGTTGATTGGTCTGGCTGGCGATACGATCCGCATCGTTGGCGTGTTTCGCATTTTGCTGTACCGAGGAGGTCATCTCCTCCATGCTGGCAGAGGTCTGCTCCAGACTGGCGGCCTGCGCACTGGTGCGGGAGGAGAGATCATTGGTGCCGGTTGAAATCTCACTGGATGCCAGGGTGATCGCATTGGCAACCGTACGGATGTTGATCACCATATCCTGCAGGTTGCCGACACTGTTGTTGTAGGCCTCTTTCAGGGTTGCAAACTCTCCGCTATAGGCCCCCTCCATACGCCGGGTGAGATCCCCGTTGGAGAGTGCGGTAAGGGTTTCGATCACCTCTTGCAGTGGGGTGTGGATGGCGTCCAGTACGGTGTTGATACCGCTGCCCAGAGTCTTCATGAAGCCCTGGTAGTGGTCGGCACTGAGACGACGTTCCATATGGCCGTTTTCGGCATCCTGAATCAGCTGTTGGATGGCCTGCTCTGCCTCAAGCTGGTCGGTCTTGTCATCCCACTCCACTGCATATCCAAGGCGCTCACCGTTATCATTGATCACCGGATTGATGGTCTGTGAAAAGGTGAGGCCGGCAATGGTGACCTGACCTCGATGGGAGCTCTCCAGTTGGTTGAGAAAATCGCGAATTCGCTGTGGCTCCTTGTGGAAAGTGTCAATGTTGGTGTTGAGTAGATCGTCGGCATTGAAACCCTGGATCTCCGTTGCGATGGCATCGGCTCGATCGGTGAAGAAGTGCTTCAGCTCACGGTTCATGTAGATAATGTTGAAGTCATTGTCGGCCACCATGATGTTGCCGCTGACATTGTCGAGGGCAACCTTAATGCGTAGTGCACGCTGCTCGTTTTCACGCATCTGATCGATGTTGTCCGAGAGCTGCTGCTGCATCAGTTGCAGATCCAGGAATAGTTGGCCAATCTCATCCTTTCTCCGGGTCGTGATCTCGTTATCATACTTGCCGCTACCAATCTGCTTGAAAAGCTCGATCACTTGCTGAATCGGGGCGGTAATGCTGCTGCGTATATAGAGGATGGAGACAATGGCCGTAGCCAGCAGTGTAATGACACCAAACAGGATCGACCAGTACAAGGTGTTGCTGCGCCCGGCTTCGGTGTCGCTACGAATCTGCTCCTGATAGCGCTCATTGTTGATGCGGGTATGGTTCATGGCCGTGTCGATGTGGTTATGATTCACCGCCATCTGCAGGGTGCCGAGTGACTCTCCATCCAGTTCGAGTGCAATTGAAACCTGAGGGTTTTCCATGGAAGGCTGTTCAAGGTCGCTGTCTGCGATGGTCTCTCCCTGCGCATTGAGAAAGCGTACCCGGTCAATCTCCTTGTCACGAACGGCGGCCTCTGCATAGCTCTGTAGGGCATCGAAGTCGAAGGAGAAGATTGCCTGTGGGGCAATCATGGTCAGCAGTCCACTGAGGTTGTCACTTTTCTGCTGCAGTCCCTCCTGCAGTAGTTGTTGCTGTGCCTCCAGTTGGGTATCCAGCAAGGTGATCGTCTCTGACAGTTGGTGCTGTTGTGCCTCTCCGGAGAGATGGAGTGAGGCGGTCAGCGTGATTGCCAACAGCAGCAACATGCTGACGGAGGTAAAAAGTAGACTTTTGACGTTAAGACCCAGCTTCATGTTAGAGCATCCGTAAAGTGATCAGAGAGGTGGAGTGGCGGCAAGATACAGAGTGACCCAAAACGCCCCCAAACAACCCTTGGGGGAATTTTGAGAACCACTCTGTCGAGCGAGAGACTATTTGTTAACGATACCGGTAACGCCGAATACACCCTTGTTGAGGAAGTAGTAATCGCCGTAACCATTCCCTTCCAGGTGGTACTGCAGCCAGCGTACCTGTTTGCCCACGGCATCATAGATCAGCAGAGTCTTGTCTTTCATCTGTCCACTCTTGAGCATTTTGCCCATTCTATCGAGTGGTATGTTGCGTGGGCGCAGACCATCAATGGCTGGCAGATCAATCTTCTTGCTGCGGTCTGAGGCGAGTGTACGCTGATAGGGGTCGCGAACGTCGATCAGAACCGTGTTGCCACTCTCCTTGGCGATTTTCTGGAAACCGGCAAAATCAACCATCTTTGCCTGCAGATCCGCCTTGGAGATCAGGTGTGCTGGATCTGCCGGGGTGGTGCCGATCAGCGATGCGCGTTGTGGATAGGTTTTGATCCAGGTGAAGATGCCGGCATCGTACACCCGTGCCTGGGTATAGCCGAGAGAGGCTGCCTTGCGTGCCGCCTTGTAGCTCTTGGCACAGGTGATTCCATTGCAGTAGAAGGCAACCGGCGCATCTTTGGCTACCTTTTGGGCGAGCAGTTTGTCAAAAGACTTACTGGCAACCGGAATGTTGATCGCCTTGGCAATATGGATGGTATCGAACTCAAAGGCGGAGCGGGCATCAACGATGGTGTAGTCATTATATTTTTCGTTCAGTGCCTCACCGGATATGGGGGTGACCTCTGAAAATTTGGCTCGTAGCGGGAACTCGTCTGCCAGCAGTTGTGTTGAGGTTGTCAGGGTGGTAAGCAGTATCAGTGTGCTTGCAAGCAGGTGCTCAGCCCAGGTGGCTTTGTGAATGTTCATGAGAGTCTCCCGTTTATAGTATATAAGTTATATGATATGTAACGCCATGATTTTCTAGCTATATATATACTGTCAGAAAGTCAATGGTCGCACAAGAGAGTATAGTTACTCGACCGAGTTAATCCAGCAGATATTTTTTGTCAAACGGTTTGGAAAGTATCGGTTTGGAAAGTGCTGCCCCGAGGTTGGGTGAGAGGCATGGCGTAGTGTTTCCAGGGTGTAGTCAAGCGCTGTCTGAATGGCCTCTGCAAGAGGGATCTTCTGTGCAATCAGGGTGGCAATGGCTGATGCCAGGGTGCAGCCGGAACCGTGGTAGTGGTGGGGGAGGCGTGGGCTCTGGAAGGGGGTGTATCGAGTATCTTGGTAGAGAGTGTGGCAGATATGCTCACCTTCACCGCTAGCTGGCTGGTCTGTACCGGTTACCAGCACCGCTTCGGTTCCAAGATTGATCAGCTGCTGGCTGCGTGCCCCCTCTTCCGTTTTCTCGGGAACCAGTCTGCCAAGCTCCTCCCGGTTGGGGGTGGCCATCGTGGTGATTGGCAGCAGGGTTTGCCGTAGTGCAGAGGCCACTCCTTCAGTGTGGAGTGCCCCTCCACCGCCAGCGGCAAGTACCGGATCGAGCACCACCGGGATCTCACCATAGGGCTGGAGGAGCCTGGCTATTGCAGCGGCACTCTCTACGCTGGCGACCATGCCGATCTTGATGGCGGAGATGGGAAATTCCTGTAGCAGCAGATGCCCCTGTTCCAGCAGGTAGTCGACCGGGGTGGGGGTGAAGCGGTGTACTCGATGGCTATCCTGAATGGTGAGTGCGGTTGGCAGGGTGAGGGCAGTTCCCCCCAGTGCGCTTACGGTTTCGATATCTGCCTGAATACCGGCCCCCCCGGTGGGGTCATGTCCCCCCATTGCGAGGACGATTGGCCTCACGGTCGTGCACCAAAGAGTGCGGTACCAATACGGACCATGGTGGCCCCTTCGGCAATGGCTGCCTCCATGTCACTCGACATCCCCATGGAGAGGGTGTCCAGTGCCAGTCCTTGTTGGTTGAGCTGATCCAGTGCCTCTCTCAATTTACGGAACGGGCGGCGTTGCTGTTCAAAATCGGAGGCAGGTGCCGGTAGTGTCATCAATCCGCGCAGACGAATATTGGAGATGGCGCTAATCTGTCTGGCCAGCTCCGGCAGTGCCTCGAAGCTCACCCCCGCCTTGCTTGTCTCCCCGCTGCTGTTGACCTGGATGCAGAGGTTGAGCGGCCCTTGTTTGACCGGGCGTTGGTTGCCGAGTCGTTGTGCAATCTTGAGCCGGTCGACCCCATGAACCCAGTCGAAGTGCTGGGCGATGGTACGGGTCTTGTTGGATTGAATGGCACCGATAAAGTGCCAGACCACCCCTTCCAACTGGAGAGTGTCCACCTTTTCCAGTGCCTCCTGCAGGTAGCTCTCACCGAAGTGGCGCTGCCCGGCAGCATGGGCGGCCTCAACCATCTCTGCAGGTTTGGTCTTGCTGACCGCCAGCAGCTGAATGGTAGCCGGGTCTCTACCGTGTGCTGCAGCGGCTGACTCAATCCGTGAACGGATCTGTTGCAGGTGTGTTGCGATCTCCATGGGCAGAGTATACTTCCATCATCCAGACCATCCCAGACTATCCTATGTACTCTTCCCCCCAGGAGACACTGCAGAGTGTCTTCGGTTACAGCAGTTTTCGTCCCCACCAGCAGGAGATCATCGAGGATGTGGTGGCGGGTCGTGACACCTTTGTGCTGATGCCGACCGGTGGCGGTAAGTCACTCTGCTATCAGTTGCCTGCGTTGCTACGTGGTGGAACCACCATCGTGGTTTCGCCGCTGATCTCCTTGATGAAGGATCAGGTGGATGCGTTGCAGGCCAACGGGGTCGATGCCGCCTGTTACAACTCTTCGGTGCAGGCGCAAGAGGCTCAACAAACCCTGGCCCGACTCCATTCCGGTAACCTCGATCTGCTCTATGTGGCTCCGGAACGGTTGATGTCCGAGAGCTTTTTACAACGGCTGGAAGAGGTCGAAATCGGACTGTTTGCAGTGGATGAGGCGCACTGTGTTTCGCAGTGGGGGCACGATTTCCGTCCCGAGTATGTACAACTGGGCGCTCTGCGTGAGCGTTTCAGCGATACACCGATGGTGGCACTGACCGCCACAGCCGATCCACAGACCCGCAGGGATATTGTCCAGCGGCTGCAGTTACGCCAGCCCAGTATCCATGTTACCGGTTTTGATCGCCCCAATATCCGTTACGGGGCGCTGGAGAAGCGCAAGCCGTTTGATCAGCTCAAACATTTTCTTGGCCGTTTCAGCGGAGAGCGCGGCATTGTATACGCACTCAGTCGCAAGCGGGTGGAGGAGTTGGCGGAGAAGTTGCGTCTGGCCGGCTATAACGCGGCTGCCTACCATGCCGGTCTGCCTGCCGTAGTGCGCGAGCAGGTTCATGAACAGTTCATGCGCGACGAGGTCGATGTGGTGGTGGCTACGGTCGCCTTTGGTATGGGCATCGACAAGCCTGATGTACGCTTTGTGGTTCACTACGATCTGCCGAAGAATATCGAGGGGTATTATCAGGAGACTGGGCGTGCCGGGCGTGATGGTCTACCGGCCGAGGCGCTGCTGCTATTTGGCGCACAGGATGTGGTGATGGCACGGCGTCTGGTGGAGAACAGTGATAATGAGGCACAGAAACGGATCGAGATCCACAAACTCAACAGCATGGTTGCCTTTGCCGAGGCGCTTACCTGCCGCAGGCGGGTGCTGCTGCACTATTTTGGTGAAGAGCTGTCCGAAGACTGTGGCAACTGTGACCTCTGTTCCGATCCACCCGAGTGCTATGATGCGACCGAGGATGCGCAGAAGGCGCTCTCTTGTGTCTATCGGGTGGGGCAGCGTTTTGGTATGCGTCACGTGATTGATGTATTGCGGGGGATGGACAACGAGCGTATCCGTAACCTCCGCCATAACCAGCTCAGTACCTACGGTATCGGCAAGGAGCGCAGTGATGCAGAATGGTCCAGCCTGCTGCGGCAGCTGATCCATCGTGGTTATCTGACGCAGGATATTGCCAACTATTCGGTACTGCAGTTGACGGCCCTGGCACGTCCGTTATTGAAAGGGGAGCGGTCGCTGGAGTTGGCGAAGCCACGTCTGAAAGAGAGCGGAAAGCGGCAGCGTAAACGTAGTGAGACGGTAGCAGTCGAAGGGCGGGACGAATTGCTGTTTGAGCTGCTGCGGGGGTTGCGTCGCGAGCTGGCCGAGGAGGAGGGGATTGCACCATTTATGGTGTTTGGAGATGCGGCCCTGACTCAGATGGCGATCCACCAACCAACCACGCGTGCCGATTTTCTGGAGATTAACGGGGTGGGGGAGAAGAAGCTGGAAAAGTACAGCGAGCCTTTTTTACGGGAGATCAATAGCTACCTGGAGCAGCACTCAAGGTAGCCATGGTGCGGGTACACTTTGGCCTGCAATCCAGATTAAAAATAGCGGCGAGCAAGTTTGCCGATAGCCGGAATCTCCCAGGTGGCCCCTAACAGGGAGGAGAGAACCCCCACTGCCGAGGCTGCCAGGTAGATACCCATCAACACCACAAACAGAAACTTGCCTGATCCTGGCAGAAACAGAGAGGCAATGGCGAGTACAGAGATTACCCAGAGTACCAGCCCCTGACGGGCATGGAAGTAGACAAACTTGTCATTGCGATAGAGGAATAGTGGCACAAAGACCGCTGGGCCAAGGTAACTCAGGGCAGCACGAAGGCGTGGCCCCCAGTGGCTGTCCATCACAATCACTTCTGCGGCCATTGTTTACTCTTTGTCGCTTGCAGCTTCAGTCACGACATTTTTATCGCTGGTCGCTGCTTCCTCTTGCAGGCTCTTGCGGTGACGGTAGTAACCGTAGGCGGCCGATGCACCCAACAGGCCTACGGCAGCGGTGCCCCAGGCACCCAGGCCCAGCCCTAAACCGAGGCTCCAGCCCTTGCCATTCCAGATGGTGGCAGCAGCGGTCTTACCGGTTGCGGCAGCGGTGGAAGAGGTGCTGGCGGCTGGTGCCGTAGAGGTCACCGCAGCGGCCTGAACGGCCTTGGCACTACCTGTCGCCGTTTTGGCGGCTCCTGCCTTCGCAGCCATGGCGCCATTGCGTAGCCCTTCGACTTCAACACCTGGTGGGAGAGTACCCATACCCATTGCAGCTGGAGCGGTCTTGGCAGCGCCCGCTTTAGCAGTCCCGGTTTTTGCAGCCATGGCACCATTGCGCAGCCCTTCAATCTCTACCCCACGGGGAGCGGCAGCGGCGGCAGCAGCAGGTGCAGCCTTTGCGGTGGCGCCAGCCTTGGCAGCGGCCGTTCCGGTTTTTGCCATTGGAGCAACCTTTGCAGTCCCCACTTTTGCTGCGGGTGCAGCCTTGATGGTAGCGCCATCCTTGATAACGGCACCACTTTTGACAACGGCTCCCTTGGTAATGGTGGCATCCTGTCCAATCACAGCCCCTTTGCCAATGACGGCTCCCTGCTGGATGGTGGCGTCAGAGCCGATTACCGCACCGCTGCTGATCTTGGCCTTGGCCATCACTTCAGCACCGTTACCGATAACAACATCCTTGCCGACAGTTGCAGAGGTTGCCAGATCCACCCCAGTACCCAATGTGGCCCCCTTTACTGCAGCTCCCTTGACTGCTGCAGCTTTTGCGGTAGCCGCCTTGGTTGCCCCAATTTTGGCAGCTCCTGTATTTGCGGTTGCTGCCTGCCCTGCCAATGCTTGTTGCATGATTTCTATCCTCTTTTAATAGTTTTGTTGATTTATCAACTTTCCATGTTTTACTTTTTCCAGTGGGCCTGTTTCTCTCTTTTGAAGAAAAAGAAAAAGAAAAAGAAAAAGAAAAAGAACCCCAGTTGCCCTATGCTAAATGATTTTTCTCAGTTGTCAAACTGGAAAGGCCAATGTTTTCATGCTGTTGATAATGTTTCTCATTATTGTTTTTCTGTGTTGTTGAATGCCGCCATTTATTGTTGTTTTACTGTAGGTAAATCGTCTCTATATTCCTACAAAGCCTACATCTTCGAGTTATATTATTCAGATAATTGTTATCGGGGTGTACAGTTTATACCCAGTGTATCGAATTTTTTTTATACTTTGCAGCGGGTATCCAGCGGCACGGATTTTTTTACGTAGGCGAACAATGCGTACCTCCAGAGCCGACTTTGCCAAGGCGCTGGGTACGATCTGAAGTAGCTCATAGATCTCCTCCATTTTCAGCAAATGCTCGGGTGCGTGTATAAGGCTGGACAAAATATGTGCATCGTTTTGTGAGATGGTAATGGTCTCTTTGCTTCCCTGTAGGGTCAGCAATTGTGGGTTGAGAATGAGCGGGTCGTTGGGGCCGGGCACTGTCGTAGCTGTCTGGAGACGACGTGAGATTGCACCAACAACAGCAATCAACTCCTTGGCGTCGATCGGTTTTGTGAGATAGACATCCGCGCCGTGGCTATAGCCGGAGACCTTGTCGTCGGGGGCATCCAGTGCTGTCAGCATGATAATACCGATATCGGGATGAGCTGAGCGAAAACTGCTTGCCAGTGAGAGACCGCTCTCCCCGGGAAGTTTGAGGTCGGTAATCAATAAATCGATTGGCGTTGACCCGCTCTGACTCTCTGCCGCTTCGGCACTGTCAAACCCATTTACACGGTGTCCTTCCTGGCGTAGCAGCGAGATGACCAGAGATCGCTGTGGTTCGATGTCTTCAACTACGGTAATGTTGAGTGGTGAGTAGTCCATAAGGTGCTCGAATGTTGGGTGGTTATCAATCTTCTCGAAAGTTCGTTCATACCGCGATTCCAGGTTGTCTGCAGCCATGGATGGCTGCGGTCAAGCGATAAAGGATGTGCCTGAGCGCACCTGGAATTGTGGTATGAATGGACTTATGCAGTACTTTATAGTTTGCTTTGAGGTTTCAATAATGAAGATCATACGGCAATGGATGGGACGAATCCTACCTACCCCTTCTGACTCCTACGATAACCTACAGAAAGCAGCACTGTTCTGCCGCCATTACTGCAGTGAACTATCCGATCCGTAGTGAGAGTGCGAGTTGGTATCCTTTGCTGCGAATGCTCTTGATCGGGGGCAATGGATAACCCGCTTCGGTGATCTTTTTACGCAGACGGACAATGCGAACCTCCAGGGCGGATTTGGAATGCGAGGTATCTTCCATTGTCAGCAGCTCCAGTAGCTGCCAGTACTCCAGCATATGACCGGGTGCACGCGCCAGACTGGTCAGAATCAGTGCCTCGTCCCGGGTAACGGAGACGGTAGCGGCTGGACCTGTCAGGTTGAGCTGGTCGGGGTAGAGGGTGAATTGGCTTCCCTGGTTATCGTTGGCGTGAAGGTCATAGTGGCGACGGGCAAATGTATTCACCACGGCAAGTAGTTCGGCAGGGTCAATGGGTTTGGTCAGATAGATGTCGGCACCATGCTCATAGCCGCTGACTTTGTCGGCCACTTGATCGAGCGCGGTTATCATGATGACACCGGCGCCAGGTTGTGCATTGCGGAAACGTTGTGCGAGCGAAAGCCCGCTCTCTCCCGGCAGGTTGAGGTCTGTAATCAGCAGATCGATCAGTTGAGACCCGCCTTCATCATCGATCGATTCCGCATCCTCCAACCCAATCACATGATGCCCCTGAGCCCGTAGCGCGTTGACGATCAGCCTACGCAGGGGCTCATCGTCTTCTATGATGGTGATGTTGAGTGATGAGGTGTTGGGCATTCGCTGGTTTACTTGATGATTCCGCAACTCATATGGGTAGTTTAAGCAAATACCTGTATGGCATCAAATACCGGGCCATCGACACAGACCCGCTTCATTGCCGGGCCGGTCTCGGTGGTGACCTCTACCACGCAGCCGGCACATCCGCCGACCCCACAGGCCATGAACTCTTCCAGAGAGACTTGACATGGGAGTTGGTACTCTTTTGCCAGTTTGGCGACCGCCTCCAGCATCGGGTGGGGGCCACAACTGAAGATCTCGACCTGGTTTCGTGTCTCCTGATCCAGCGCATCGAGCCAGTGGCGTGCGAGGTCGGTTACATACCCCTCATGGGTTCCGGCATATCCCTGCAGACTGGCCAGACGGCTGGGGATTCCCCAATCCTCCAGTAGAGGCATTGCGGCAATTACCCCATCGGGCATCCCCGGTAGCATCATCTGTGAAGGGGTGGGCTGGAAAGGGAAGGGGACTTCGGAGCCGAGAATGGCAAAGGGGTGGAAGTGAGGGTTGTCTTTGATCGACTGGGCGATAAAGACCATCGGTGGCATTCCGACGCCACCACCAATCAGCAGCGGACGGCTGTGCTCTGAATGTAGTGTAAACGGTTTTCCGATGGGGCCAATCAGGCTGAGTGTCTCACCGACCACCTTCTCACTAAGTACGGTAGTGCCGCTGCCCAGTTTTTTGTAGAGCAGCTCGATGATCTGCTGTTGCGGATCGGTGCGCATGATGGAAATGGGGCGGCGCAGGGTGAATTGCGGCCCGCACTCCACATGGACAAAGCTGCCAGGCAGGGCGCGGCTGGCGATCTCCGGCGCCTTGAGCTGGAGTATGTGCTGATCTCCCTGCAGATGGAGATGCTGCACAATGGTGGTCTCCTCCTTGAAGAGTGTGTTGCGGTCAGGGTGCTTCATAAATGATCTGTCCATTGAGTAGGGTATGGGTTACTTTACCCTGTAGTTCCCAGCCAAGCAGTGCACTGTTTTTGCCGGCACTGCAGAGGCTCTCCGGGGTGACGCTCCACCACGCTTCCGGATCGAACAGGGTGACGTTGGCCAGTGCGCCCGGGCTCAGGGTGCCGGCGTCGATGCGCAGAATCGAGGCTGGCTGATGGGTGATCCAGGATAGCGCCTGCGAGAGCGGGATCTGCTGCTCGCGGGCAAGCCGCAGGGTGAGTGGCAACAGGGTTTCGATGCTGCTGATACCCGGTTCGGTCTCCTCGAACGGGGCGGCCTTGGCATCTTCGTCATGGGGTTGGTGGTCGGAGCAGATGGCCTGCAGTGCACCTTGCCTGAGCCCCTCGATCAGTCCGTCGCGGTCGCGCTCGGTGCGCAGCGGAGGGCGCAGGTGGCAGAGACTGTTGAAGTTGCCAATATCCATCTCGGTCAGGAACAGGTGGTGGGCGGCCACATCTGCACTCACCTCCAGACCATCTGCCTGGGCGCGGGCAACCATCTGCAGTGCGCTGCGGCTGCTGAGGCCACAAAAGTGGGCACGTACACCGGTCTGTTGAATCAGTACCAGATCGCGGGCAACTCCGGCACTCTCAGCCGCATCGGGGATTCCGGGCAGCCCCAGTCGGGTGCTGATACGCCCCTCGTGGGCACAGCCGTTGTTGCTGAGCCAGGGGTCTTCCGGGTGGAGGAAGAGGGTCAGGTCATGGGTAGCGGCATACTCCATCGCCCGCCGCATCACCAGTGAGTTGGTGATCGGGTGTTGTGCATTGGAGACTACCCGGCAGCCGCTGCGCTTGAGTGCGCCCATGTTGCTCAGTACTTCACCCTCCAGCGCCCGGGTCAGGGCACCGATCGGTATGACCTCGGCATATCCGGCCACCTCCGCCTTGTGACGGATCAGTTCAACCACGGCGGGACTGTCGATGGCGGGTTGGGTGTCGGGGGGAACTGCGAGGGTAGTTACCCCTCCGGCAGCCGCCGCACGGGTCTCGCTGCGGATGGTTCCCTTGTGTTTCTCGCCGGGTTCGCGCAGCCGTGCGCGCAAGTCGACCAGCCCGGGGCAGACCACCTTGCCACTGGCATCGATCTCCTGGTCGGCCTCGAAGGGGATATCGTTGGGTTGGATGAAACCATCGGCAATTCGCAGATCACCGATCTGATCCATCTCGTTGGCGGGGTCGATGATGCGGCCATTGCGAATCAGAATCTTCATCGGTTTTCTCCCGCGCCACTGTGCTGCATCGCCATCGAGAGCACCGCCATGCGTACCGCAATGCCGTTGGTGACCTGCTGTAAAATTACCGAGTGACCACTTTCGGCCACACTGCTCTCGATCTCCACCCCTCGGTTCATCGGCCCAGGGTGCATGATGATGGCATCTTCCGCGGCTCGCTTCATGCGCTGCCAGGTGAGGCCATAATAGTGAAAATACTCATCCTTGCTGGGGAGCAGGGCACCGCGCATACGCTCGTTCTGCAGCCGCAGCATGATGACCACATCAACCCCCTCCAAACCCGCCTCCATGTTACTGGTGAAATGCACTCCCAGGTCCTCTACATGGGCCGGACTCAGGGTGTTGGGGCCGATCACCCGAACCTCGGGACAGCCGAGCATGTTGAGTGCGTGGATTTGTGATCGGGCAACACGGGAGTGCATCACGTCTCCGATGATGGCAACCCGCAGCCGGGTAAAGTCCTCTTTATGCTTGCGGATGGTGAACATGTCCAGCATCGCCTGGGTGGGGTGGGCGTGGCGGCCATCTCCGGCATTGATGACACTGACGGAGGAGGGAACATGCTGGGCGATGAAGTGGGCGGCACCACTGGCGCTGTGGCGCACCACGAACAGGTCAATCTGCATCGCGATCAGGTTTTGCAGCGTATCGAGCAGGGTCTCTCCCTTGGTGGTTGCCGAGGTGTTGATATTGATGTTGATGACGTCGGCAGAGAGCCGCTTCTCCGCCAGGTCAAAGGTGGTGCGGGTACGGGTGCTGGGCTCGAAAAAGAGGTTGGCGATGGTTTTGCCTCGCAACAGGGGCACCTTCTTTGCCTGCTGGTTGCCCACACTGATAAAGTTCTCGGCGGTATCGAGGATCTCCGTCAACAGGCCCCGGTTCAGCCCCTCGATTGAGAGGAAGTGGCGCAGGCGGCCGTTGCTATCGAGCTGAATGCGTTTGTTCACGCCTCCACCTCTTGCAGTTGAAGCTGGAGTGGGGCGGGACCACGCAGCTTGATCTGCTGCTCTGCCTGCAACGTGATCCGGCTGCCGGTTACATCGGCCCGGATCGGCAGCTCGCGCTCATCACGATCCACCAGCACCGCCAGGGTCACTTGGGCGGGGCGACCATAGTCAAAGATCTCATTGAGTGCAGCACGAATGGTACGGCCCGAGTAGAGTACATCGTCGACCAGTATGATCTCTGCACCATCAATGTCACAGGGGAGGTTGGAGGGGGATACCTGGGGGTGAAGTCCTACCCGGGTAAAGTCATCGCGATAGAAGGAGATGTTGAGCTCCCCCAGTGGGTTGGGGTTCTCCAGTAGCTGGTGCAGGCGCTCTGCAACCCAGGTTCCGCCGGTATGGATGCCGATAATGATGACCCGTTCAAGACGGTCGGCAAACTGCTCACGCAGCTGCGAGGCCATCTGTTCGATCAGTGTGTCAACCGACATGTCTTCTACTGCACTATGGTCCATGCTTACCCTCACTTGCGCTCTGGTTGAGCCAACTCTGCAGGATTCGGGTTGCCGCTACGGCATCGATATCCCGCTCCTCGGCGGGGCGTCGGCCTCCGCGGTTGGCACGGATTATAGACTCCGCTTCGATCGAGGTCAGCCTCTCATCGATTTCATGGACAGTTATATTGAAACGTCCGCGCAACTGGTTGCAAAATTTTCGTGCCAGCCGGGACATCTCCTGCTCACTGCCATCCTGCTGCAGCGGGATACCCACTACCGCAGCACTGGCGCCCCACTCATGCAATAGCATTTCAATCCTCTCCCAGTCCGACTTTTTGTTCTTGCGCTGGAGGGTGGTCAGGGGGCGGGCCGACCGGGTCAGCTCCTGTCCGATGGCGACGCCGATGCGGTGGGTGCCCAGATCAAATCCCAGCAGTGTGCGTTCATGCGTACTAGCCACTACCCACGGTCACCATCCGCTGAATCAGGCATGCCCTGCCTGAGTGGTGAGGGTGTTGATGTCGATGCCCAGTTGGTCGGCAGAGCGTTGCCAGAGCAGGGTGTTGTCGGTATCAAAGATCAGTTCTTCGGATGCTTCGACGCTGAGCCAGCTGTTTTCGGAAAATTCCCGTTCGAGCTGGCCTGCCCCCCAGCCCGCATAGCCAAGGGTGATGATCTGTTTCTCCGGGCCGTCGCCATTGGCAATGGCAAAGAGGATGTCGCGTGAGGCGGTGATGCCGATCTCCGGGGTCAACTCCAGGGTGGACTCCCACTCCCCCACCGGGGAGTGGATGACAAAGCCGCGCTCGGGCTGTACCGGTCCGCCGGTATGCAGCATCTGTTGTGAGCTGAGTGGAACCGTGACCGCGATATCCATATGGTCGAAGAGGTCATGAATTGGCAGAGAGGTGGGGCGGTTGAGGACAAAGCCCATAGCACCCTCCTCATTGTGTTCACAGATCAGAGAAACGGTATGGTCAAAGTTGCTATCTTGGAGCGAGGGCATCGCAATCAGCAGGTGGTTGCCAAGATAGTGCTCTTTGGGGTGGATCTTGCGACTCATGAGGTTATCTTAGCACCACTGGTACCATTTGTGGGGGAGGCCGGAGCAGGGTAAGCCGCTGTTTCATAGCATCGGTCAGATGGTATACACCGGCCGCATCGATAATCAGCAACTGCTCGATTCCCATCTGCCGGGCAATGGTCGAGCGTTGTTCTGGTGTGGCGATCAGCAGGGCGGTAGCGGCGGCATCGGCCACGGTGGCACTTGGATGAATGACGGTGACCGAGTGGGTGCCTGTCGCGGGCCAGCCGGTGCGGGGGTTGATGATGTGGTGGTAGCGTTCCCCGTTATATTCAAACATCCGCTCATAGTCACCGGAGGTGAAGATCGACTCATCCCCCTGGGGCTGTAGTGAGGCGACAGGCTCTCCACCATCGGGAGAGCGGATGCCGATGTTCCATTTGCGCTCACCACGGGCACCAATGGCGCGTAGATCCCCTCCGGTGTTGACAATGGCATCTTTAATGCCAAGCTGTTTGAGCTGCTCAATGGCACGATCCACGGCATACCCCTTGGCGATGCCGCCGAGGTCGATCTTCACCTCAGGGTTGCTGGCAGAGACGGTTCCGGATTCAAAATTGAGGTTGTCGAGGGTCGGGTCGGCCTGCAGTAGCGCATCAATCTCCATCTGGGTAGGCGGTGGCCCCTTCCGCTGCTCGCCATGAAAGCCCCACAGGGCGATCAGTTTGCCAATCGCCGGATTGAAGAGGTGGTTACTCTGGCGGGAGAGTTCCGCTGTCCGTTGCAGCAGGGTGGCGGCCTCTGCAGAGAGTTGTGTTGCCTTTCCGGTGGCGATGTTGTGGTTGATCTCCCCCAGCAGCCCCCCCTTCTTCCAGGCATGCCAGGTGTCGTGCATTGCGGCAAAGTCTTCCCGAATCAGGCGGCTGGCCTCGGCATTTTGTTGATCGCGGGCTCCCCAGATGGAAAGAGAGACCACCGTTCCGAAGGCGAGAAACTGATCTTGGTACAGTCTCGGAGGCTGACTACAACTGCTTAACAGAAAAGCGCTTAACGCAAAGACGCAAAGACGCAAAGACGCAAAGATGCTCCAGGCTCCCTCCCCCTTGCAGGGGGAGGGTTGGGGAGGGGGTAGAAACTGCAAATAATTACGCAACGATGAAGGATTCCTGTTATCGATTATCTCTGCATCTACGCGTTGCAAAGCTTTTCCTCAATCACATCCATCAACTGCCCGGCGATATTGAGTCCAAATTGTTTGTCCAGCTCACGGATACAGGTGGGGCTGGTGATGTTGATCTCGGTCAGGTAGTCACCGATCACATCCAGCCCGACGAAGAGTAGCCCCTTCTCCCGCAGGGTGGGGGCGACCTGCTCCACGATTTCGTAGTCTCGAGGAGAGAGCGGCTGGCCCTCACCATGTCCTCCGGCGGCGAGGTTGCCACGGTGTTCTCCCTCGGCCGGAATGCGGGCCAGTGCATAGGGTACCGGCTCTCCATCAATCAGCAGAATGCGTTTGTCGCCCTCGCGGATTTCCGGAATGTAGCGCTGTACCATGGTGTAGTGGGCACCGTGTTGGGTCAGGGTCTCGATGATAACTCCACTGTTGGGGTCACCCGCCTGCAGGCGAAAGATCGAGCTGCCCCCCATGGCATCGAGTGGTTTGAGAATGATCTCCCCATGCTGGGTGAGGAACTCCCGTATCTGCTGGTGGTTGCGGGTGACCAGCATCGGGGGGGTGAGGTCGGGAAACCAGGCGGTGGCCAGCTTTTCGTTGAAGTCCCGTAGTGATTGTGGCTTGTTGACCACCACCACACCGGCCACCTCGGCCAGCTCCAGCAGATGGGTGGCGTAGAGGTATTCGCGGTCAAACGGGGGATCCTTGCGCATCAGGATTACATCCAGCTCACTCAGGGCGAGGGTCTGCCGGTCTCCCAGGGTGTACCAGTGGTTGATGTCATCGATGACCTGCAGGGGGTGGGTGTTGGTCTGCACCACACCATCAGAGAGAAAGAGGTCATCCATCTCCATATAGTGAAGTGCCCAGCCACGTCGCTGCGCCTCCAGCAACATAGCCAGGCTGCTGTCCTTCTGTGGATGGATTGCCTGGATCGGATCCATCACCATGCCCAGCTTGATCATGCCCCAATCACCTCACGAATTTCCCGTGCAGCGGCCAGCATCGCCAGTCGTGCAATCACCCCATAGGCGTAGAAGCGGTTGGGCTCTGCATCCGGGGCCCGGTTCTGATCGGGCAGGTTGAGCGGGTTGGCAAAGGCGAGGGGCTCGAAGTGCATGCCGGGGGCGTTCAGATTTTCATTGGGGCCGCGCGCGGTATGCACCCGGTAGAAGCCACCGATGACATGGTGATCCATCATGTAGACCACCGGCTCGGCCACGGCCTGCTCTTCACCCAGGGTCTCGAAGGTGTAGACTCCCTCCTGAATGATGACATCAGTAACTGATTGCCCCCCCTTGCTTTTTGCCATCTTGTTGCGCTGTTTGCGGTTGAGCTCATGGATCTCATCGGCGCTGTGGATGGTCATGATCCCCATGCCGTAGGTACCGGCATCGGCCTTGACCAGTACGAAAGGGGGACGATCGACATGGTACTGGTCATACTTTTTCTGGATCTCTCCCAGGAGATGGTCGACATGGGCAGCCAGGCACTCCTCCCCTTCACGGTTCTTGAAGTCGATCTCGCCACACTTCTCGAACATCGGATCGATCAGCCAGGGGTCGATCTGCAGTAACTGTGCAAACTCCTGCGTGATCTGGTGGTAGTGCTGGAAGTGGGTCGATTTTCTGCGCTGACCCCAGCCCAGCTCCAGCGGCGGGATAATGTTCTGGTCGATACCCTGCAACGGCTGTGGAATGCCATCGGAGAGATCGTTGTTCATCACGATGACGCAAGGGTGAAAGGGGGTGCCATCCTCCCCTTTGAGTTCTATATTCTCTCCATTGCGAACTACCGGTTCCAGAACGAGCGCTCCCCCGGAGGGTAGATCGATCGACTGCGGGGTGTCCAGCGACTCCATTAGCGAGCCAATGCGTGCATGGAAACCGGCATGGGAAAGAATTTGCTGCAGGGTGGCCAGGCTCTCCAGATAGAACAGGTTACGGGTATGATTTTCCGGAATGATCAGTACATTGCAGGCGGTCGGGCAGATGCGCTCAATCGCATTCTGGATCGCCTGTACCGAGAGTGGGAAGAAGGCGGGGTTGAGATTGTTGAAGCCGGCAGGGAACAGGTTGGTATCGACCGGAGCCAGTTTGAAGCCGGCATTGCGTAGATCGACCGAGGTGTAGAACGGGGCAGGGGTCTGCCGCCACTGGCTGCGGAACCAGGTCTCGATCTCGGCCTGCCGGGCCAGCAGGTGACTCTCGATCTCCAGCAGTGGGCCAGTGAGTGCGGTGGTGAGGTGTGGGACGTGTGTGGTTGGCATGGTATTCAAGATTTAGAGGTCGCCCCAGTGCTGTTGCAGGGCGGTAAGGGCCACGACGGTGGCGGTTTCAGTGCGCAGGATGCGGGGGCCAAATCGTACCCCCAACCAGCCTCCCGCCTCTGCTTGTTCGATTTCGCTGGCAGAGAGCCCCCCTTCGGGGCCAATCAGCAGGGCACAGCGGGTCGGTGGTGAGGCGTGCTCGGATAGCCGGGTAGCGGCCTCGGGGTTGAGCAGGAATCCGCTCTGATCAGTCAGGGTTCGGACTTGTTCAAAGGTTCTGCCTGGATGGAGTCGTGGTAGCTGGCTGCGCCCACACTGCTCACAGGCGGAGATGATAACCCCCTGCCAGTGATCCAGTTTTTTCTGTAGCCGCTTTGCATCCAGCTTGACCACGCTACGTTCACAGAACAGCGGGGTGATCTCGTTGACGCCCAGTTCCACTGCCTTCTGGATGGCATAGTCCATCCGCTCGCCCTTGGAAATCCCTTGATAGAGATGGGTGTGAAGTGGGCTCTCGCAGCGTGATTGATGTGCCTGTTGCAGAGTTACGGTGGTTTTCTTGCGGTCAATTTCCGTAATCGTGGCGTTAAACTCCCCCCCTTCTCCATCAAATAGCCGCAGCCGTGCCCCAACCTTCAAACGTAGAACCTGTATCGCATGTCGCTGCGCCGAGGGTTCCAGCTGGATGGTTGCACCCGGATGGAGGGAGGTGGGGCTGTAGATTCTTGGTAGAGGCATGATGGTTATGCAGTATTATAATCGATTTACGACCTTTTCAGGCTGGCCAGAGGCCCCTTGTGCAACCGACATTTTGTTGTTCGGATCCGTTGTGGTTGCTTTGTCGACAGAGAAAACAAGAGAACAAAAAAATTGGAAAAAGAGGTTGCTTTTGTCTATATCATAGAATTATAATATACGCACTGAGCTGATCAGTGACTGCCACCCTCCTCCTCAGGCATCCTGATCATCAAGGCTCATTGTGACAGGCTCTTTCCCCCAATTTAAGACCTGTCACCGCCGGTTCGAGCTTCCCCCGCTCGAACCGGCATTTTTTTGTCTGAAACAAAAGAATATCGATTATAAATCATCTATCTATAAAGTAATGGCAGTCCTGATCTGCGGCCGTCTGTGGGCAAGGATGCCCACAGTCGAGCGACACAGGGATGTGCTTGAGCGTGTCGCAGACAGGAGCTGCCATTACTTTTCAAATCATGGCTACTTGCGCGTTGGCTTGCCATCCATACTGATCTCATTCTTCTCGTGCTGATATTGCTGGATCCCTTTGACTCCCTTCTTTTCGATCCAGCGCTCAAGGTGGGGGCGGGTTTCGATCCACTCCATCTTGGGCACACCAAAACCGCAGGAGGTGTGTACCAGCTCAATCTTCAGGTCGAAGATCTGGCGGTGGCCATCATTATCGGGGAAGTGGGCATAGAGGTCTTCCCACTCCGGTTGGTCGGGATAGACCGCAGTAGCGGTGCCATAGGTGCGCAAAATCAGCGGGGAGTCTGCAAAGGAGTTGAACATCAGCGTCATGCGCTCATCTTCCAGTAGATGGGCGGCGGTCTCGTTGCCACTACCGGTGAGGTTGAGCCAGATGATTCGGTTGGGCCCCAGCACCCGCAGGGAGTCATAACCCTTGGGAGAGAGGTTGATATGCCCCTCTCTGGGGGCAGTGGCAACAAAGAAGAGCGGCTGCTGCTCGATAAATTCGATATGTTTCGGTTCCAGTGCCGGATATTTCTGTCCCATGGTTATCTCTCTTCTTGCAGATCGAGATGGCTAAATACCTCCAGCGTTGCTGCAGACTGGTTCATGGTGTAGAAATGAAGCCCCGGGGCACCGGCACTGAGCAGATCCTGGCAGAGGCGGGTGGTTACCTCCAGCCCGAAGGAGCGCAGTGAGTCGGTGTCATCTCTATATGCAACCAACCGTTCGCGAATCCAGCGAGGAATCTCCGCCCCGCACATTTCGGAAAAGCGGGCAAGGTTGGTGTAGTTGGTGATCGGCATGATGCCGGGGACGATCGGCAGATCCAGCCCCATCAGTGCGCACTCCTCATTGAAGCGAAGATAAGCGTCAATATTGTAAAAATACTGGGTGATGGCGCTGTCTGCGCCTGCCTCCACCTTGCGCTTGAAGTTCTGCAGGTCGGTGAAGGCATCCGCTGCCTGTGGATGAAATTCGGGATAGGCCGCCACCTCGATATGGAAGTGATTGCCGGTCTCTTCACGAATGAATGCCACCAGCTCATTGGCATAACGAAAATCTCCGGCGGCTCCCATGCCGGAGGGCATGTCGCCCCGTAGTGCAACAATGCGGTGGATGCCCTGATCCTTGTAGCGATTGAGGATGTTGCGGAGTTCATCGCGGGTGGAGCCGATACAGGAGAGGTGAGGAGCCGCCTCGATCCCCTGTTGGTGTATCGCCATCACCGCATCGTAGGTACCCTCCTGAGTACTGCCGCCAGCCCCGAAGGTGACCGAGGCGTAGGCGGGTTGTATTGCATCGAACAGGGTTTTCTGGGTGTTCGCCAGATTTTCTCGTCCCTTGTCGGTTTTGGGGGGAAAGAATTCGAGGCTGAATTGGAGGGCGGTGCTATTCATCGTGTTTAACCTTGTTAATGAGACAAGAACAGCATTCTCACGCAAAGGCGCAAAGGCACCAAGAGAAATGAAAGAGATTGCTGATAAATATTCTGAAACAGTAGCAGTGACGGTGTTGTTCTGCAAAAAATAAAGCCGCCAAGACACAATATATTGCGTCTTGGCGGCTTTGCGTGAGGCCGCTTTTTAGTAGCGGTAGTGGTCAGGCTTGTAGGGGCCTTGAACTGGTACGCTGATGTAGTCTGCCTGTTTCTGGCTCAGCGTGGTGAGGTGGGCTCCGATCTTCTCCAGGTGGTGGCGGGCCACCTCCTCATCAAGGTGCTTGGGCAGGGTGTAGACCTTGTTCTCGTAGCTACCATCCTGATTGAACAGCTCCATCTGTGCCAGGGTCTGGTTGGTGAAGGAGTTGGACATCACAAAGCTGGGGTGGCCGGTGGCACAACCCAGATTGACCAAGCGACCTTCGGCAAGAAGAATGATCTTGTTGCCGCTGGGCAGGGTGATGTGGTCGACCTGAGGCTTGATGTTCTCCCACTCGTACTGCTTCATGTTGGCGACATCGATCTCGTTGTCGAAGTGACCGATGTTGCAGACAATCGACTCGTGCTTCATCTGCACCATGTGGTCATGGGTGATGACGTTGAAGTTACCGGTTGCGGTGACGAAGATGTCCGCTTGTGAAGCGGCCTCATCCATGGTTACGACGCGGTATCCCTCCATTGACGCCTGCAGCGCGCAGATGGGGTCGATTTCGGTGACCCATACGGTGGCACCGAGGCCGCGTAGCGATTGAGCACACCCTTTACCGACGTCTCCGTAACCGAGCACGAGCGCAATCTTTCCGGCAATCATCACGTCGGTGGCACGTTTGATGCCATCAACCAGGGACTCTCGACAGCCGTAGAGGTTGTCGAACTTGGACTTGGTGACCGAGTCATTGACGTTGATGGCCGGGAACGGCAACTCACCTGCCTCCTCCATCTGGTAGAGACGGTGAACACCGGTGGTGGTCTCCTCGGTGACCCCTTGTACACCGGCCAGTTTTTCCGAATACCAGTTCGGGCTCTCCGCCAGTTTCGCCTTGATTGCGGCGTAGAGTACGGTCTCTTCTTCGCTCTCCGGATTATCGAGTACGGAGAGATCTTTCTCCGCCTTGGAACCGAGGATCAACAGCAGGGTGGCGTCCCCTCCATCGTCCAGAATCATGTTGGGACCACCGCTCTCGGTGGCATCCCCCCACTCCATGATCTTGTGGGTGTACTGCCAGTAATCCTCCAGGCTCTCTCCCTTGTAGGCAAAGACCGGGATGCCCTGATCGGCAATCGCGGCGGCGGCGTGATCCTGGGTAGAGTAGATGTTGCAGGAGGCCCAGCGCACCTCGGCCCCGAGTGCGGTCAGGGTCTCGATCAGGGCCGCAGTCTGGATGGTCATGTGCAGTGAACCGGCGATTTTCGCCCCCTGTAGCGGTTTCTCCTCGCCATATTTGTTGCGTAGCGCCATCAGTCCGGGCATCTCCACCTCGGCGATGCGCAACTCCTTGTGGCCCCACTCCTTGAGGCTCATGTCCGCGACGATATAGTTGTCTGTGATCTCGATATTACTCATGCTATCTCCTGTTTAATAAGATCGAGAGCGCAGTTGATAATGTGGTGCACCGCTTCCGGGCCTGGCGATCGGATAGATCGTTGCAGCGCTCCCCGGAAACAGCGAAAAGCAATTCTCGCGCAAAGACGCAGAGACGCTGTTTTACACTCCAGCGGCCTCCTTCAGTGCTGCAGCCTTGTCGGTACGTTCCCAGCTGAAGTCGGCATCTTCACGACCGAAGTGTCCATAGTAAGCTGTTTTCTGGTAGATCGGGCGCAGCAGGTCGAGCATCTCGACAATGCCGCGTGGCTTGAGGTTGAAGTGCTCGCGCACCAGGGCCTCGATCTTGCTGTCCTCAATCTTGCCGGTGCCAAAGGTTTCAACCGAGATCGAGGTGGGCTCTGCAACTCCAATGGCGTAGGAGACCTGAATCTCGCAGCGCTCGGCCAGACCGGCGGCGACGATGTTCTTGGCCACATAGCGCCCGGCATAGGCGGCGGAGCGGTCAACCTTGGAGGGGTCCTTGCCGGAGAAGGCACCACCACCGTGGCGGGCCATGCCACCGTAGGTGTCGACGATGATCTTGCGCCCGGTCAGACCGCAGTCACCCACTGGACCACCGATCACAAAACTGCCGGTGGGGTTGATGTGGTATTTGGTGTTGGCGTTGAGCCACTCGGCGGGGAGTACTGGCTTGATGATCTCCTCCATCACCGCCTCCTGCAGATCCTTGTGGGTGATCTCGGGGTCGTGCTGGGTAGAGAGCACCACCGCATCGATCCCGACCGGCTTGCCATCGCTGTAGTGGAAGGTGACCTGACTCTTGGCATCCGGGCGCAGCCAGGAGAGCTTGCCGGAGCGACGTGCCTGCGACTGCTGCTCTACCAGACGGTGAGCATAGGTGATCGGGGCCGGCATCAGTACATCAGTCTCGTTGGAGGCGTAGCCGAACATCAGCCCCTGGTCACCGGCACCCTGCTCGTGATCCTCCGACTCATCCACCCCCATGGCGATATCGGTAGACTGCTTGCCGATGGCAGAGATCACCGCACAGGTGTTGCCATCGAAGCCGACATCGGCCGAGTCGTAACCGATCTCGCAGACGACATCTCGTACCAGCTGCTCGGTGTCGACCCAGGCATTGGTGGTGATTTCACCGGCCAGTACCACCATGCCGGTCTTGACCAGCGTCTCACAGGCGACACGTGAGGCTTTGTCTTCGCTTAGCAGTGCATCCAGAATCGCATCCGAGATCTGGTCAGCCATCTTGTCGGGGTGGCCCTCGGAGACCGACTCCGAGGTAAAGAGGTGTTCATTGCTCATTAATATATTCTCCATCCAAAATTCATAAAAAAACCCGCTCAACTGTTGCTGCGAGCGGGTTTGGAATCTGGACCTGCATCGCTTTAGCCGTATTTCTATAGCGCTCGCAAGCTGAGCTCAAATCAGCGCTTCGGGGTAATAGTACGGATTGACGTGTGGGTGTCAACACCAAAAAATGGATGGGATTCATCGGCGTGGTTCAAATTTCCGCAGACTTCCGGGAGCTCCTGAAAAGTTTGCGAGTCATGGCGCCATGATTTTTCATGATAGGATACGCCGCTTGGCAGCGTGTTATTTCCACTAAGGAGTCATG
>CAYFNH010000001.1:0-73055 GCA_964344435.1 uncultured Piscirickettsiaceae bacterium | reverse complement strand
TTTATTCCACTTCAAATCGGGGCAGAAACAGCTCATGTACCAGTAGCGGGTTATCATCAATACGGTAGAGAATACGCCGTCCCCAGAGCTGTTCGGGGGGATGATCCAAACCATCAATCGCCTGCTGGAACAGGGTATGTTGGGGTAGAAAACGGGCATACTCGACCTGACTGCGCTCCATTACCCGAGCACTGTGGAGTACGGCACCCAGCGAGCGGTTGCCCAGTTGGGTCAGATGGCGCAGGCCACGGCGCAGGGCATAGTGGGGGATGACGGTGTGGGCAAAGACCCACGGAGTTTGGCCACAGTAGAGTAGTACCGAGCGGGTATTGCCGGTTTCACAGTGATGAAGTCCCAAGAGGGTACGTTGTGGCTGGCTGAGGCGGGAAAACTGCTGTTCAATTACCTTGACCGAAAAGCGACCACTGCAGTGCTGGATGATCCGCTGAGTCAGTGAGCCGGGGTGGATGAGCACCCTTCGCACAACATGGTCTGGGTGCAACAGGAAGAGCCTAGACTCGGTTACCCATGGTGGTTCACAGGGGGGGAATGGCATGAGGCAGAGTATAAGCGAAACCGGTTTGTAAAGGTTCAGATCACCCCTGAAATCCGTCACCTCTTGTTAAAAAGGTGCTTCGTAAGATCGGGTTGTTACATTCGTATAGAGCAGCACTGTTTTCTGCTGTGCGCAGGAAATGGACGCTGCCTAAGGTTTCTGTGGTTGTCATATTGGCGCAACATCTACGTGCCAAGCTGGGGTGGAACGCGGTATGATCAGGTGAAACTCCAACCGTAAGGAAATGCAATGGTAAACAAGCTGGATCGTCAAAAGAGGCTCTTTGTTCTCGACACCAATATTCTGATGCATGACCCGACAGCGCTGTTCCGTTTTCAGGAGCATGATGTCTTTCTGCCGATGGTGGTGCTGGAGGAGCTGGATCGAGGCAAGAAAGGGGGCTCCGAGGTGGCACGCAATGTACGCCAGACCACCCGCTTTATTGATGACCTGGTTGAAAGCTGTGCACTGGATGAGATCGATCAGGGGGTACAGTTGGCACCGCCCGGTACCCTTGGCCACAGTGCCGAGTCGGCCTCCGGCAGGCTCTTCTTCCAGACCTCCATTGATACGGTTGAACTACCGGAATCCCTGCCTGGAAGTACGGCGGATAACAGCATTCTGGCCACCGTACTGGCCCTGCAGGAGCAGGTTGATGATGTTCGCCTGGTTACCCGGGATATCAACCTGCGCATCAAGGCTTCGGTTCTCGGTATCAACAGCGAGGACTATCGTAATGACAAGGTACTGGATGATGTCGATCTGCTGCAGACCGGATCCCATGAGATCACCTCCACCTTCTGGGAGGAGGTGGGGATGGATCTCAAGACCTGGCAGGAGGAGGGGCACACCCTCTACCAGGTGGAGGGCGAGGCGGTAGCGGAGTGGATGCCGGGAGAGTTCCTGGCAGATCAGGAGAACCCCCATAACGACTATATCATTCGCGATATCCAGGGACGCAAGGCAACCCTGGAGCGGGTGCGCAACTACCACTCGGAACAGCAGTCGGTTTGGGGAATACAGGCACGTAACCGTGAGCAGAACTATGCTCTCAATTTGTTGATGGATCCGGAGTTTGACTTTGTTACCTTGCTGGGGCCAGCCGGTACCGGAAAGACTCTGTTGGCGTTGGCCGCCGGGCTTGAGCAGACTTTGGAGAAGAACCTCTACAGCGAGATCGTCATGACCCGTATCACCATCCCGTTGGGGGAGGATATCGGCTTTCTACCCGGTACCGAGGAGGAGAAGATGGCGCCGTGGATGGGGGCGTTGATGGATAACCTGGAGGTACTGACCATGGGAGACAAGAGCACCCCGTTCGAGCGCGAGGCGACCCAGGAGTTGATCAACCACCGCATCAAGATTCGCTCGATGAACTTCATGCGTGGGCGCACCTTCGTCAACCGCTACCTGATCATTGACGAGGCCCAGAATCTCACCTCCAAGCAGATCAAGGCACTGGTCACCCGTGCCGGTCCCGGCACCAAGATTGTCTGTATTGGTAATCTGGCCCAGATTGATACCCTCTACCTGACCGAAACTAGCTCCGGCCTCACCTACGTGGTCGACCGTTTCAAGGACTGGAACCACAGTGGCCATGTCACTCTGCAGCTGGGCGAGCGTTCACGACTCTCTGACTATGCGATCAGTATCTTGTAGATCTGGCCGATATGGAGCTGACCACCCCCTCGTTGCTGTTTCCCGCCATCTCTCTGCTACTGCTGGCCTATAACAACCGCTTTCAGGCGCTGGGCATGCTGATTCGACAGATGACACGAGAGGGGGCGGAGCAGCAGCCCCGGTACCGTGAACAGTTGAAGATTCTCAAACGGCGTATTGGCTACATCAAACGGATGCAGGTGTTGGGGATTGTCAGCTTTATCCTCTGCACCTTTGCCATCTTTAGTCTCTTCGTCGGACAGCAGCTGACAGGGATCTATCTGTTTGGCTCCAGCCTCATAACCCTGGTCGCTTCTCTACTGTTTGCCTTGGTGGAGACGCTCTCCTCAACCACTGCGTTGATGATTGAGCTGGAGGGGTGTAGCTCTTCGCAGAAAAACGGCTAATACTCCAGCCGGATTACAATGCGGCGGTTCTCTGCGCGGGATTGGGCAGTATCATTGTCGGCCACTGGAACCCGGTCACCATAGCCGGTTGCAGTTACCTGTGAGGGGGCTACACAGTTGTCGATCATGCGCCGCAGTACACTGGTGGCACGGATCGCAGAGAGCTCCCAGTTGGAGGGGTAGGCTACGGTATTGATCGGTACATTGTCGGTATGCCCCTCGATCCGGATCTGAATACCATCATGTTTACACAGCTCTCTGGACAGTTTGTCGATGATCATCAGTGCTGAACTGTTCATGTGCCCCTGTCCGGATTTGAACAGAACACTGCTGTTGATCTTGATCTCGACCGACATCCGGTCTTGTGCCGGAACTGCGGTGACATAGTATTTCAATCCTGCCCGGGTGATATTTTTCTTGATGGTCTTGGAGAGTGCCTTGATCTTGCCCTGGGCAAATTTCAGTGCCTTGAGTTCATCGAACTCCCCCTTTTCAATGGTGACCTTATCCTTGCCAGCAAGCTTTGAGTCCTCAAATGCACGGGAGACGGTAAAGAATTTTTTACGGTTGAAGATGGCCGACCATTGGTCTTCATTGACGGTAGAGAGCCCCTGCAGTAACACAAAGAAGGTGAGCAGCACCGAGATCAGGTCGGCATAGGTGGTGAGGAAGGGGTCGCCCTCCTCCTCAATATGTTCATCAACCAGTGAATCTTTCTTGGCAGCCTTGCCGACAGGCTCGTTGGAGGGGGGGCGCTCATCGCTGGTTATCCCTCAAGATCGGCGTCGATGCGCTCTTTCAGTTCATCAAACGAGGCCCGTTGACCGGCCATGATATAGGAGATGGCACGTTCATAGAGCACTACCGGTGAACCATCGGTTGCCAGTGAAGTGGCCCCCTCGTAGATGATCTCCAGATTGGTAATGCTCTCCAGCATCACCACCCGCAGCTTGCCGGCAATGGGAATGAAGACCAGGGTGGAGAGGAAGGCACCATAAAAGGTGGTGAGCAGGGCAAGACCCATGGCAGGTCCCAGTTCGGCGGGGTTACTCATCTGGCTCAGCATCTGTACCAGACCAATCAGGGTACCGATCATCCCCATCGATGGGGCATAGACCGCCATTTTTTTGAACACCTCCTGGTTGATGGTGTCACGAACCTTGACGTTGTCGATCTCGGTACGCAGTGCGGTCACCATATCGTTATGGGAAATGTTGTCGAGTGAGAGCTGAACCGCCTTTTTCATGATCCGGTTCTTCTTGGTATCGGCCATCTGCAGATACTCATCCAGTGCCAGCTTTCCCTGTTTGCGCACAATGGTGTTGATTTTCATTACCTCAACCAGGGTATCCAGCGGTCTCTCCTGTTCAGAGGTAAAGACCCGGGCAATGGAGTGAAGTGCCATCTTCACATCATGGAAGCGGAAGTTGAGCAGGGTTGCGGAGAGGGTGCCGCCCACCACCACCATGACACCCTGCAGGTTGACGTAGTCCTCGGAGGAGCCTCCCAGGACGATCGACAGGAACACCATGGTGAACCCGGCAATCATTCCTGCAAGTGATGCAAAATCCATTCTCTATCTACTCAGTCAATGAACATCTTGGAAGTGGGAGGGCCTGAAGTTGGGGGTACCTGCTCAGGAGTATGTCTGCATCTTATCAGAAATCAATACAGGCAGTGGTTGGCATACAAGCTACGTGCCGCAGTAGAGTCAGGGATTCCTTATATTCACAGCCTGCCAACAGCTACCCGATTGAGCGAAACTGCTCAGCGTGTGGAATCCAGCGCTCAATCAACTGCCCTACCAGCTCGGGGTGATTCTCGATCAGGGTGGGGGCAATCTGCTCGATCTGTGGGATCAGCAGCTGATCCCGGCTGAGATCGGCAATGCGCAGTTGTGGTATCCCGGTCTGGCGTTTGCCCAGCAGCTCGCCGGGACCACGCATCTCCAGGTCTTTGCGGGCAATCTCGAAGCCATCGTTGCTGTGGCGGAGGGTCTGCAGACGCTCCTTTGCGACCCGGCTCAGAGGAGACTGATACAGTAGCACACAGCTGCTCGATGCACTGCCCCGGCCGACCCGCCCACGCAGCTGATGGAGCTGTGCCAGCCCGAGGCGCTCTGCATTTTCGATGATCATCAAGCTGGCATTGGGTACGTCGACCCCCACCTCGATCACGGTAGTGGCGACCAGGATCTGGCTTTCGCCACGTTGAAAGCGTGCCATCTCCTCTGCCTTTTCGCTGCTGGAGAGGCGACCATGCACCAGACCAATATTCAGTTCAGGCAGTTGACTGCGCAAGGCCTCGGCATGTTCGGTGGCGGCCTGACACTGGAGCTGCTCGGATTCTTCAATCAGTGGGCAGACCCAGTAGGCCTGATGCCCTGCCTTGCAGTTGTGGTGCACCCGCTCGATCACCTCCACTCTCCGGCTCTCGGGGATGGTGACGGTCTGAACCGGGGTACGGCCCGGCGGCAGCTCATCAATCACGCTGCTGTCCAGATCTGCGTAGAAGGTCATTGCCAGGGTACGTGGGATCGGGGTGGCCGTCATGATCAGTTGATGGGGGGTGATGGATTGAGTCTCCCCCTTCTGTTGTAGTGCCTGGCGCTGGGATACCCCGAAGCGATGTTGTTCATCGATGATGACAAAGGCCAGAGAGTGAAAGCTTACCCCTTTCTGAAACAGGGCATGGGTGCCGACAACCAGCGAGAGCGTACCTTGTTGCAGTGACTCATTGCAGCGACTCTGTTCACTGCGGGAGAGTGCGCCGGTCAGCAGGCCAACCTCGATGGAGAGGGGTTGCAGCAGTTTCTGCAGGGTCTGGTGGTGTTGTTGGGCGAGTAGTTCGGTGGGGGCCATCAAGGCGCACTGATGGCCGGATGCGAGGCAGAGCAGAGCAGCATAGGCAGCAACCACCGTCTTGCCGGACCCTACATCACCCTGTAGTAGCCGCTGCATTGGCCACGGTTGTTGCAGGTCGTGGTGAATCTCGTCGATTACCCGTTGCTGGGCATGGGTCAGGGGGAAGGGAAGCTGTTTGATAAACTGCTCAAGTCGCTGTTCATCCACCTTCAGTGGGAGTGCGTGCTCTCTACGCTGCTCACTGCGGAGAGTCTGCATCGACAGATGGTGTGCCAGCAGCTCCTCCAGTGCAATGCGTTCGCGAAACGCCTGTTGTTGCAGCGGGGAGGAGGTGGTCGAGGGACGATGCAGCTGCTGCAGCGCCTGCTGCAGGGAGGGGTGCCCCTGTCGTAGCGATTCCGGCAGCAGCTCTGCAACCTCTGGCAGAGCCCTTGCGAGAGCCTGTGTGGTCAGTGCATGGAGTCGCTTCTGGTGCAGCCCTTCGGTGGTCGGGTAGATGGGGGTCAGCTCCGGCTCCAGAGGAGGCGGGTGACGGGGGTCAATCAGCTGATATTCCGGATGTACCATCTCCAGCGTATTGGGGCCGCTGCGCACTTCACCGAAGCAGCGCAGGGTTACTCCGGTCTGCAGTGCCGCCTGTTGCCCCTTGTTGAAATGGAACAGACGGATGGTGAGGCTTTCGGCGCCATCTTCGAGCGTACAAAGCAGGGAGCGACGCCTGCCGAAGCGAACCGTGCAATCGGTAATTACTCCCTGAGTAAGCTGCTCCTCACCGACGCAGAGGGCGGCCATCGGGGTGAGTGTGGTGCGATCCTGATAACGCAGTGGGAGGTGAAAGAGCAGGTCGGAGACCTGGTGGATATTGAGTCGTGCCAGCTGTTGTGCCAGCTTGGGACCCACCCCGCGTAGCGTGGTTACCGCAGCCAAGCGGTTACCCCTTGACCCGTTGGATGGTGATAACCGGTTTGAGTTTGCGAATGTTACGAATAATCTTGGCGAGATGTTTGCGCCCGCTCACCCGCAGGGTAAAGGTGATGATGTTGGTGCGACCATCCTGATCGTCAATGGCGACATTGTCGATATTGGAGTCCATCTCGGAGATGGTCGAAGCGATGATAGCCAATACCCCCCGCTTGTTGGCCACCTCCACCTTGATCTCGGTGGGCAGCTCCTCGCGCCCCCCCTTTTGCGACCACTCCACCGAGACCCATTGCTCCGGATTGCTCTGCATGTTGGAGCCGTTGTTGCAGTCGCTACGGTGGATCACCAACCCCTTGCCCGAGCTGATGTGGCCGATGATGGGGTCACCGGGGATGGGGCGGCAGCACTTGGAGAAGTGAACCACCATCCCCTCGGCTCCCCGTATCATCAGTGGACGTCGGCCATCAGGCTGGCGCTGGTGCAGGCGACGCCTGAGCAGTGGGGAGAGCATCGATAGCGGGTTCCAGCGCCGACGCTTCTGCAGCGGCTCTTCGGGATTCTCCTCCACACTTCCCCCCTTGATAGCGTACTGAATCACCAGTCCGGCAACCAGCTCCGCCATGCGGATCCCCATGCCGATCTCATTATAGAGTTGCTCGATGGTCTGCAGTTGTAGCTGCTCCAGCAAAGGGGTCAGCTCCATCTTCTTGAAGCGTTTTCTGGAGATGTTGCGACGAGACAGCGCCTTCATCAGCAGGCGCTCTCCCAACTGGGCTGCCTCCTCCTGCTGTAGATTCTTCAGGTAGTTGCGGATATTGCTGCGTGCCTTGCCGGTGGTGACATACTGCAGCCAGCCGGGATGGGGAAAGCTGTCCTCTGCGGTGATGATCTCCACGGTCTGTCCATTGGTGAGCTGGGTGTTGAGTGGCGCAGACTTGCGGTTGATGCGAGCGGCGGTGGCGTGGGTGCCGATCTCGGTATGGATGCGGTAGGCCAGATCAAGCACCGTCGCACCGCGTGGTAGTTCGATGATCTTGCCCTTGGGGGTGAAGACGTAGACCTCATCCGGAAACAGGTCGATCTTTACACTCTCCAAAAATTCCAGAGAATTGCCACTGTTCTTTTGCAGATCAAGCAGATCCTGCAGCCACTGGCGGGCACGCTTCTCGGTACTGCTGATATTGGCGGCACTGCTGCTTTCCGGGTTGTCGTGCTTGTAGTCCCAGTGTGCCGCAATCCCCTCTTCGGAGACCAGGTGCATCTCCTGGGTACGGATCTGGATCTCGACCGGTACCCCATGCGGGCCGAACAGAATCGTGTGCAGGGACTGGTAACCGTTGGCCTTGGGGATGGCGATATAGTCCTTGAACTTACCCGGCAGTGGCTTGTAGATACTGTGGACAAGGCCCAGAGCCTGATAGCAGGCCTCAACCGTCGGTACGATGATACGGAAGGCATAGACATCGTAAATCTCGCGAAACGGCAGGCGCTGATCCTTCATCTTCTTGTAGAGGCTGTAGAGGTGCTTCTCTCGCCCCTGCACCTCGGCCTCGAGTTCGGTTTCGAGCAATCGTCTGCGGATGGCAACCTCGATGGTATCGAGAATCTCCTTGCGGTTGCCGCGTGCCTGCTGCACCGCCTCTCTGAGGATACGTGCACGCATCGGGTAGAGGTTGGAGAAGCCCAGTTCACGCAGTTCGTGGGCAATCTTGCTCATCCCCAGGCGGTGTGCGATCGGCACATGGATCTCCAGGGTTTCGCGGGCGATGCGACGCCGCTTCTCGGCGGGCATGCCGGAGAGGGTGCGCATGTTGTGGAGGCGGTCGGCCAGCTTGATCAGGATGACCCGGATATCGCGGGTCATGGCCAGCATCATCTTGCGGAAGTTTTCCGCCTGTGCGTGCTGCGGGCTCTCCATCTGGATTCGTGTCAGCTTGCTGACACCATCCACCAGTTCGGTGACATCCTCTCCGAACTGCTCGCTCAGCTCCTGCTTGGTGTGTTCGGTATCCTCCAGTACGTCATGCAGAATGGCGGCGGTGATGGTGGTGTGGTCGATGTGCATCCCGGCAAGAATGCGAGCCACCTCGATCGGGTGGTAGATATAGGGTTCGCCAGTTTTACGATGTTGCCCGTTGTGTGCCTCTGCCGAGTAGAGGTAGGCGTTGTAGATGCTGCGAACCTGCTCTCGATCAAGATATTGCTCCAGCAGCGGGAGCAGATCACTGATCAGAAAGACCGCAGCCATTGGGGATTGGACGGTAGTCTATCAGGCAGCCTCTTCATCCTCGCTACCGGCGGTTTTGTTCCCCTCCGCCTCTTCGTCATCATCCATTCTGACTTCACTTCTGCGTCGTGCCTCTGCTTCGGCAGCCATGGCGAGGTCAGCGGCCTTGGCCTTGGCAGCAATCTCGTCCAGCACTTCGCGGCTCATCAGTCCTTCGGAGATCTCCCGCAGTGCGATCACGGTGGGCTTGTCATTATCAAATTCAACCAGTGGTTCTGCACCCATGGCGATCTGACGTGCGCGTTCTGCAGCAATCAGGGTCATGTCAAAGCGGTTATCGATCTTGTCCAGGCAATCTTCAACGGTGATACGTGCCATCAGTCACTAGCTCCAAATCAGTCTCAAACAGGCTGCCCCACGGACAACCCCAAAAGGGCGACAATTCTATAGAATTCAGCGGGCTTGCGCTACCATTTGTTGCAGCAGGTCGTGGTGAAGGTGGCGCTGGATGGCCAGTTCGGTACGTTTGGCCAGAAAGATCGCCTTCAGCTCCTCCTTGGCGTGGTCGAACTCATCATTGATGATCAGGTGGTCATACTCCTCAAAGTGAGTGATATCGCTGGCAGCCTCCTGCAGGCGACGCTCAATCACCTCATCGCTGTCCTGACCACGGTTGTGCAGACGCTCCCTCAGGGTGGTCAGAGATGGAGGGGCAATGAAGATGGAGACCGAGCCCGGAATCTTTTCGCGTACCAGCCGTGCCCCCTGCCAGTCGATCTCCAGAATGACATCCTTGCCAAAGCGCAGGGTTTCGCGCACCCAGGTGGCGGAGGTGCCATAGTAGTTGTCAAATACCTTGGCATACTCCAGAAACTGATCGCTCTCGATCTCCTGTTCGAATTGCTCGACAGTGGTGAAGTGGTAATGCAGTCCATCCTCCTCGCCGGGGCGTGGGGGACGGGTGGTGTGAGAGACCGAGAGCTGCAGGTTGTCACGGCTCTCGATCAGCGCTGCATGCAGCAGGCTCGATTTGCCGGCCCCGGAGGGGGCAGAAATGATAAATAAGGTGCCATCACTCATAATTGCTTTGAACTCCGGTTTGTGCTCATCATGGCCATCTATCCTAGAATTGTTGTAACTTCACGGGGGCTTGTATCTGATTCAGATTGTCCCTGAAATCCATCATATCAAGGCAAAAAATGTGAGTGTATACGTATACATGACCATTTTTGAACGTAGAGATGGTGGATTTCAGGGGTAAGCTGAACAGATACGGATTATCTTTTCCAGAATGCCGGGGAGAATAACACCAGTATGCTGAATACCTCCAGTCGCCCCACCAACATGGCAAAGCTGAGGATGGTCTTGGCAACGGCATTGATATCACCATAGTGGGCCCCTACATCTCCCAGCCCCGGCCCCAGGTTGTTCATGCAGGCGGCCAGTGCCGAGAACGCGGTTACCTGGTCAAGGCCGGTTGCCATCAGTAGTAGCAGCATGATGCTGAAGCTTGCAACATAGAGCGAAAAGAAGCCCCACACCGCAGAGATCACCTTCTCTGGAAGGGGTTTGTTGCCAATCTTGACCAGAATCTGGGCATTGGGGTGGATCAGGCGGGTGATCTCGCGAACCCCCTGGCGAAACAGCATCAGAAAGCGGATTACCTTCATCCCCCCGGCCGTGGAGCCGGCACAGCCACCGATAAAGCTGGTGAAGAGTAGCAATATTGGCAGGAAGCTGGGCCAGAGATAGTGGGGTGTGGTGGTGAAGCCGGTAGTGGTGGCGATGGAGACCGCCTGAAACACTCCGTGACGCAATGATTCTGCAGGGTTGGAAAAGGTACCGTAAAAGAGCAGGAACAGTACGGTGACGGCGGCGGAGATTGCCAGGGTCAGCAGATAGGTGCGCAACTCCGCATCCTTGCGATAGGGGGAGAGGGTGAGGCGGCTGAAGGCGACAAAGTGGAGTGAGAAGTTGATACCGGAGAGCAGCATGAAGAAGATCGCAATGGCCTCGATCAGGGGGCTGTCAAACCAGCCCAGACTGGCGTCATGGGTGGAGAAGCCACCGATGGCAACGGTCGAAAAACTGTGTGAAAGCGCATCGAATGGACTCATGCCGGCGGCCCAGTAGGCCAGGCCACAGAGAAGGGTCAGCCCCAGGTAGATGTACCAGAGCGCCTTGGCGGTCTCGGTGATGCGGGGAGTGAGTTTGTTGTCCTTGATCGGCCCCGGGGTCTCCGCCCGATAGAGCTGCATGCCACCAATCCCGAGCATTGGCAGAATGGCCACGGCGAGGACGATGATCCCCATGCCGCCCAGCCACTGCAGCTGCTGGCGGTAGTAGAGGATGGATTTGGGTAGCTGATCAATTCCGGTGATTACGGTGGCACCGGTGGTGGTGAGGCCGGAGAGAGATTCAAACAGAGCGTCGACCACGCTCATGTGCGGGGTGGTTCCGAGTGCAAAGGGGAGTGCGCCCGAGATTCCAAGCACCACCCAGAACAGCACCACGACCAGAAACCCGTCCCGTATGCGCAGCTCCTTGCGTATGGCCCGAACCGGATGCCAGATGATCAGACCGGAGATGAAGGTGATCGCCATCGACAGCAGAAACGGAAACAGGGCTCCATCCTGGTAGAGCAGCGAGACCACGGCCGGAGGCACCATACTGAGACTGAAGATCATCAGTAGCAGGCCGAGAACCCGTTGGATAACCTGTGGCTGCATCTCTAGTTGGAAAACAGGGAGAATTTCTTGGTTGCAGGCTGGAACAGCTTCTCCACCTCGTGGATACGACTCTTGTCGATCAGGAAGAGGATCAGGTGGTCATCCGGCCGGATTACGGTGTCGTGGTGGGCGATCAGTACCGCCTCGTTGCGCACGATGGCACCAATCGAGGTGCCTCGTGGCATCTTGATCTTGTCGATGGTCTTGCCGACCACCTTGGAGTCGGCGTGAACAATCGCCTCGGTCGCCTCTGCTGCACCCCGGCGCAGAGAGTGGGCCACCACCACATCTCCCTGGCGTACCCGTGCCAGCAGCGAGCTGATGGTCACCTGTTGCGGAGAGATGGCAACATCGATGATGTCGCTCTCCACCAAGTTGGCATAGGCGGGGTTGTTGATCAGGGTCATCACCTTGTGGGCACCGAGCCGTTTGGCCAGCATGGAGGAGAGAATATTGGCCTCATCATCACTGGTGACCGCAATGAAGACATCGATATCCTCGATATTCTCCTCCAGTAACAGCTCCTTGTTGGCGGCATCGCCCAGCAGCACGATGGTGTTCTGTAGTTGCTCCGAGAGGCGTTGGGCATTTTTGGCGTCACGTTCGATGATTTTGACATCGTGATCCGCCTCGATGGCGTGCGCCAGACTGGTACCAATGTGACCGCCACCGGCAATCATGATGGTGCGGTAGGGGCGATCGGCCCGACGCAGCTCACGCATCACCTGGCCGATATTCTCGCGTGCACTGATGAAGTGAACCTCGTCATCGACTTCGATGATGGTCTCCCGTTTGGGGATGATTGGGCGCCCCTTGCGGAAGATGGCGGCAAAGCGCATGTCGATATCGGGCATATGCTCGCGAATGGTCTTGAGTTCATGCCCCACCAGTGGTCCGCCGTAGTAGGCTCGAACCGTGACCAGCTGCACCTTGCCATCGGCAAAGTCGAGCACCTGTAGTGAACCGGGGCGTTGCAGCAGCTTCTGGATGTAGTCGGTTACCACTTGCTCCGGGCTGATGAACATATCGACCATCGCCTGGTCCTGCTGCAGCAGCTCCTTGCGGTTGAGATAGGCGAGTGCCCGTACCCGGGCGATCTTGTTGGGGGTGTTGAAGAGGGTGGCGGCCATCTGACAGGCCACCATGTTGACCTCGTCACTGTCGGTTACGGCCAGCAGCATGTCGGCCTCGGCGGCGCCCGCCTGCTGCAGAATATCCGGGTGGGATGCATGGCCAATGATGGTGCGGATATCGAGCCGGTCCTGAAGCGCATGGAGCTGTTCGGCATCGGTGTCGATCATGGTGACATCATTGGATTCCAGGGCCAGATTTTCAGCGACCGAAGAGCCGACCGAGCCGGCACCGAGAATGATAATCTTCATGGCTATGAGTCCGGCAGGTTCTTCGGGTCGATGTTGAGTGCTTTCAGTTTGCGGTAGAGGTTGGTGCGTTCGACACCGGCCCGCTCGGCAGTCTGGCTGACATTGCCCCGGGTATCCTGCAGGTGATGCATCAAGTAGGCATACTCGAAGCGTTCACGGGCCGCCTTCAGTGGAAGATTGAAGTGCTCCTGGTCGAGACCAGAGCCAGTCATGGCGGAGGCATCCGTGGTGTTGGCACCGATCTGCATCGAAAGCATTGGCGCCACCTCGCTCTGCTCGATCTCGCCCTCGCCTCCCATGATCAGCAGGCGCTGTACCAGATTCTTCAGCTCCAGCACGTTGCCGGGCCAGGGGTACTGCCGCAGCAGGTTGAGAGCGGCCATGGAGAAGCTGCGATAGGGGAGGTTGAAATGGAGGTTGAAGTGGTCAACATAGTAGTTGAGCAGGTCGAGAATATCTTCCGGACGCTCGCGCAGCGGGGGGATGTGCAGTGGCACCCCGTTAAGGTGGAAGTAGAGATCCTCGCGAAAGTTACCGGCACTCACCTCGTCGGCCAGATTCTTCTGGGTGGAGGCGATGATACGGAAGTGGGGCTGGATTGGCTCCGTTCCTCCCACACGCAGAAAGCTGCCCGCCTCCAGTGCCCCCATCAGGCGTGACTGGGTGCTGGGTGCCATCTCCCCAATCTCCTCCAGAAACAGGGTTCCCTGGTTGGCCTGTTCCAGACGGCCATAGTGGATCTGCTCCCCGTGTTCACTGCCAAAAAGTTCGGTGTTGGTGTTTTCCGAGGCGACCGAGCCGGCGGAGACCACCACAAACGGCCCCTCCCGTTGGGGACTGTGTTGGTGAATGTAGCGTGCAAACAGCTTCTTGCCGGCACCGGACTCGCCCTGAATGAGGATCGCCATGGGGTGCTGGGCGATCCGCTCGGCACTGTTTTTCAGTTCATGCAGACGCTGACTTTTTCCGGTCGGCTCCGAGAGCGAGAGGGCGGTCTGTCGCTCCTGCTGCAGAGAGAGGTTCTCCTGCTTCAGGCGGGAGGCCTTGAGGGCATTGCCCAGTGTCAACAGCAGCTTGGCCAGCGAGAGTGGCTTCTCGAGGAAATCATAGGCGCCCAGACGGGTTGCCTCGACGGCAGTCTCCACAGTGCCGTGGCCGGACATCATGATGATGGGCAGTGATTCTGCATCCTCTTCTCCGGACCACTCCTTGAGCAGGGTGATGCCGTCGATATCGGGCATCCAGATGTCGAGCAGGATCAGATCGGGACGTCGGTTCTGGCGCTTGCGCCGTGCGGATTGGCCATCCTCGGCGGTCTCGACCTCATACCCCTCGTCCTCGAGGATATCGCATACGGTGTTGCGGATCTCCGGTTCATCATCCACCACCAGAATATAGGGTTTCATACCGCCTCCTCTCCGCTATTGAGATGCATCTCCAACTGGTCGGGGTTGCTCTGCTGGTGACGGTTGGGCAGTTGAATGCGGAAACAGCTCCCAGTGGTACTGTCCGCAAGCTCAATTTCACCGTTATGCTCTTCAATGATTCGTTTCACAATGGCCAGTCCTAATCCGGTTCCCTTCGGCTTGGTGGTGGCATAAGGCTCGAAAATCTGTGATTTCAGCGTCTCGTCAATACCGCTGCCATTATCGCAGATTTTGATCTGCAGGGCGCCCCCCTCATTTCTGGCACTGACCACAACATGGGCAACCTGCCCATCTCCGCATGACTCCAGCCCGTTTTTGATCAGGTTGTTGAGTATCTGACGCAGCCGGTCGGCATCGGCCTCGATCTCCTGCAGTTCTCCATGGATCTCCAGTTGGATATGATCCGGGTGTTGTGCCCGGTAGAGTTCGATCACCTCTTCCAGCAGCGGGGTGGGCTGGAGTACCGCCAGTTGCATCTTTGGGGCTCTGGCATAGTCGGAGAAGGCCTGTACCATGCGCTTGAGGGTGTCGACCTGCTGGATGATGGTGTGGGTGGCGCGATCCAGCACCTTGCCCTCCTCGGCATCCATCTTGCCCAGATAGCGGTGGCGCAGGCGGTCTGCCGAAAGCTGGATCGGGGTGAGTGGGTTCTTGATCTCGTGCGCCAGCCTGCGGGCCACCTCACTCCAGGCGGCATTCTTCTGTGCCGAGACCAGCTCGGTAACGTCATCAAATACCACGACATAGCCCTCCAGTACCCCATGTTCCAGCAGCGAGGTGCCACGACAGAAGAGGTGACGTACCCCTTTGGAGGTGGTAAGGGTGAGGGAGTCGTTCCACTCATGATGGCTCTGCTGGATATGGCTGCGTATGGTATTGACCAGGGGGGTGATCAGTGGATGGCTCTGGGCCACCACCCCGATCGGGGTACCCGGGGTCGGTGTAATCTTGCTGTCGAGAATGGTGCAGGCCATGGTGTTGGCGCGTTCCAGACGGCGTTGCGGATCCAGCACCATGACCCCGGAGGAGAGGTGGGAGAGAATTCCCTCAAGGCGAGTATTGTGGTGCTCGATCAGATCCTGGCTCTGCTGCAGGTTTTTGTGGGTGTGGTCGAGGTTGAGCATCATGTCATTGAAGGACTGCACCAGAAAGCCGAGATCATCATGGCTGGGGTTGGAGACCGGCTGGTTATAGATTCCTGCTGCTACCGACTTGGTCCCCTTGGCCAGCTGGTGGATCGGGGCAATCAGCCTGCGGGTGGAATAGAATGCAAACCAGAGTGCACTGAGCAGGGAGAGCAACAGCAACAGCACAAAGGCGATGTTGTGTACCGTATTGCGTTGATCCTCGAGATAGAGCCGCTTCTTGTTGCGCATCACCGCATCATTGATCTTCTGTTGTCCCAGTTCCAGCTGTTTGGGGATGGTGTAGAGAGAGGAGAGAATGCGGCTCTCGCCACTGTCTGAACGCAGGTTGTGGAGAGGGATTACCACATGGAGGATCTGATCCAGCTCTTCGTGGCCCTGAATCTTGTGGTAGTCGAGCCCTTTTGTAACCTGATTGACGATCAGGCTGTCGAGTGGTGTGGGTACCAGTTCCGGTTCCGAGAGCAGGCTGCTGAAACCGATCTGCTTGCCGTTGATGTCATACAGGATCAGCTCCATCGCCTTGCTCTCTTCGCGGGCCTCCTCCAGCAGCAGGTCGACCATACTGCGGGGGGCTCCGGTGAGACCCTGCCCCAACTGATAGAGGTTCTCGATGATGCGTTTCTTCTTCTCGTTGAGAGCGGTCTTGTAGAGCTCGCGTGACCCCTCCAGTGCATGTTGGATCTCCTCTTCACCACGGTCCTGCTGCTCCAGAATCTGTGTGGTGAAGAGGGAGAGGATCAGGATCGGGATCAGTGCCAGAGAGACAAAGATACCGACAAAGCGGGCATGCAGGCGGGCCCCGGACTCACCGGCGAAGAACTTTCTGGCCAGCTGGTAGAGGCTGAGTGAGATGGTGGAGAAGAGGATGGTGAGGCCGATGGTGCTGGTGACCACAATATAGGGAAAGAGCTGTCCGATTCGGTCCGGGTTGTTGATTGCAATCGCCAGCAGGGTAAAGGCGGCCAGGGTGCTGATGCTGCCAGCGATCGTGGTCAGCAGACTCAAGGGGTGTCGGAGGAGATGCTGCAGAGCCATGCCTCAGGACGCTTTCCGTGGTGTGATCGGCAGGTTGTGCCAGCCGCTGTCCAGCTTCCACTCCGGCCATAGATAGGGGGTGTAGAGATAGGGGCGAATCAGACCGGGAAGGGCGGAACCATCCAGAGAGGCGCGGATCCTGGCACGATAGGTTTGGCCGGGTTTGAGCAGATCCTGGGCGATATCCAGCGCAGTATGGCGTTTCTCCATCCGTTCCAGTGCGGCGGCCAGGGTATCGTAGGTACCGTGAGTCTTGTTCTGCAGACTGATCAGGTAGTAGCGGTTGGTGAACTCCCGGTAACTGAGGATGAAGCGGTGCTCGCTCTGGTGGATAATGGGGTTCTCCTGCCAGAATGGTTTCACCTCCTCGATGCGGTACTCGGCATGGAATACCAGGGGAATGCCATTTTTCATCGCGTTGATGACCGCCTCATCCAGCTGGTAACGGAACTGGGCATTCACCCAGATACGGCTCTCACTCTCATAAAGCTCCGGTTGGGTGATAGTGATGTCGGCAGACGCTGGCCCTGCAAGCAGCGCCAGCAGTAGCCATGTGGCAACCTCTCTACCCATCAGGTTCAAGGCTTCCGTTTCTGTAGCAGGGCGTAGTAGAAGCCATCCATCCCCCCGGCTCCCGGCAAAATCTGTACCCCGACACCGCTGGCGATCCCCTGTGCAAGTTCGATGGGTAGCGCCTCGGCATCTGCATGGGTCTGCAGAAAGTGCTGAACCGGCCTCTCATTCTCTTCGGAAAAGATGGAACAGGTTGCATAGAGTAGTCTTCCCCCCGGTTTCAGTAGGCCCCAGCAGTTGTCTAGAATAGCAGACTGGGTAGCCGCCAGTTTGGAGATATCCCCTTTGCGTCGCAATAGCTTGATATCGGGATTGCGGCGGATCACCCCACTTGCACTACAGGGGGCATCCAGCAGGATGCGATCAAACAGCGTGCCATCCCACCACTGCCGCTGTGCGGCATCTCCCGGGATCAGGGTGGCCTGCATCCCGGCACGCTGCAGATTCTCCTCTACCCGCTGCAGCCGCTCCGGGTCATGATCCAGCGCGACCAGCTCGGCCAGTTCGGGCTGCAGCTCGAGTAGATGGGTGCTTTTGCCTCCGGGGGCGGCACAGGCATCGAGAATCCGCTCTCCTGCCTGGGGGTCGAGTAGTGTGGCGCTCTGTTGGGGGGCCTCATCCTGAACCGAGACCATTCCTTGCTCAAAGCCGGGCAGCTGGTTGATCGCAACCCCCTTGTTCAGGGTAATCGCAGTTGCCGTAGTGGGAGAGGGGCTGGCCTCAATGCCCTGTTGTTGCAGCTGTTGTAGATAGGCCTCACGCGTAGTCCGTTGCAGATTGACCCGCAGCGTCATTGGTGGCCGTAACTGATTCTGCTCCAGCACCGTGCGCCACTGGTCGGGCCAGTCGTCTCGCAGCCGCTGCACCATCCAGTCGGGGTGGTTGTTCTTCTCCTCCAGGCGCTTCTTGGGGGCCTGGGTAAGCTGTTCAGCCTCACGCTGAAAGCGGCGCAGGACAGCGTTGATCACCCCTTTTGCCCACCCCTTTTTCAGCCGGTTGACCGCCTCTACAGTCTCCGCCAGGGCGGCATGGTCTGGCATACGCATATAGAGCAGCTGGTAGAGCCCCCCCAGAAGCAGGGCCTGGAGGTCTGCATCTCCGCGCTTGAATGGCTTGTCAAGCAGTATCCGGGTATACCCCTCCAGTTCGTGGAAGTGGCGCAAAACGCCGTAGCTGATCTCCTGGGCCAGCGCACGATCTGCCGGCTCCAGTGTATGGGTCGCCTGTGGCAGTGTGGCGGAAAGGGAGCGGTGTTGCCCCAATACACCGGCTACGGCCTTGGCGGCAGCGGCCCGTGGCGTCCATTGACTGCTCATCAGCAGGGGGTGAAGCGGATACCGCTCTGTTTGAGCTGAGGGCGTGCATTGAGAAAGTCAGCCACCGCCATCGAACGCTTGCCGGGTAGCTGCAGCTCCAGAATGCGCAGTACCCCCTCACCGGTGGCGATATCGATCCCCTCGGCCGTTACCGCGACACTCTGGCCCGGGGTCGCCTCCTGCCCGGTGGTCTGGTTGCAGAGCGCGGCACGGCGGATACGTACCACCTCCCCTGCCCATTCGCTCTGGGCCACGGGCCAGGGGTTGAAGGCGTTAATCTGGTGGAGCAGAGTGAGAGCGGGCTGCTCCCAGTTGATGGTAGCCTCTGCCTTGTTGAGCTTTTCGGCGTAGGTCACCGAGGCCTCATTTTGTGGTTCCGCGTTAACGTTGCTGGTACTGATCTGATCAATCGTCTCCAGCAGGGCCTCAGCCCCCAGAGAGGCAAGCCGGTCGTGCAGGGTCTGGGCATTGTCTGCGGAGCTAATCGGGGTGCTGATCTTGTAGAGCATGTCGCCGGTATCCAGCCCCTCGTCCATCTGCATGATGGTAACACCACTCTCCGCATCCCCGGCATGTATCGCGCGCTGGATCGGGGCAGCCCCACGCCAGCGTGGTAGCAACGAGGCGTGAATGTTGAGGCAGCCGTGGCGAGGTGCCTCCAGGACTGCCTTGGGAAGGATCAGGCCGTAGGCGACCACCACCATCAGATCGGCGTTGAGATCCTGCAGTTGCTGTTGGGTCTCGTGCTCCTTCAGCGTGAGTGGCTGATAAACCGGGATCTCGGCCTCCAGGGCACGCTGTTTGACCGGGCTCGCCTTCAGTTTACGGCCTCGACCGGCAGGTCGGTCCGGCTGGGTATAGACCGCAATGACCTCATGCTCGGATTCGAGCAGTGCGTTCAGGGCCGCTACGGAAAAGTCAGGCGTGCCTGCAAAGATGATTTTCACATGGTCTCCTTTGCCTGCTTTTCCAGCTTCTTGCGGATGCGCTGTTGTTTGAGGCGGGTCAGCTTGTCAACGAAGAGCTTGCCCTGCAGATGTTCCAGTTCGTGCTGGATGCAGATTGCCAACAGCCCTTCGGCCTGCAACTCAAAGGGGGTTCCCTGGCGATCCAGTGCCTCCACCGTCACCTGCTCGGCCCGGGTGACCGTCTCGAAGATACCGGGAACCGAGAGACACCCCTCCTCATACTCATCTTCACCGCTACTCCAGGTGATTTTCGGGTTGATCAGACATAGCGGCTGATCCTTCTCCTCGGAGACATCGATCACCACAATACTGCGTGGCTCGTTGACCTGAATCGAGGCCAGGCCGATGCCGGGTGCGGCGTACATGGTCTCCAACATGTTGTCGACAACGCTGCGTACCTCGTCATTCACTTCGTTGACGGCAACACTCTTGTTGCGCAGCCGGGGGTCGGGATGTTTCAAAATTTCCAGTAACGCCATAATATTTTATCTATCAGTACCTTCATTCCTGTTGGAATTTTTTTCATGGACAATGGTATCTTAATCCGGATGAAATGTGAGCAAAGCAATGGATAAGATCGATGCCTGGCTGATATTGCGGCATACCCCCTCGGTGGGGGCGCTCACCTGTGGCAAGTTGCTGCAGCAGTTTGGCTCCGCCGTCGAGGTTGTCCGTAGCAGTTTGGCCACCCTGCGTCAGAGTGGCCTGCTCAAGCCGCAGGCGCTCGAGTTTCTGCAACAGGGGGAGTCGCACTGGATGGCGACCATCGAGCGTGATCTGCGTTGGCTGGAGGAGGATCGGGCCCATATAGTGACGCTGGAGGATGAGCACTATCCCCCGTTGTTGAGAGAGATCAGTGATCCTCCCCCTCTGCTCTATGTGCGTGGGGATGTGGATCGGCTCTCGTTTCCGCAGTTGGCGATGGTAGGCAGCCGCAATCCCGATCCACAGGGGCGTGAAAATGCCCGCGACTTTGCCCGCCGTCTGGCGCGAGCCGGTATGACGGTGACCAGTGGACTGGCGCTGGGGGTGGATACCGAGTCACACCGGGGGGCGCTGGAGACGGGAGCCACCATTGCGGTGACCGGTACCGGGCTGGATCGGGTCTATCCGGCCAGAAACCGGGAGCTGGCCCACCAGATCGTGGAGTCGGGGGCGATGGTATCGGAGTTCCCGATTGGCACCGAGCCGCACCCGGCCCATTTTCCCCGGCGCAATCGCATTATCAGTGGGCTGGCGCTGGGCACACTGGTGGTACAGGCGGCTAAGAAGAGTGGCTCACTGATTACCGCGCGCCTGGCGATGGAGCAGGGGCGTGAGGTATTTGCCATTCCCGGCTCCATCCACAATCCGTTGGCGCGAGGCAACCATCAACTGATTCGCCAGGGGGCAAAACTGGTGGAGACCACGGAGGATATCGTCGAGGAGCTTGGTGGCATGATTACCCTGCTGAAAGAGCAGCTCTCTCTGGTGGAAGAGGATTCAGATCAGTCGGTTAGTGGTGTATTGGTGGCGGATGAGGGGTCGCCGGAGGCCCTCTTGTTGGAGCAGATGGGCTATGAGGCGATCCTTATTGATCAATTGGTGGCACTTTCCGGATTGACGGCAGAGGCAGTTTCCTCGATGATTATGCGCCTTGAAATTGAGGGTGCGCTGGTTTCACTCCCTGGAGGACGGGTTCAGCGCAAGGTTTGAGTCTGTTTTGATCGATAACGGGGCTACCGATAATTATTTATGCTCGATGTACTGATGTATCTGTTTGAGAACTATGTCCATGACCAGGTGGACAGGCCCACGGCCCCTGCACAACTGCAGGAGGAGCTGCTGCGCGCCGGGTTTACCGAACAGCAGATCGATCGTGCCTTCAACTGGCTGGAGGGGCTCTCCGGTCTCAAGGGTGAGGTTCAGAGCAGCCCCGTACAGCGCCCATTCCGTATCTACACCAGCACCGAAACAGAGATGATCGATATTGAGGGGCAGGGGTTATTGCTCTATCTGGAGCAGGCCGGCATCCTTAATGGTGAGGCCCGTGAGGCGGTTATTGACCGGGTGATGGCGCTGCAGGGGGAGGATTTTGATCTCGAGCAGCTCAAGTGGGTGGTGTTGATGGTGCTTTTCAATCAGCCTGGAGCCGAATCCTCCTACGCCTGGATGGAAGATTACGTTTATGAAGGACTTCCCGATTCGATCCACTGATGGATTGAGTTGTGTCGATACAAGGTTGTAGCCGTGAGTAAGAATCTGGTTATTGTAGAGTCCCCGGCCAAGGCCAAGACCATTGAGAAGTTTCTCGGTGCCGAGTTCTCGGTGATGTCGAGTTATGGTCATGTGCGTGATCTGCCCGGCAAGGGGATGGCGGTCGATATCGAAAACAACTTCGAGCCCACCTATGAGGTGAGTGAAGACAAGACCAAGGTGATCAATGAGCTCAAGCGTGCCAGCAAAAAGGCCGAGATGGTCTGGCTCGCATCGGACGAGGACCGCGAAGGAGAGGCCATCGCCTGGCATCTGGAGCAGGTGCTGGGGCTGGATCAAACCAATAGTCAGCGCATTGTCTTTCACGAGATTACCAAGCCGGCCATTCTGGCGGCAATCGAGAGCCCCCGTGCCATCAACCGCGATCTGGTGAATGGACAGCAGGCCCGTCGTATTCTGGATCGACTGGTCGGATTTGAGCTCTCGCCCGTGTTGTGGAAAAAGATTCAGACCGGTCTCTCGGCAGGGCGGGTTCAGTCGGTGGCGGTGCGCCTGGTGGTGGAGCGCGAGCGTGAGATAGAAAACTTCGAGGCGGTCTCCTCCTTCAAGGTGAGCGCGCAGCTCACCAACCGGGAGGGAGCCCGGTTCGAGGCCAAACTGGCGAAGGATCGTCAGGGGATAGAGGATGCCGAGGATTTCCTCAGGCGGGTTCAGGGGGCCGACTACACCATTCGCAAGATTGAGAAGCGGCCGGCCAGCCGCTCCCCGCGGCCACCATTCACCACTTCAACCCTGCAGCAGGAGGCCTCACAGCGTCTTGGCTTCTCGGTACGACAGACCATGGTGGTGGCTCAGCGCCTGTACGAGGCGGGCAAGATCACCTATATGCGTACTGATTCGGTCAACCTCTCCGAGCTTGCCCATGCGCAGGCCGAAGAGGTGATCCAGTCAAGGTATGGTAGTGAATATGCACACCAGCGCCACTACAAGACCAAGTCGGCCGGTGCCCAGGAGGCCCATGAGGCGATTCGCCCCACCGACCTCGGCAAGCCCACTACCACAGGAGAGAAAAACGAGCAGCGCCTGTATGAGTTGATCTGGCAACGCACCATTGCATCACAAATGTCCGATGCCCGTTTCGAGCGTACCACCGCCACCATCGACATCTCCACGGTAGAGGAGCCGTTGGTGGCAAAGGGTGAGATTCTCACCTTTGAGGGGTTTCTCAAGGTCTATCAGGATCGGGGCAAGGAGGATGCCAGGCGTCTGCCCAATATCAGCGAGGGAGAGACGCTGGATCTTGCCGAGATGCGTGCGCAGGAGTCCTTTACCCGCCCCCCCGCCCGCTATACCGAGGCGAGTCTGGTGAAGAAGCTCGAAGAGTTGGGGATTGGGCGCCCATCCACCTATGCACCCACTATTTCCACCATCCAGAATCGTGGCTATGTGAGCCGGGGTGAACAGGAGGGGCGCGAGCGTACCATCCGCATTCTTGCCCTGCAGGGGCAGGCCATCGAGCGGGAAGACCGGGTGGAGATGACCGGTTCCGACAAGGGCAAGCTGATTCCGCAGGATATTGCCGGGGTGGTGACCGACTTCCTGGTCAAATACTTCTCCGAGATTATTGATTACAACTTCACCGCCCGGGTGGAGGGAGAGTTCGACGAGATTGCGTTGGGCAAGCTGGAGTGGCGTGACATGCTGGAGCGCTTCTATGAGCCGTTCCACAAGGATGTAGAGGGGGCGGCGGATATCTCCCGTGAGGAGGCCTCCCAGACTCGTCATCTTGGTGTCGATCCCAAAACGGGGCGGCCGGTCAGTGTCAAGATTGGCCGCTTCGGCTCCTATGCCCAGATCGGTACCCGTGACGATGAAGAGAAGCCACTGTTTGCCGGACTGCGCCCCGACCAGCGCAAGGATACGGTGACCCTGGAAGAGGTGCTGCCTCTGTTCGAGTTGCCGCGTCAGCTGGGAAGCACGCCGGATGGAGAGGCCGTGATGGTCAATACCGGCCGTTTTGGCCCCTATGCCGGTTTTGTCGATGAGCTGGTGCGTGATCACCTGGAGGCCAACCCGGTCAAGGGGATCGATTTGCTGGCACAGAATGTATCGATTGAACCGGAAGATCCGCACACCATCGAGCTGGAGCGGGCAATCGAATTTGTCGAGCAGAAGAAGGCGAGTGATCAGGAGAAGGAGATTCGCCTGTTCGAGGGCTCACCGATTCAGGTGCTGGATGGGCGTTGGGGCCCATTTATTACCAACGGTTTCAAGAACGTCAAGCCGCCTGCCGATACCGATCCCGCCACCTTGACACTGGAGCAGTGTCAGGAGTTGCTTGATGCCAGTGAGAAGGAGCGCAAGCGCCTCTCCAAGCAGTTTCATGGAGGAGGTTTTACCCTTTTGCGTGAAGTGGAGGGGCCACCCAATGCCACCCTCAAGGTGAAAGAGGGCAAGGAGGCGAAGGCGCTGGAGATCGTTGAGGCGTTGGAGAATGCAGGCAAGTCAATTCGACTGATCTCGGCCAATGGTGCCGCAGCCATTCGTGCCGCCGAGAAGCGGGCTGCCACGGCAGCAGCCAGAAAGAAGGCCGCCCCGAAAAAGAGGGCAGTCAAGAAGAAGGCTGTAAAGAAAAAGGCAGCCAGGAAAAAGTCTTCCACCAGAAAGACGTAAAGCGGAGTTTTGGCGATAGCCATACCCGAATCCCGAGGTAAAGCAAATGAATACAGCAAGCAAAGGCCCGGCAAAAGTGGGGGTCATCATGGGCTCCACTTCCGATTGGGAGACCATGCAACATGCCGCCGATACTCTGGAGAGCCTGGGGGTGGCGCATGAGGTAGAGGTGGTCTCTGCCCATCGTACCCCGGATAAACTTTTCTCCTATGCAGAGAGTGCAGCCGAGCGCGGGCTGGAGGTGATCATCGCCGGTGCCGGAGGGGCAGCCCACCTGCCTGGTATGGTGGCCGCAAAGACCGCCGTACCGGTGCTGGGCATTCCGGTGCAGTCAAAGGCGTTGAATGGTATGGACTCTCTGCTCTCCATCGTGCAGATGCCGGCAGGCATTCCGGTCGGTACCCTGGCGATCGGTCGTGCCGGAGCCATCAATGCGGCACTGCTGGCGGCCAGCATTGTCGGTAACCATGATGAAAGCGTGCGACAGGCACTGGATCAATTTCGTAGAAAACAGACCGAAACGGTTCTTGCTAACCCGGATCCAAGAGAGCAGACAAGAGAGCAGGCAGGGGGGTAGTAATGGTCATCGGCATCGTGGGTGGTGGGCAACTGGCGAGGATGATGGCACTGGCCGGTATCCCGCTGGGGATGCGCTTCATTTTTCTTGATCCTGCCGTAGATGCCTGTGCAGCCCCGTTGGGTGAGCACCTCCAGGGGGACTATGATGATGAGGCCCTGTTACGGGAAATGGCCGCGAAGGCTGACGTGGTCACCTACGAATTCGAGAATGTACCGGCCACTGCCATTGCCACTCTGTCTCAACAGGTCGATGTGTTTCCTTCACAACAGGCGCTGGCCACTGCACGTGATCGAATCCATGAAAAGAGCCTGTGTAACGAGCTGGAGATTGCGACCGTCCCGTTCGCGGCGGTGGACAGCCTGGAAGAGCTGCAGCAGGCGGTAGAGAGCATTGGTTTGCCTGCAATCCTCAAGACCCGCACCCTCGGCTATGATGGCAAGGGGCAGCAGCTGTTGCACACCGAGGCCGACCTGGCCAGTGCATGGCAGCAGCTTGGTGGTGTGCCGCTGATCCTGGAGGGATTTGCCAACTTTCAGCGCGAGATCTCCATTATCAGCGTACGTAGCCGTAGTGGTGAGATTCGTTACTACCCACTCTCCGAGAATCACCACCACGAAGGGATTCTCGATACCGCGAAGAGTCTGCCCAACGACCCCAGGCAGCCGCTGGCAGAGGCGCTGGCCAAACGGCTTCTGGAGAGGCTCGACTATGTTGGGGTGATGGCGTTGGAGCTGTTCGATACCGATGCTGGATTGCTGGTCAACGAGATGGCCCCCCGGGTACACAACTCCGGCCACTGGAGTATTGAGGGGGCAGAGAGCAGCCAGTTCGAAAACCATCTGCGGGCCATTGCTGGTCTGCCCCTGGGAGGAACCGCAGCGGTTGGGTATGCCCGGATGGTCAACTTTATCGGCGGTGTGCCTGAAGCCTCACAGGTACTCTCCAATCCGAGTGCCCATCTGCACGACTATAACAAGGCCCCCCGTGCAGGTAGAAAAGTGGGGCACGTTACCTACTGTTCCAACACTCCGATCCCGGATTGATCAAGATCAGGAGTGCCAATACTTTTGAAGTCATTGATGCTTGCCCGGTGAAACGAGGTGAGTAGTTACTCTGGGTTTTTCCGGTTTTTGTGCTACAGTATTTTGAGATAACAAGCAGGTACGGTGGAGAACTTCGATGAGAATCGTTCGAGAGATGAAGGGGCTGCTCATTGCGCTGGGGGTTTCCCTGCTGCTGTTTTTGGGACTCTATCTTCTCAAGGTGGCAGTTGCTCCGGAGCCAAAAACTTCACAATCCGCTGAGGAATCCCCGGCACAACTGGAGACCACTGTGGAGGTTACCTCTGAAGGAAGATCCCAAGGCGAGGGAAAACCGGGGCAGGGTAAGCTTACCGGCAAAAAGGTGGATCCAAAGCAGAACTTGCTGGATGCAATCTACGATGAAGATAACAGCAAACAGATGAAAGATCATCTCAAGGCGATCCGCGAGAGTTCGCGCTGAGCCCAGTTGCGCCACTACGATTTGCAGTGCTGCTGAATCAGTTTGTATGACTTCATGCCGTGGGAGTCGAGATCACTCTTGCGAATCGTGAGGCGATAGGCGCGATCCCAGTGGATGCAGGCGAGACGGAGCTTGTTGAGCTCCTGATAGTTGATACCCAGAATATAGTTGGCAGACTCCTTGTAGGACTTGGGAACCGGGTGCTTCTCGTCCCGTTTCAGCATGCTCTGAATGGTCTTCAGGGAGCGCTTGTATTTTTTCTGGTTGAACTGGGCAATGGCGATGCCGATCACCTCGTAGTGCTTTCCGCTGAGCTTGCGCCCTCTGCGGAACGCCTTCTCGGCCTGCCTGTAGCGTTCCTCAGCGTTGAGCTTCCACCCCAGTGAGGTGTAGACAATGGCCTGCTCCCACTCTTCCAGAGTATCACTGAAGCGTGCAACGACATGGCTGGCCTGATCCAGATCCTGCAGGGACTTGACCGCTGCCAGCGCCTCGCCCAGCGTATTGGCGGATACGTGGGAGAAGGGTAGAGCGAGGAGGAGCAACAGTGGTACAACAAACTTCATACCCTGTTATGGTAGGGGGCAAGCGTTATTTCTTCAACAGGAACTCGACTCGACGGTTCTTGGCCCGGTCGAGTTTGTTGTCATTGCTGGCGACTGGAAGCAGGTCCCCGTATCCGGTGGCGGTCAGTCGCATCGGATCGACCCCACGCTCCAGCATGTAACGCAACAGATTGGTGGCGCGGATTGAGGAGAGCTCCCAGTTGGAGGGGAATTGCCGGGTCTGGATTGGAATATTGTCGGTATGTCCGCGGATATTGATACTGTATTCGGTATGGGGCTGCATCACCTTGATGATGCGGTTGATGATATCGTAGGCGCCCGTGGAGAGCGCTGCAGAGCCCGATTTGAACAGCAGACCACTGCGGATGCGGATCATGACATGGGTTCGATCCGGGTCGATTTCGGCGGTAACATAGTATTTGAGTTGGTTCTCCTTGATCCCTAGCAGGATCTTCTTGTGCAACTCGGCTACCTCACGCTGTTCATCCCGAAAACGGGTGAAACTGGTGTAGACCGTATCACTCTTGTAATTTTTATAATCATCCAGCGCCACCGACTCCATCATCGGAACCTCGACACGCCGTGCAAGCTTCTCCGGCGTGGCAAAGTGGCCGTAGAAGAGGGCATTGAACTTTTTCAGATTGAAGTCAGAGAGGGTCTGCAGCATCACGAACAGTACCAGCAGTACCGTGATCAAGTCTGAATAGGTGAGAATCCAGCTGCCGGCTGCACTCTCCTGATCCCCCTCCTCGGCGGTCAGGATGGAGAGCAGGTCGTCGTGCTCGTCCTGTTGGGGAGTGAGTAGCGAGCTGCTCGTGTTCTTGTCCGCCATGTTGTAGCAGTGCTACGCACCCACCTCGGGCATCTCGAAGGGGCGGCGCTGGCCCAATGGGATCAGTGCCACTGCCTGTTCGTAGAGGGCGATCGGGTGCTCTCCGTGCTTGATGCTGACCGCAGTGAGGTAGATGATCTCGAGGTTGGTGATCGACTCAATGGTCTTGGCGCGCAGCTTCCCGGCAATCGGGTTGAACAGTACCGTGGAGAGCAGTGAGCCATAAAAGGTGGTGGTCAGGGCGGTTGCCATCGCCGGCCCCACCTGGGAGGGGTCATCCATTGCGGCCAGCATCTGGATCAGACCGATCAGGGTTCCAATCATGCCGAAGGCGGGGGGCATAGGTGGCCATCTTGCGAAAGATATCCTCGGTGATCATGTTGCGCAGCTTTACCGAACTGATTTCGGAACGTAGTGCAGAGCGGATCACCGACTCATCCGAGTTGTCAGCAGTGAGCTCAATCGCCTTGCGCTGAAACCAGGAGTCCTCTTTCTGGATCAGCTTCTCCAGTGCGGTTGGTCCCTTGACCTGGGCGGTACGGCTCAGAATCAGCATCTGCGACAGCACATCATTGGGATTTTCCCGACTGGAGGTGAATACCCGGTGAACAGCGCGCATGCCGATAATCACATCCTTGAGCTGGAAGTTGAGCAGGGTTGCGGAGATGGTACCGCCAAATACAATCATCAGACCCGGTCCACTGACGAACTGGTCGAGATTGCCTTCGTAGACAATCGCCCCGAACACCATTCCCAGCCCGGAGATGACACCAATCAGTGAGGCGATATCCATGGGAAGATTCTAGCAGGAACGGGTTCGAGGGGTGTGGAAGTAACTATACCTCGAGATAGTCCAGAATCCCCTCTGCCGCCTTGCGCCCGTCCCAGATTGCCGAGACTACCAGATTGGAGCCGCGCACCATGTCACCACCGGCAAATACCCTGGGGTTGCTGGTCTGCTTCATGCAGGCCTGCTCCTCAGCGGCCAGCACACGCCCACGTTCGTCGGTGTTGATCTGGTTGCCAGCAATCCACTCGGGGGGGTTGGGCTGGAAACCAAATGCAACTATGACGGCATCGGCTGGGATGATCTCCTCGCTGCCCTCAACCGGTTCCGGGCGGCGACGACCATTCTCGTCGGGCTCACCAAGCTGTGTGGAGATCACCTTGAGCCCTTCCACCTTGCCGTCACCAACGATCTCGATCGGCTGGGTGTTGAAGCGGAACTCAACCCCCTCTTCCCTGGCGTTGGCCACCTCCTTCTTCGAGCCGGGCATGTTGGCCTCGTCACGACGGTAGGAGCAGGTGACACTGGCTGCACCTTGGCGGATCGAGGTACGGTTGCAGTCCATTGCGGTGTCTCCACCGCCAAGCACCACCACCTTTTTGCCGCTCATGTCGACAAAGTCGGACGCATCCTTCTCGTAGCCGTTGCAGCGGTTGATGTTGGAGATGAGGAAGTCGAGTGCGGCGTGTACACCGGGGAGATTTTCGCCGGGAATACCTGCAGTCATGTACTGGTAGGTGCCCATGCCGAGGAAGATTGCATCATATTCGGTCTCGATCTCCTCAAAGGAGATGTCGGTACCGATCTCGGTGTTGAGACGGAATTCGATCCCCATCTCCTCCATAATGGCGCGGCGGTTACGGACCACATCCTTCTCCAGCTTGAACTCCGGAATACCGAAGGTGAGCAGGCCGCCAATCTCGGGATGGCGATCATAGACTACACACTGTACTCCATTGCGGGTCAGTACGTCTGCGCACCCCAGTCCGGCGGGGCCGGCACCAATGATGGCCACCCGCTTGCCGGTCGGCTCTGCAGTGGAGAGATCCGGTCTCCACCCCTGGGCAAAGGCGGTATCGGAGATGTACTTCTCGATGGCACCGATGGTGACCGCACCAAAGCCGTCACCGAGGGTGCAGGCACCTTCACAGAGGCGATCCTGCGGGCAGACGCGACCACACATCTCCGGTAGCGAGTTGGTGCGGTGGGAGAGCTCCGCCGCCTTGGTAATTTCGCCTTCGGCAATCAGTTTGAGCCAGTGTGGAATGTGGTTGTGTACCGGGCACTTCCAGGAGCAGTAGGGGTTGCCACAGGAGAGACAGCGATCCGCCTGGGTGGCTGCCTGCTGCTCGTTGAAGCCCGCATAGATCTCCTTGTACTCGGTGCTGCGTTGAGCGGCCGGGGTCTTCTCCGGATCGGTGCGGGAGACTTCGATGAATTGATAGAGGTTACCCATGATTATGCCGCCTCCTTCTGCATGCCAAGCAGTGAATCGAGTTCCAGTGCCTTCGGTTTGACCAGCCAGAACATTGGCACAAAGTCATCCCAGTCGGTGAGAATCTTCTGCCCCCACTTACTGCCGGTGGCAGCAACAAACTCCTGAATGGTGTCGCGTAGATATTGGCGGTGACCATCCATCTTTTCTGGAGTGATGCGGTGGATATCGATCATCTCATGGTTGTAGCGATCCACAAAACCGTTGTCCATATCCAGAATGTAGGCGAAGCCACCGGTCATTGCGGCACCAAAGTTGACCCCGGTCGGGCCCAGAACGGTGACCTGACCTCCGGTCATGTATTCACAACCGTGATCTCCCAGCCCCTCGACCACGGCACGGGCCCCTGAGTTGCGCACCCCGAAACGCTCACCGGCGGTACCGGAGGCGAACAGGGTGCCGCCCGTGGCGCCATAGAGACAGGTATTACCCATGATCGGGGTCTCATTGCTGCGGAATTCGCTGCCTTCGGGTGGGAACAGGGTGAGCTGGCCACCGGCCATCCCCTTGCCGACATAGTCGTTGGCATCCCCCTCCAGGGTGAGGTGGAGGCCACCGGCATTCCAGACTCCGAAGCTCTGCCCGCTGGTACCGGTCAGGTTGAGCTGAATTGGGGCATCGTCCATGCCATGGTTGCCATGGCGTTTGGCGATCTCGCCGGAGAGGCGGGCACCAATGGAGCGGTCGGTATTGCGTACGCTGTAGCTGAAGCTGCCTCCCGCTTTGGACTCTATGGCCGACAGGGCATCTGCCACCATCCGTTCGGCCAGCTCCCCCTTGTCGAAGGGCTGGTTCTTGGGCTCGGTGCAGTATTGTGGCTTGCTCTCCAATAGCTTGTTGGCCGAGAGGTTGAGCAGCGGGGAGAGGTCGAGGTGCTGCTGCTTGTCGCTGTTGCCCTCGAGAATCTCCAGCAGGTCGGTACGGCCAACCAGCTCATTGAGTGTGCGTACCCCAAGGGCGGCCATCAGCTCGCGCACCTCTTCCGAGATGAAGCGGAACAGGTTGATCACCATCTCCGGCATGCCGGTAAAGAACTCGGAGCGCAGGCGCTCATCCTGGGTGGCGACACCGACCGCACAGTTGTTGAGATGGCAGATCCGCAGGTATTTACAGCCCAGTGCCACCATCGGGGCGGTACCAAAGCCGAAGCTCTCGGCACCCAGAATGGCCGCCTTGACCACGTCGAGGCCGGTCTTCAGGCCGCCATCGGTCTGCAGGCGCACCTTGTCACGCAGATCGTTGGCACGCAGGATCTGATGGGTCTCGGAGAGCCCCAGCTCCCATGGGGAGCCGGCGTACTTGACCGAGGTGAGCGGGCTGGCACCGGTGCCACCGTCATGCCCGGCAATGGTGATCAGATCGGCATAGGCCTTGGCCACACCAGCAGCGATGGTACCGACACCGGCCTCGGATACGAGTTTTACAGAAACGAGTGCATCGGGGTTGACTTGCTTGAGGTCGTAGATCAGCTGCGCCAGATCCTCAATCGAATAGATATCGTGATGTGGTGGTGGGGAGATCAGTGTGGTGCCGGGGTTGCAGTTGCGCAGCCGTGCAATCAGCGCGTTCACCTTCTGTCCCGGCAGCTGCCCCCCCTCACCCGGCTTGGCCCCCTGTGCTACCTTGATCTGCAGTACCTCGGCACTGCTCAGGTAGTGTGGGGTGACACCAAAGCGCCCGGAGGCGATCTGCTTGATCTTGGAGACTTTGTTGGTGCCGTAGCGAACCGGATCCTCGCCCCCCTCACCGGAGTTGGAGCGCCCGCCGATGGTATTCATCGCGATCGCCAGTGCCTCGTGCGCCTCGGGAGAGAGGGCGCCCAGAGACATCGCGGCGGTATCAAAGCGTCGAGCGATCTGCTCCCAGGGCTCTACCTCATTCAGTGGTACTGGGCTTTCGCTCTCAGTTAATCTGAGCAGGTCACGCAGGGTGGCGGTGGGGCGGTTGTTGACATGGTTGGCATAGACCATGTAATCGTCTTTATTACCGGTGCGTACTGCCTGTTGCAGACTCTTCACCACATCGGGGTTGTAGGCGTGATACTCGCCACCATGCATGAACTTGAGCATGCCGCCCTGCTCCACCGGCTTGCGGCGGTTCCAGGCCTGTTTGGCCAGCTTGCGCTGCTCACTTTCCAGATCCTCGAAGCGGGCTCCCTCGATACGGCAGGTGGTGCCCCGGAAACAGAGGTCTACCACCGAGCGTGAGAGTCCAACCGCCTCGAACAGCTGGGCGCCACGGTAACTGGCGATGGTGGAGATCCCCATCTTGGAGAGGATCTTCAGCAGCCCCTTGTTGATCCCCTTGCGGTAGTTGGCATTGGCTTTGGCCAGTTCGATGCCGTCTATATCCCCGTTTTCCACCATCTCGTTGATCAGCTCGTAGGAGAGCCAGGGGTAGACCGCCGAGGCACCATAGCCGATCAGTACCGCAAAGTGGTGCGGATCACGAGCGGTACCGGTCTCTACCACGATATTGGCATCACACCGCAGTCCGGTCTGAACCAGTCTGTGGTGCACCGCACCGGTAGCCAGCAGGGCATGAATCACATGCTTTTCAGCGCTGAGCTCGCGATCAGAGAGCACGATGATCACCTTGCCGGCACGAACCGCCTCTTCCGCCTGATCACAGACATTCTCAATCGCCTGCTCGAGGTTGCCACCAACATAGCCGAGGTCAATCTTGCCATGAGCATAGGCGGCATCGCTGTGGTTGAGCAGCTGGGAAAATTTGGTCTTGGAGAGTACCGGAGAGTCGACCACCAGACGGCGGGCATGGCTCTCGGCCTCTTCGAAGATGTTCAGTTCCCGACCAAAGCAGGTCTCCAGCGACATCACGATCTGCTCACGCAGCGGGTCGATCGGTGGATTGGTTACCTGGGCGAACTGCTGGCGGAAATAGTCGTAGGGGGAGCGGTTGCGCTGTGACAGCACCGAGATCGGGGTGTCGTCTCCCATCGCACCGACTGCCTCCTGACCGGCGCTGGCCAGTACTTTGACCACCTCCTGACGCTCCTCGAAGGTGACCTGAAACAACTTCTGTGCCGCCAGATAACGGTTCTGATCCACCCCTTCAATCTGGTCGCTGCTGCTACCAGCAATCCGGGTGGAGAGCCGCTCGGTATGTTCACCAAGCCACTGCTTGTAGGGTTGACGATTCATCAGGCGCTGATCAATCTGCTCGGGTAGTAGTAGCTCACCGGTCTGGGTATCGACCGCGATCATCTGTCCGGGGCTGAGACGACCCTTGCGCACAACATCGGCGGGATCATATTCGTAGACGCCAATCTCGGAGGCGAGGGTGATGTGGCGATCCTTGGTAATCACCCAGCGTGCCGGGCGCAGGCCGTTTCTGTCGAGTGTACAGGCGGCGTAGCGACCATCGGTCAGTACAATACCGGCAGGGCCGTCCCACGGCTCCATGTGCATCGAGTTGTACTCGTGGAAGGCACGCAGATTGGGGTCCATCTGCTCGATGTTTTGCCACGCTGGTGGAATCAGCAGGCGCATTGCTCGGAAGATATCCATGCCGCCCATCAGCAGCGCTTCCAGCATGTTGTCGAGGCTGTTGGAGTCAGAGCCAGTCATCGATACCAGCGGGCGTACCGCATCCATATCGGGTATCAGCGGCGTCTCGAACTTCATCGCCCGGGCGACCGACCAGTTGCGATTGCCCTGTACAGTGTTGATTTCACCGTTGTGGGCCAGCTGGCGGAAGGGTTGGGCCAGACGCCACTGTGGCAGGGTGTTGGTGGCAAAGCGCTGATGATATACACACAGTGCCGACTCGAAGCGTTCGTCTTTCAGATCCTGGTAGAAGACCGGCAGATACTCCGGCATCACCAACCCCTTGTAGGAGATGACACGAGCAGAGAGGCTGGGGATATAGAAGGTCTCATCCTCCGGCTCAATCTGCTTCTCGGTCTGGCGGCGGGCGATAAACAGGGCACGCTCGAGATGCACCTCATCCATTTCTGCAGGGGCGTTGACAAAAATCTGTTCAATTTGGGGCAGGATCTTCAATGCATGTTCGCCGCAGGCGCTGTCCGCATCGGTTGGTACCACACGCCAGCCCAGTACCTCCAGCCCCTGGGCCTTGAGGTTCTGCTCCAGCGCAGCCCTTGCCTTGTCGGCTTGAGCACCCTCCTGGTTGAGGAAGACCATACCGGCGGCATGGTTTTCGGCCAGGGTATAGCCTTGCTCGGCAGCAATCGCCTGCATGAAGCCCCTGGGCTGTTTCATCAGCAGACCACAACCATCCCCCGATTTGCCATCGGCAGCAATCGCGCCACGATGGGTCATGCGATTGAGGGACTCGATAGCGGTCTGCACCAGCCGGTTGCTGGGTGTACCATCCATATGGGCAATGAGCCCGAAGCCGCAGTTGTCACGCTCGAATTCCGGGCGGTACAGTGGGCCAAAGTCGTGTTGCGAGTTCTCGGTTGCTTGGGCAGATCGGTTCATGATTCGTTGACTATTCCGTGAAGGGAGCTGTTCATCCGTTCAAAAAAGGGCCGCATAGTATATGTCAGGGCCCTTTTGGGGGCAATCATGCTCAGTATCATGGAGAACATTGGGCATGAAGCGTAGAGGGTTATTGTGCATAATGGCACTCATTTTATAAATCATACGCTGGGGTAAATGGATCATGACGGCTTTCCATGAGTTGATGCAGGGATATTTTCTGCTGGAGCGGGTTGGTGGTGAACTGCTGCAGGCCAGTTATGATCCGCTGCTGGTGTTGCTCTCCTATCTGGTTGCGGTATTTGCCGCCTACACCACCCTGAGCCTAATCACCCACATGCGCAATGGTTACCAGCAGCAGCGCGACTCTGCCCGCTACTGGTGGATGGGGGCCTCGGTGACCCTGGGGGGAGGCATCTTCGTGATGCACTTTGTGGCCATGCTCGCCTTCTCTATTCCTGTAGAGATCCATTATGACTTGGGGATGACCCTGTTCTCCTTCGTGGCCGCTGTCTCGGTTTCGGCATTGGCGCTGCGCCAGATCCGCTTCAAGGAGCTGCGCTGGGGACGGGTAGTTGCCGGGGCGTTGTTGATGGGAGCTGGTGTTGCCACCATGCACTACACCGGAATGGCGGCCCTGTTGGCACCAGCGATGCTGCGTTACACCCCGGGTCTGTGGATCTTGTCGGTGGTGATTGCGGTGAGCGTCTCTCTGGTGGCACTGCTGCTGCTCTACTATGTGCCGATGATCAAGGTGAGACGTGCCTTTATCCCCCGCCTGCTGGTGGCGATGGTGATGGGGGTTGCTGTAGCCGGAATGCACTACACCGGGATGGCGGCAGCCGAGTTCTACAGCGGCGGTGTTTGCGGTGTCTCCACCGGACTGTTCAATGTTGAACTGCACAATCTCGATATCGGTGTAGAGATCACCTTGATCGCACTACTGATTATTGGTCTTGGTCTGGTTGCCTCACTGTTCAATGAGCAGATCAACCGTATCTTGATCGAGCGTAATCAGGCGCTGGAAAAGGAGGTGGCGATCCGCACCCATGAGTTGATACAGGCGAGCAAGGCGAAGGATGAGTTTCTGGCCAATATGAGCCACGAGATTCGTACCCCGATGAATGCGATTACCGGTCTGGTCTATCTGCTGTTGCAGGAGGATGAGCTCGCCTCCAGACACCGGATTCAGCTCAAGAAGATCGATGCCGCAGCCAACTCGCTGCTCGGGATCATCAATGACATTCTCGACTACTCCAAGATTCAGGCAGGGAAGCTGGGGATAGAGCAGGTACCATTTCAGCTGGAGGCGGTGATCGATAATCTGGTCAATGTCAGCTCGGTAATGGCCAAGGACAAGGATATCGAACTACTGGTCGAACGCAGTGACAATGTGCCGGTGAATCTGGTGGGGGATAGCCTGCGTCTCAACCAGATCCTCTCCAACCTGATGAGCAATGCGATCAAGTTTACCGATCGCGGGCTGATTACCCTCAGTGTGCGGCTGGTGCCGGGGACGGAGCAGGCGCCACAGTTGATCTTTCGGGTGAAGGATACCGGTGTGGGGATGAGTGAGGAGGCGGTGGACAAGGTTTTCCAACCCTTTGAGCAGGCGGACAACTCGATCACCCGCCGCTATGGGGGAACCGGGCTGGGGTTGACCATCGTGCAGCAGCTCATTCAGCTGATGAGCGGTACCCTGCGGGTGGAGAGTCAGTTGGGAGAGGGCACCGAGTTTATTGTCGAGTTGCCGTTTGCATTGAGCGACCGGGAGATCGACTATCGTGCCTATGACAGCGCCTCGTTCGAGAAGCTGCGGATACTGATTGTGGATGATAGTCAGGAGGCGGTACGGGTGCTTGACCACATTCTCTCCAGCTTTGGTTGCCAGACCATGCTGGCCTATGATGGTGAGCGTGCAGTGAGTCTGGCGCTGAAGATGGACGAGGTGGGCGAGCCGTTTGACTTCATCCTGATGGATTGGCGCCTGCCGGGTATCGATGGGTTGGCGGCATCGATGCAGATCAAGCAGGGCAATCAGCACCCACCGGTGATTATCATGGAGACCGCCTATGGCCAGCAGTTGTTGACCGAGCACAAGGCAGAGGCCAACTTTGTTGATGCCCTGTTGACCAAACCGATCACCCCATCGAACCTGTTCGATACCCTGATCCGCTTTATTCAGCCATCCGAGGGTAGCGGCCACCGGGATGTGCTTGGTTCCGAAATACGGCTGGACGGGCTCAAACTGCTGCTGGTGGAGGATAATGAGATCAACCAGGAGGTAGCCTGCAAGATGCTGGAGGGGGCTGGTGCGATGGTGATGCTGGCCAACCATGGTGGCGAGGCGCTGGAGTGGATGGAGCGTTATGGCACCAATATCGATGCCGTGTTGATGGATATGCAGATGCCGGTGATGGACGGGGTGCAGGCAACGCAGAAGATTCGAGAGAATGCAGAGTGGAGCAGTGTACCGGTGATCGCAATGACCGCCAATGCACGCAATGAGGATCGTGAGGTCTGTCTGCAGGCCGGGATGGATGATCATCTCGCCAAGCCGATCGATACCGAGAAGCTTTTCACCACGGTGGCCCGTTGGTGTGGTTTGTCGCAGGAAGATGCCAGGCCGGTAGTACCCGCCAGTGGTGGAGCAGAAGACGGTCAGAAGCAGACTGATGCAGAGCAGCCATTGGCGATTCTGAATCTGGAGAAGGCGCTGGCGCGCATGCAGCAAGACCGGAAAGGGCTGTTTCAGCTACTCGATCGCCTCAATCAACAGTCGGTTACCGACGTGCAGGAGGCAAAGCAGTGTTATCAGCAGGGGGAGCGTGATCAGGCGCAGTCACTGATTCACAACCTCAAGGGGGCCAGCGGTAATCTGGCTGCAGAGGAGCTCTTTGCCCTGTCTGAAGACCTCTCCGAACAGCTCAAGGGGGAGGATGAGGTTGAGGAGACGCTGTTTGATCAGGTGGAGGCAGCCTGTGGGCGCCTACAGCAGCAGACTCGAAAAGTGGCCGAGGAGCTGGGGGTTGTCGCAGCCGCTCCACAAACAGCGGCAGCTGAAGGCGCTTTGTGTCTTGAGGATGCGGCGGAGCAGGCGCTCTATCACCAATTGATGGAGGCCCTCCACAACCATGACTTTGCCGCAGAGGATCTGCTGGAGCAGTTGCTGGCAACGCAGGGGGATGAGGTCAGAGCACAGTTCGAGGCAGTGACCGAGGCGGTGTTCGGGATGCAGTTTGAACAGGCCGCAGAGAAGCTGGAGCAGCTGGTTACTCTGGGTGGTTAGTGGGAGCTTCAGGCTCGATTGGCAGAGCGATACGGACGCTTGCTCCCTGGTGCAGCCCCGGACTGTTGAACGCGATGGTGCCATGGATGGAGTTGATGAAATTACTGGCACTGTGCAGCCCCAGGCCCACTCCCTGATGTTTGGTGGAAAACTGCTTCTTGGCCAGCTCGGATAGGTTCTCCTGCAGAATTCCGACACCATTGTCACCCATCTCAATGGTGTAGTGGGCCTCCCCCTGTGAGCGAAGGGGTTGCTCGACGCGCTGTATGGTTGCGGTGATCTGCCCCTCTCCCGCAGCGAGCTTACCCTGTTTCATCTCCTCCTCAATCGCCTCGCAGCTATTCTTGATGATGTCAAAAATGGCATGGCTGAACGGACCTCGGGGGAGAAACAGGGAAGGGTAGGGTGGAGTCCCCTCGATGTGGAACTGGATCTGCAGCCGATCCAGTTCACTCTGCAGCAGCGTGGTGACATCGTCGAATAGAGAGCCCAGCTCCACGGTGGTGGAGTGGAACCCCTCCTGGGTCAGGTTTTTCAGGGTGAAGAGAATGGTGCGAACATAGTCGTGCATCCCGCTCAGGCTCTGCTCATCCTTGTCGATGATCTGCGGCAGGGTTTGGGTCAGCATCTCCGAAGCCTTGGTGAGCACCTGCTCGACCCGCTGCCGCTCCTGGCTGTTGTCCAGAATCTGTACTGTAGTAGCCAGCGCATGCCCGATCTCGGTAATGCTGTGTGACATCTTCTGCTTCTCCATGATGCGAGAGCTGAAACCACTCATCGCATTGCCCAGATTATGGAGAATCTCGGTGCGCATCTGCGTCATCCCGTTCTGGTAGGCGTAGATGCGCTCCTTGGAGAGCAGCTCCTGTTCCCGCTTGCGCGAGAGGTAGAGTTGCAGGTGGGTATCCACCCGGGCCAGCAGCACGGTCGGGGTGAAGGGCTTGGTGATGTAGTCGGAGCCACCAAGCTCGAACCCCTTGACGATATCATCGGTATCGCCCATCGCGGTGAGAAAGATCACCGGGATGTGTTGGGTCTCATGGTTCTCCTTGAGCCGGGTACAGACTTCATGGCCACTCATCTCCGGCATCATGATGTCGAGTAGAATCAGGTCGGGCTTCTGTTTCTCGATCTGCTGCAGGGCTGCAGCACCGCTGTTGGCAAAGGTGATGCGGTACTTGCCGCTGTTTTTCAGCTCCCCACCGACCACACGCAGGTTGATGGGGTTGTCATCCACCACCAGGATCAGGGGTTGAAGCGCTTTCGATTCGTTCATGGGGGATAGTGTACGACAACTCGAACCCGATGGGGTTCAGATTCCCCCCTCCAGGCTCGTGGAGGGGGGATTTGTTCAGCTATCGATATTCTTTTCCAGATCCTGTGCCTCCATGAATACCTTCTCTCCGGCGCTGATACAGCCAAGCGGGATTACCACCAGCGTCAGCAGGGTGGAGAGGAAGACACCAAACAGGAGTGAAACCGCCATCCCCTGAAAGATCGGATCCAGCAGTATCACCGCAGAGCCGAGTACCAGCGCCAGTGCGGTAATCAGGATCGGACGGGTTCTCGACTTGGCCGAGAGGATTACCGCCTCCAGCAATGGAGTTCCGGTGCGGAACGAGTGCATGGTGAAGTCCACCATCAGAATCGAATTACGCACAATGATACCGGCCAGGGCGATCCAGCCGATCATCGAGGTGGCGGTAAATTCCGCACCCAGCAGCCAGTGTCCCGGTACGATACCGAGCAGGGTCAGCGGGATCGGGGACATGATAATCGCGGGGATCACGAAATTACCGAAGGCCCACACCACCAGCATGTAGATACCGACCAGGGCAACCCCGAAGGCGATCCCCATGTCACGGAAGGTCTCGTAGGTGACGGTCCACTCTCCGCCCCACTCGAAGCTGCTCTGTTTGTCGTTCTCCGGTGCGCCGGTGTACTCACCGCTACGCAGGGTGACCCCATCCGGGGTGACATAGCCCTTCTCCTCCAGAATGCGCTCAACATCCAGCATGGCGTAGATCGGTGCACCCAGGCGGCCCACGGCGTCACCAACCACAAACTCAACCGAGCGTAGATCTTTGTGGAAGATGATCGGGTCACGCTGTACCTTGACGAACTCGCCCAGCTCCGAGAGTGGGATGGTGCGTTGATCCATCGTCATTACCGGCAGATCACCGAGGCGGTGGAGGTGGGAGCGCTTTTCGACCGGAATGGTCATCACGATGTAGGTGGGCTCCAGAATCAGTGACTGGAAGATGGTCGCGGCCTCGAACTCGCCCATCACCATGGCCAGGTGTTGGTTGATGGTCTCGACTGAAATTCCCTGACGTGAGGCCTTTTCGCGATTGATCACAAAGCGCCAGGTCTCCATCGGGCTGCGCATCAGGTTGTCGACATCGGAGATGATGCCGGATTCGCGGAAGATCTGGGTCAGATCATCGGCCACCTGACGTCGGGTCTCGGCATCCGGACCATGGATCTCTGCCACTACGGTCTGCAGCACCGGTGGGCCGGGAGGCATCTCCACCACGGTGATGGCAACCCCTTCGGCCTCGGCGATGGGTTGCAGTCGGGCACGGACCTCACTGGCAATCTGGTGGCTGGTACGCTTGCGGGTGGTCTTGTCGGTCAGCTGCACCGCAATTTCTGCCTGCCAGGCGAACTGGCGTAGGTAGTAGTGGCGTACCAGGCCGTTGAAATCGAAGGGTTGTGCCGCACCAATATAGTGCTGAGTAGCGACAATCTCCTCCACGTCGGCAAACTCTTCGGCCACGCGACGGGTGAAGTTGGCGGTGGTGGGGAGTGCAGTGCCATCGGGCATATCGATTACCACACTGAAGTTGGCCTTGTTATCGAATGGCAACATCTTCACAGGCACCGCGGTGTTGTAGAAGAGGTACATCGCGGCAAAGAAGCTGAGAATCAGGCCAAACAGGAAACTCCACCCCTTGAGAGGCTGCTCCACCAGGGTGGTGATGATCTTGCGGAAGAAGACATCGAGCTTGGCATCGATCTTCTCGTCACGGGCCTCCATGGCATGCAGTTTCTCCATGCTGGGAACGATGCGCATCGCCAGCCAGGGGGCAAAGATCAGGGCGGCAAACAGCGACAGCAGCATCGCTACCGAACCGAGCGCCGGAATCGGCTCCATATAGGGGCCCATCATGCCGGAGACAAAACCCATCGGCACCAGTGCCGCAATCACCGTATAGGTGGCGAGTACGGTGGGATTGCCCACCTCACGTACTGCATCCACGGCCGTGCGGGTATCCATCGACCCTGCCATCAGCCAGCGGCGATAGATATTCTCGACGATCACAATGGCGTTATCGACCAGGAAGCCGATGGAGAAGATCAGGGCAAACAGGCTCACGCGGTCGATGGTGTAGCCCATCAGCATGGAGACGAAGACGGTACCGACCAGTACTACCGGAATGGTCAGCAGTACCACGATGGAGGGCTTGATGCCGAGGCTGAGCCAGACCAGAAAGGTAACCGCGCCGGTTGCTACAAACAGCTTGAAGAGCAGGTCGTTGACCTTGGTGTTGGCGCTTTCCCCGTAGTTGCGGGTCACCTCGACATGGACATTGTCGGGGATCAGATACCCCTTGAGGTTGTTCTCCACCTCATCGAGGATGTTGTTTACTACGGTGACCCCATTGGCACCACGCTGTTTGGCGAGGGCGATGGTGACGGCCGCCGCATTCTTGGTCGATGCCTCGCCGGTATAGGCGGGCCCGGTAGAGAAGGTGACCAGCTGTTTGGTCTCCTGCGGCCCTTCCACCACATGGGCAACATCACGCAGATAGACCGGGGCACCACGGTGTTGACCAACCACCAACTGCTCAATCTCGGAAACCTCGGAGAGGAAGCCGCCTGATTCCACAAAGAAGAAGTGGTCGTTCAGCTCCACGGTGCCAACCGTATGGCCGGTATTGGCGGTCTGGATGGCGTGTACGATCTGTCCTGGGCTCACCTCGAAACCAGCCAGACGCTCCGGCAGAATCTCGACCCGAACCTGGCGGCTGCGTCCACCGGTGACAAAGCCCACACCGGTCTGTGGCAACTGCTTCAGGTGTTGCAGTACGCTGACACCCAGGGTGCGCAGATATTCGTCATCCACTTCGTCAGACCAGAGGGTGAGGGTGACCGAGGGGACGTCATCCACCTCTTTCGGCTTCACCTGGGGGGGCTTGATCCCCTTTGGTAACAGATCGAGGTTGGACTGGATCTTGCTGTGGGCCTGAACGATGGAGGGGCCCATCGGTTCCCCCACCTCGAATTGCAGGGTAATGATGCCGTACTCGCGGTCACTGGCGGAGTAGATGTGTTCCAGACCGGGGATTTCGCTCAATACCCGCTCAAACGGGTCGATCACCTGGTTGGCCACCTCACCGGAGGAGAGACCGGGGGCGGGGAAGAAGATGTCGATCATCGGTACCGAGATCTGTGGATCTTCCTGACGGGGGGTGGCAATCAACCCCCAGATACCGACGGCCATCATCGCAATAAAGAGCAGTGGGGAGAGCGGGGAGTGGATAAAGGAGTCGGCCAGTCGCCCTGCAAACCCGAGCTCCACCTCTTCGTGGCTGGCTCGTTGCAGTACCTGTTCCGGAATATCCTGAAAATGGGGGGAATCTGCGGAGTGGTTGGAGTCTGTTGGACGCTCCTCTGCGTCGCCGGTCTTGTTCTCGTCAGTCATAAACGGTTCTTGTTCTTGGAGGGTTGGAGCATGGGAACCAAACTGCCGCCTTTCATGGAGAGGCGGCAGGGGATGGGGTTATCGGGTAGAGGTGGTGGTTGAGGTCGGATGCGCCAGTACCCGCTCTCCGGATTGCAGCCCGGAAAGGACGCTTGCCCAGCCGTTGTCAGCGGTATCACCGACACGAACCAGACGCATCTCCAGAGTGCCATCCTCCCGCTGTACAAACAGGGCGGGCAGACTGCCGCGCCAGACGATGGCTGTGCGGGGGATGGTTACCAGTTCATTGTAGTCGGCACCGGCATCGGGAATGATCACCTCGGTATACATGCCGGGTGCAGCCGGGGTGTCTGCCGGGAGGTCAAATTTCACGGTTACGGTGTGCCCCATCATGTCGGCCATTGGAAAAATGCGCTCTACGGTAATCGGGGTGATCTGGTCATTGTGGTCGAGGCGAGCACTGAGCTGCATCCCCTTGTGGAGGCCACGTACCAGGCGTGCCGGCACCTCGGCACGGATCTGCAACTGGCTGGTATCACCAAACAGAAAGAGGGGAACACCGGGTTGTGCAGGCTGCCCCACCTCAACCATCTTGCGCAGGATCACCCCATCAAAGGGTGCGATGATAGTAGCCTGTTCAATGTTCTCGTCGAGTTCACGAATGGCCGCTACCGCCTGGTTGTAGGCGTTGGTGGCGGTCTCCACCTGCACATTCATACCGTAGAGGTTGGTCTGGCGTTGGGTGCTGGAGTCTCCTCGGCCACTCATATTACGCATCGGATTGGAGAACATGGTCATCATGCTGGGTACCCCTCCCATCATTGCGTTGGGCTGCGCGTTGGGGTTTTCAATTTCGTTACGCAGTTGCATCTGTGCGTTGCGGATACCGGCATCGGCACTGGCGAGTTGTGCCTCCGCCTGCGCGCGCTTGGCCATCATCGCATCAATGTCCTGGCTGGCAAGCCGGTCACCCTTCTTGAACTGATCGCCCTCTTCACCGGCGAGGAAGAGAATATCCCCCGGCATCTTGGCAACCAGATTGACCTCAAGGTGGGGAATCACGCTGCCCCCAAGGGAGACGGTGGCCCCTACCCGGCTACTCTGTGCCACCACGAATTCGCCGCTGGCCTGCTCATTGGCACCAGCCATGGCGCTGGCAGAGAGCAATAGAATGGATGCAATTACACGATTTACAACTGTTTTTTTCATATCTCAGATCCCGACCCGAACTTTCGAAGAGGCCCTATTGTATTCTTGCGAATACTTGAGTGTCAATTGATGTGGCTCAATCAGGGAGAGAACTCACCGGGGTAGCCCTGTGCCATACCGGTGGCAAAGGTGGTTTTGAACCCTTTGCGGAGCTGTTGGTCACGCAGTGCAAACAGGGCCTCCTCGGCATCTTCGCGGCACTCGTAGTGGATCTTCTTCAGGGTGCTGCTGCGGCTTCCCTGGGTACCGGACTCCCGGACCAGGGTCCAACCATCGATCAGATCCTCCTGAATCTGAATCTGGAAAAAGCGCAGGGGGTGCCCCTCCTGGGGTGGGGTCTGCATATAGATGCGCATCAGAGTGAGAGAGGGTGGGCCCGATGCCAGAGCAGGATATCTCTGAATACATTCGGGTCTTTGGTCTGGGTGATCTCTCCGGGGCGCGGGAAGTGGAGGTCAAGCAGGCGTGAAAGCCAGAAACGGAGGGCGGCAGCCCGCAGCATCGCGGGCCAGGCCTCCGTTTCAGCCGGATCAAAGCGGCGTTGCGAGCGGTAGTGCTGCAGCAGCGCCTGGTAACGGGGCAGGTCGATGGCCCCTTTCTCATCACTGCACCAGTCATTCACGGTGACCGCCACATCGTAGAGCAGTGCATCATTGCAGGCGTAATAGAAGTCGATGATGCCGGTGAGGTGATCTTCCACGAAGAGTGCATTATCCCGAAACAGGTCGGCATGGATTACCCCCTGGGGGAGGGTGGTTCGTGCAGAGGTCGCCTGGAAGGCCTGCTCCTGCTGCAGCAAGCTACGCTCTTCATCCTGTAAATGGTTTGAGAGTTGAGTGATGGAGTCCCGGCACCAGCCGATCCCGCGGGGATTGTCCCGTTTGCCATCAAAATTGTGGGCCATTGAGTGCATTCGCCCCAGTGCCTGTCCGATCTCGGCGCACTGGGTTGTGCTCGGGGTCTCCACGCTGCTGCCACTGAGGCGCTCCACCAGTGCGGCGGGCTTCTCCTTGAGTTGACGCAGGTAGTCACCCTCGCGGTCGGCAATGGGGTGGGCACTGGGCACCTCATGCTCCGCCAGAAAGGCCATGATGTCGAGAAAGTAGGGGAGCTCCTCCCACACCAGCTGTTCGAAGATAGTGAGTACAAACTCCCCCTCGCTGGTGGTGACGAAGTAGTTGGTGTTCTCGATCCCGGCAAGGATGCCCTTGAAGGACTCCAGCTCACCAACAGCATAGTGGCCGAGGAAGGTGGTCAGCTCCGCCTCGGTGATTGTGGTGTAGACAGACATCTATTGGGCGGGTCTGGATTTCCAGTTAAACAGTTCCCACTGTGGCGTCAACATGTCGGGATGGAGGTCATCCTGTCGTGGTTCCAGATAGGCACGGCCCCCCTGGGTGCCGAGTGAGTAGCCCCCTTTGCGGGTTGTGGCACTGGATGGGGTGCTGCCCTGGTTGAGTTCCTCACTGAGTGAGCGCTTCTCGGGCAGGTCGGGGGCCGGAATGGCAACCATCGCGGGGGGCATGGGGGCCTCTACGAGGGGCTCTGCCAGGGTGGCGGTGGTAAACATCAGTAAAGGTAGTAGTGTGCGTTTCATGGTCTCGGTTCCGAAATATCTCTCACTTACTGATAAGATAATACGATAATTCAGCGCAAACTTCCCCAATCAGAATAACAATGACACTGAAACCGCAATTGATCCTGGTGGATGGCTCCTCTTATCTGTTCCGTGCCTTCCATGCGATGCCACCTCTGACCAACTCCCGTGGGCAACCCACCGGAGCGACCTACGGGGTGGTTAATATGTTGAAAAGCCTGCTGGAGGAGTATGCCCCTGAGCAGGTGGCGATGGTCTTTGATGCCAAGGGCAAGACCTTCCGCAACGACCTCTATCCGCAGTACAAGGCCAACCGCCCGCCGATGCCGGAGGATCTGCGCAGCCAGATTGCCCCCCTGCATGAGATCATCGAGGCGATGGGGATTCCGATGATCGTCCACGAGGGGGTGGAGGCGGATGATGTGATCGGTACCTTGGCGACACAGGCGACTGCGGCGGGGATTCCGGTATTGATCTCTACCGGCGACAAGGATATGGCACAGCTGGTCAACCAGCAGGTGACGTTGATCAACACCATGAACAACACGGTGATGGGACCGGAGGGGGTGGTGGAGAAGTTTGGGGTCAAGCCGGAGCAGATCATCGACTATCTGGCGCTGGTGGGAGATACCTCGGACAATGTCCCCGGTGTCCCCAAGGTGGGGCCGAAGACCGCGGTGAAGTGGCTGCAGAAATTCGGCTCTCTGGAGCAGGTTATCGCCCGTGCCGATGAGGTGGGGGGCAAGGTGGGGGAGCATTTGCGCAACACCCTGGAACAGCTGCCGCTGTCACAGGAGCTGGTCACCATCCGCTGTGATGTCGAGTTGGAGCAGAAGGTTGGCGGGTTGCAGCCCACCGAGCCAGACTGGCAAAGATTGCAGCAGCTCTACCAGCAGATGGAGTTCAAGCGTTGGCTCTCCGAGCTGTTGGGGGAGGCCTCCGAGTCGGAGGAGAGTGCCGCCGATGCGTTGCAGGCACTCGAGGTAGAGACCATTTTTACCCAGGATCAACTTGATGAGTGGATCGATGCGATGGCTGCAGCGGATCAATATGCGATTGATACCGAGACCACCAGCCTGCGGGCGATGGAGGCGGAGCTGGTGGGGGTCTCGTTTGCGGTTCATGCCGGCAAGGCGGCCTATCTGCCGCTGGCCCATACTGACCTGGAGGCAGCACCACAGCTCAACCGGGAGGCGGCACTGGAGCATCTGCGCCCACTGCTGGAGGATTCCACCCCGAAGAAGGTGGGGCAGAACATCAAGTATGACGCCACCATCTTTGCCAACCACGGCATCACCCTGCAGGGCATTGCCTATGACACCATGCTGGAATCCTATGTGATCGACAGCAGTGCCACCCACCACGATATGGACTCGCTGGCCCTGAAGTATCTCGGCCACAAGAACATCCGCTACGAGGAGGTGGCAGGCAAGGGCAAGAAACAGCTGCGCTTTGATCAGGTACCGATCGCACAGGCGGCCCCCTATGCCGCCGAAGATGCCGAGGTGACGCTGAGGCTGCACCAAACCCTGTGGCCCCGTCTGCTGGAGGAGTCGGAGCGTGAACAGCTGTTTCGTGATGTGGAGATGCCACTGCTGGAGGTGTTGGGACGAATCGAGCGCAATGGGGTAAAGGTCGATGTGGCGATGCTGCAGCAGCAGAGTCAGGAGCTGGCGGTCAAGATGGAGGCGATCGAAAAGGAGGCCTTTGCCGAGGCGGGTGATCCGTTCAATCTCTCCTCACCCAAACAGATTCAGGAGATGCTCTACGGCAAACTCGAATTGCCGGTGCTGAAGAAGACCCCCAAGGGGCAGCCATCAACTGCGGAGCCGGTGCTGCAGGAGCTGGCACAGGACTATCGTCTGCCGGAATTGATTCTCCAGCACCGCAGCATGAGCAAGCTCAAGTCCACCTATACCGACAAGCTGCCGCTGGAGATCAATCCACGCAGTGGGCGCATCCACACCTCCTACCATCAGGCGGTGGCAGTTACCGGGCGGCTCTCCTCCTCCGACCCCAATCTGCAGAATATCCCGATCCGCAGTGAGGAGGGACGACGTATCCGTCAGGCCTTTATCGCCGATCCGGGCAAGTTGCTGATGGCGGCAGACTACTCACAGATCGAGCTGCGTATCATGGCCCACCTTTCGGGGGATAGTGGGCTGCTGGCGGCGTTTCACAGCGGGGAAGATGTTCATCGCGCCACTGCAGCGGAGGTGTTTGCGCTGGAGCCCGCCGAGGTGACCACCGAGCAGCGCCGCAGCGCCAAGGCGATCAATTTCGGGCTGATTTACGGCATGTCCGCCTTTGGGCTGGCGAAACAGCTCAACACCACCCGCAACGTGGCGCAGAGTTATGTGGATCTCTATTTTGAGCGCTATCCCGGGGTGAAGCAGTACATGGAGCAGACCCAGGCGCTGGCACGCCAGCAGGGCTACGTCGAGACCCTGTTTGGTCGACGACTCTATCTGCCGGAGATCAACTCACGCAATGGTCAGCGCCGTCAATATGCCGAACGCACCGCCATCAATGCCCCGATGCAGGGTACCGCTGCCGATATCATCAAACGGGCGATGATTGCGGTGGATCGGGAGCTGGTGGCCAGTGGTCTTGATGCCATGATGATCATGCAGGTGCACGATGAGTTGGTGTTTGAGGTGGCGGAAGAGGATCTGGAGCCGTTGATTGCACTGGTGAAAGGAGAGATGGAGACGGCAGCGCTACTGGACGTGCCGCTGATTGTCGATGTGGGCAGTGGCAGCAACTGGAATGATGCCCATTAGAAAAAATCAGTGAACTTTTCCCCGTTCAAGGTGTCTTAACGGGTAACTGTACTGTTGTAATTGATACAGCCACCCCGTTCAGGAACTCCTCCCTTGCCTGAACGGGGTTTTTCTTTTTATGCTTCAGTAGGTTGCATATAGCCAGCCAATTACCTGCCGGCGAGCCTGCTCCAGACCGATCCCCTTGGTGGAAGAGAAAATCTGCACGGTGATTCCGGGGAACTCCTCCCGCACGATCTTCTCCACCTTGTGCAGGGCTGCCATCGCCGCCCCCCGTTTCAGCTTGTCCGCCTTGGTTAGCAGAATGTGAATCGGTAGCTCGATGTGGTGGCTCCAGGCCACCATCTGACGGTCGTTTTCGGTCATCGGATGACGGATATCCATCAGGATGATCAGCCCCTTGAGGGCCTCTCTGCGTTGCAGATAGTCCCCCAGATTTTTCTCCCACTCCTGTCGAACCCGAGTGGGTACCTTGGCAAAACCATATCCGGGAAGATCAACCAGGTAGTGCCGCTCGTCGAGTGCAAAGTAGTTGATCAGTTGGGTACGCCCGGGGGTCTTGCTGGTACGGGCGAGTCCTTTGATGCCGGTTAGGCGGTTGAGTGCACTCGACTTTCCGGCATTGGAGCGGCCCGCAAAGGCGACCTCGGCAATGCTCTCCCCGGGACAGCGTGAGAGCTTTGGGGCACTGGTGGTAAAGGTAGCCTGATTGAGGTTCATGCGCCCATTATAGGGGGCGCTGGCTGAGCCACAACTTGCAGTTGCAGCAATTACGAATATAATTGCCAATCTTCTATTACTTGTGCGGATACTTGTCTGCACGCATGCCGTGGGGTTGAAGCCACTCAAATAGGAAATAAGGAACAGATTGATGAAGAAGGTCGATTGGACAAACACTCTGGTTGCAGCGGTTGCGCTGGCCGTCTCTGGTGCGGCAGCAGCTGCGGGTGATGTGAATGCAGGTAAGGCCAAGGCCGCTGTCTGTGGTGCGTGCCACGGTATGAATGGTGAAGGCAATCCTGCGTTTCCGGATCCGATGAATCCGGGAAAGACCAAGGCGGTTCCTTCTCTGGCAGGACAGAATGGTGGCTATATGGTCAAGCAGCTGCAGGACTTCAAGTCAGGCGCACGCAAGGATGCACTGATGACCGGTCAGGCCATGGGGTTGAGTGATGCCGATATGGCCAACCTCGGTGCCTACTATGCAACCGTTGCCGGCAAGGCGGGATCCGCCGGAGATGCAGCGTTGGTTGCCCAGGGCAAGGCGCTCTATCAGGGCGGTGATATGGCGCGTGGCATCAGTGCCTGTATGGCCTGTCATGGTCCGGATGCTGCGGGTAATGATCTGGCCCGGTGGCCGGCCCTGAGCGGTCAGCTGGAGGGCTATACCGTCGCTCAGTTGCATGCATTCCGTGAGGGTACCCGGGAGAATGATCCCAACAAGATGATGCGTGATGTTGCTTCGGTGCTGAGTGATGCCGATATCGCTGCGATTACCGCCTATCTGGGTTCGATGGGGGCGCCAGCAGCCAAGGTAGCCACTGCCCCTGCGGCTCCCGTTGCTGCTGCAGAAGAGGCGGCAGCCCCGGCTCCGGCAGCACAAGAGAAGCCTGCCGAGGTAGCAGCTGCACCAGCAGCAACAGGTGGTGCGGCCGATGGTGCCACCCTGTTCCAGGGAGCCTGTTTTGCCTGTCATGGCCCTGCGGCTCCAGCCCTCAATGCTCCCCAGTCCGGCGTCAAGGAGAACTGGGAGCCACGTCTGCAGAAGGCGGGCAGCGTAGATGGGTTGGTCAAGAGTGCGATTGCCGGGGTAGCCGGTACCGCGATGGCGCCACGTGGTGGCTCCTCTCTGAAGGATGCAGAGCTGAAGGCGGCGATAGAGTACATGCTGTCGCAGTCTGGTCTGTAACTGGTCAGGAACTGCTGTCAAAAAGGGCCGCTGTTGCGGCCCTTTTTTGTGGAAGCGCATGGGGGAACCCGATAGGATGGTGGTTGTCATAACCAGTCAATTGAATTAAAGCATTGCATGAGTCCGTTCGTACCGCGACTCCAGGTACGCTCAAGCACATCCTTGTGTCGCTTGACCGCAGCCATCCATGGCTGCAGACAACCTGGAATCGCGGTACGAACGAACTTTCCAGAAGACTTATAGAGAAGGGAGTACAAGTATGAAGAGAGGATGGATTGCAGCGGTTGCATTGATTGCAGGGCTGATGCTGAGCTGGGCCAGTGTGGCAGAAGAGTTTATGGAGGGGGTGGAGTACACCCTGATCAACGATCCGTTGCGCACCGTTGAGGAGCCGGGCAAGGTCGAGGTACGGGAGTACTTCTGGTATGGCTGCCCCCACTGTTTTCACCTCGAGCCGGTGGTGCATGAGTGGCTGGAAAAGAACCCGCCAGGGGTCAACTTCCAGATGCAGCCAGCGATCTTGGGTGCCAGCTGGGCTCCTGCCGCACAGGCCTTCTATACCGCAGCGCTGTTGGGGGTGCTCGACCAGGCACATCCGGCCCTGTTTAATGGTATCCATCTGAATGAAAACCGCAATCTGGCCAAGGATGAGCGGGAAATCAAGGCGCTGTTTGAGAAGCTGGGGGTACCCAAAGAGACGGTTGAAAAAACCTGGAGCTCTTTCGGGGTGCAAACCCGGGTCAAACAGGCCTATCGCATGACCCGTCAGTCGGGCATTCAAGGGGTGCCGGCAGTGGTGGTGGCTGGTAAATATCTGGTCGATGCCGGCTCTGCCGGAGGTACTGGAAAGATGTTCGAGGTAATTGAATATCTGGTTGCCAAGGAGTTGGCTGCGGCACAGTGATCTCTGCGGTACAGCAGCAGCTGCTGCAGCGACTTGCGGATGGGGCGCTACACAGTGGTACCGCACTGGGTAGCGCTCTCGGCATTGGCCGGGCGGCGGTCTGGAAACAGGTCAAGGCGCTGCAGGCATTGGGGGTCGAGATCCATTCGCAACAGCGGCAGGGATATGCGCTGCCATCGGCACTGACTCTGCTCAACCCCCAGGAGATAGAGGCTCAACTCGATGCGAAGGTGGCGACTAGCCTGAGTGGGGTGGAGCGGTTCTGGAGTTGTGACTCCACCAACAGTGAACTGATGCGCCGTCTGCGTGATGGCAGCGCCCATTCGGGTGCCGTGCTGCTGGCAGAGCATCAGTCTGACGGGCGCGGACGCAGAGGCAAGCAGTGGCTGTCTCCCTTTGGCGGAAGCCTGTACTGCTCCCTGTTGTGGCGCTTCCCGGGTGGGTTGATGAGCTTGAGCGGTTTGGGGTTGGTGGTTGGGGTTGCCCTGGCACAGGCGGTTGAGAGCATCGGGCTGGAGGGGGTAAAACTGAAATGGCCCAACGACCTGCACTATCGTGATCAGAAACTGGGCGGGGTGCTGATTGAGCTGGAGGGGGAGAGTGAAGGGCCTACCGATGTAGTGGTTGGGGTGGGGCTGAATATAGCGCTGGCCGATGTCGAGCAGCGGATCGATCAGCCCTGGACTGCGCTGGCTCACCATCTCCAGTCACCGCCTTCGCGCAACCGGCTGGCGGCCATGCTGCTCAACCATCTGATTCCTCTGTTACAGCAGTTCGAGCAACGTGGGCTGAATGCAATCTCCTCGGAGTGGCAGCGGCTCGACCGGGTGCGGGATCTTCCGGTCGCAATCCACCAGGAGGGAGAGGTCATTCACGGTATTGCCCGCGGGATTGATCCACACGGAGCGCTGCGGGTAGAACAAGATGGTGAAATTGTCAGTCACTTCAGTGGGGATGTATCCCTGCGGCTCTCCTCCCGGCCCGTTTCTCCCCGGACAGAATGAGTTGAATCTGCTGATCGACTCCGGCAACAGCCGTATTAAGTGGGGTTGGCAGCACCAGCAGAAGCTGGTTGAGCGGGGTGCAGTGGCGTGGGCGGCAGCGCAAAGCGTCGTGCAGCAGTGGCATAACCGTCCCGCTCCACAGCATATATTCCTCAGCAACAGCGCCGGTGAGCGCCGCTTCCAGCAGCTCCAGTGCTGGTTGGTCGAGGTATGGGGCATGGAGGCTGAGGAGGTGAAGACAGGGGTGGTTTGCAGGGGGCTGCACAACGGATATCGGCAACCACAGCAGCTGGGCATCGATCGCTGGCTGGGGATGGTCGCGGCGTGGGAGCAACTGCATACCGCCTTCTGTCTGGTCGATTGTGGTACTGCAGTAACCATCGACTATGTTGACCGCAGTGGCCACCATCGAGGGGGCAATATCCTGCCCGGTTTTGGCTCCACCATGGAGACACTGCTACAAAATGCACCTCATTTGCGCCAGAGTGATCGGGTGGGAGGGGAGCTGCTGGGCACTGCCACGGCACAGGCACTGATGTCTCAGTCGGTAGAGGAGCCGGGGGTGGTCGAGGTTCTGTTGCAACAGATCGAGCAGCAGCAGGGGGCATTTGAACTGATACTGACTGGTGGGGATGCGGCAGCCCTGCAGCAACAGCTGGGGCTGCCTTTTCGGATAGTGGAAGATCTGATACTGCAGGGGCTTGCGTTGGTAACCATGCCATAGTGGTCGCGGCTATTTTTGAAATTGTTGAACTATATGGTCAAGTAAAGCCATCACTGGCATAATGGGGGGATCGGTATACAGGTAGTCTGTTGACTGCAAAGCAGAACGGGGAGTTGAGGAGCTCCTGTCAAGCGTTTCTGTCTGCGGGGAAATGGGTTTCATACGCCTGTATCAATGGTTTTAAAAGTAATGGCAGCTCCTGTCTGCGACACGCTCAAGCACATCTCTGTGTCGCTCTACAGTGGGCTTCCTTGCCCACAGACGGCCGCAGATCAGGACTGCCATCACTTTTAAGACGATTTATATTGGGGAATCTTGAACATTGGGGGAGCCTATCACCATGTTTGGCAAACGTTTGCCACGCGCTGAGAGCAAGGGCTATCGGGGAACCCCGCAGCCTCTGCTCTACCACCAGCTGCGTAGCACATTGTTGACCATACTGTTTGCAGTTACCGCACTGGGGTGGCTGATCTATTTCGTCTCCGAGCGAGTGGTGGTGGATACTGTGGTGGATTCACTGAAATACCATGCTCAGTTCCGCATTAACCGGATCGAGTCGATGTATGAAGTGGAGCGCCAGGCCCTGCAGCAGGTGGCCAACAGCCGGGCTTTGAGGGCGGCACTTCATGGTGTAATACAGAGTCGTCCCCAGCAGCAGACGGGTGATGATTGGGTGTATATGGATAGCACTGAGGCGATACAGCAGATTTATCACCAGACCAAACTGGGTAGTATACGCCGAGAACTCTCTCTGGTGATAAACAAGGATCTGCTGCTGTTTGATCTGCAGGGGCGATTCATGACGGCCAATACCGGAGATCGTTACCTGATCAGCCACGGTGAGCGGCTGGATGAGCTGATGGTGGATACCCCTTCGCCACTGGCCCGGATGATCCAGCAGGTGCGTCAAACCGGGCAGGCTGCCGTCTCCCGGTACGGTTTCAGCGAGATTTCGGAACGCTCGATGGCGTGGATCGGGGTGCCGGTCTACTCTCCGTACCGCAAAGAGATTCTGGCAGTACTGGTAGCCCCATTCCCCCTGCAACGTTTCCGTGACCTGATGGAGAGCTATAGTGGCCTGGGGAAGACCGGTGAGGTGCTGGTGGCGCACTGGCGCGATGACAAGGTCAGGCGCGGTCTAACCTTCCTCAACCACTTCCGCGAGATGGAGCGCAGACAGCCCGATGCGGACTGTATCGCCCTGCGGGAGCAATCACCGATGCAGTTTCCGATGACACGGGCACTGGGGCAGAAGGATGGCGATGGATGGGTGCTGGAGTCGAGCTGCAGAGAGGCCTATGCGCTCTGGCGCTGGCTCCCGGCACTGGGCTGGGGTATGGTGGTGAAGCAGGATCGGGAAGAGATGATGCAGCCGGTGGAGGCGCTGAAGCGCCAGATTGTGCTGGCATCCGTTGTCCTCTTCCTGTTTGTGGTGCTGCTCACCTACCGCCGGGCCAGGTTGTTGTCGAGCCCGATCGAGCGGCTGCGGGATTCGGTGGTGCGGGACGATATCAATAACCACCCCATCAGCCGGGTGCTTGAGGTCAACAGTCTCGCCTCTGCATTCCAGGTCTATAGTGAGGAGGTCAACGAGCGCAAGGAGATGCTGGAACAGCAGTCCAGAGAGCTCGAGCGCAGCAAGCAGGAGACCGACCTCATTATCGAGGTGATGGAGCAGGGGCTGTTGGTGCTAAACGAGGAGCAGAGAATTCTGCGCAGCAACCCCAAGGCGGTTACGCTCACCGGGATGGGGCAGCGGGCCCTGTTTGGCAAACATATCGATGAGCTGTTTGATGAGCAGGGGCAGCTCTGCTCTACAGAGGGGGAGAAAATTCCGGTACGCATCGCACGCACGCAGCTGCAGTGTACGCGACAAGGTGCGGCCGAAGTGGTGGTGTTGAGTGACCTGCGCGAGATTCTGGATGCCGAGAATGCGATCCGGGCCAACCGGGCCAAGGATCAGTTCCTGGCGATGATGAGTCATGAGCTACGTACCCCGTTGACCTCGATCATCGGCTACTCGGAGATGCTGAACCGGTTGATAACCGACAAGCTCACCGAGAAGGAGAGCGGTATGTTGCATGCCATCACCGTGTCGGGCCGTACCCAACTCACCCTCATCAATGACATCCTCGACCTCTCCAAGATTGAGGCGGGCAAGTTCGAGATTGTGGATGAGGAGTACAGCCTGGATGCGCTGATACATGAATTGAAAGATGTCTTCTCGCTGCGCACCCAGGAGGCAGGGGTTGGCTTTGAGGTGGTGCAAACCTTCCAGCCCCGTCACAAACTGGTGGGTGACCCGGTGCGGATCGGACAGGTTCTGATGAATCTACTGAGCAATGCGGTGAAGTTCACCGAGCAGGGCGAGGTCACCTTGATGGTATCGCTTGATAGTGGCAGCCAGCAGATCTGGTTTGAGGTCAAGGATACCGGGTTTGGCATGTCACCTGAGGTGGTCAAGCGGCTGTTCAGACCCTTTGAGCAGGCCGACAGTTCGATCACCCGCAAGTTTGGAGGCACCGGTCTCGGGCTCAATATCTCATGGAATCTGGTGGAGATGATGGGCGGTGATATTGCGGTTGAGAGTGCGGAGGGGGTTGGCAGCCACTTTACGGTGAAGCTGCCGTTCCGCCCCAGTGAACAGCGAATCGACGAAGAGGCAGAGCGAAATGCGGAGGAGCGGATCCAGCTGCGTGGGACCGTGCTGGTGGTGGAGGATACGCAGATGATCCAGCTGCTGGTTGCCGAGATGATCAAGCGACTCGGGGCCGAGGTGGTGGTGGCCGATAATGGCCGGGAGGGGGTCGACAAGGGGTTGGCCGAGGAGGTGGATCTGGTGCTGATGGACAAGCAGATGCCGGTGATGAGTGGGGTGGAGGCGACCACGGCCCTGCGTAAGACGGGGTTCAGCCGGCCGATCTATGCCCTGACCGCCGATGTGATGAAGGGTACCGAAGAGGAGATGGTAGCGGCGGGTTGTGATGGGGTGTTGAGCAAGCCGGTTGAAGAGAAGCAGCTGCGGAGGGTGTTACAGAGGCATTTGACGGCAGCGGATTGATGGCCAACTTACTCTGTTGTGCTGCAGACCACAACCCGGTTGCGCCCCTGATGCTTGGCGGCATAGAGCGCATTGTCGGCCTCCTTGATCAGCATTTCGATGTTCTGGGAGGTGATCAACTGGCAGCAGAGGCCGATGCTGACGGTAATGGTAATCTCCTCCTGTGCACTCACTGCAATTTGTAGCCGCTCCACCTCACTGCGAATGCGCTCAGCCAGTGAGAGGGCGCTGGTGCGGTCACTGTTGGTGAGCAGTACCACAAACTCTTCCCCACCAATCCGGGCTACAAGATCACACTCCCGTACCGTGCGGTAACAGGTCTGAAAAAAGGACTGTAGTACCTTGTCCCCCACGTCGTGACCATACTCGTCATTGACCCGCTTGAAATGGTCGATATCGAGCATCAGGCAGCAGAGGATGGTTTGCTGGCGACGGGCACGTAGCAACTCTCTCTCGGCCAGCTCCAGAAACTTGCGCCGGTTGATGGCCCCGGTCAGTGAATCGGTCGAGGCCAGTTCGGCATACGCATCGCGCTGGCGTTCACTCAGGTCATAGGTAAATTCCTGTTTCAGCAGTTGCATATTGATGGAGATATCGGACTTGAGCAGATTGCGCCGACTACTCTCGTAGACCGCATAGAGTTTGCGCAGTTCATCCCTGGCAAAGAGCTGACAGAAGCGTGTACCCCGATCCCCCTGGGACAGCAGCTCCATGCCTTCGGTCAGATGGTGGATGGGCTCGATCACGCTGCGGCTGAGTAGCCAGGAGAGCACGGAGGTGAACAGTAGCAGCAATAGCCATAACAGGGTTGAGAGGAGAAGCTGCTGGCGGCTCTCATCCGCCAGCTGCCTGGCGCGGAGTTCGATATCGTGCAGTACCTGCTCAATGAAGCTCTCGGTCTGATCCATTCGTTCTGACATCAGTGCGAACCAGTGGTCGGCCGCAAATGGCTGCTGTGAGGTATTTTCGCTGAGGTAACGCAGTAGCACCTGTTCAGCCGCCTTTGCATCCACATGGGGGCTGCTGGAGGAGAGTGCCAGCCAGCGCTGCTGCTGTTGCCGGTCGGCGCTGTTACTGAAAATACGCTGGTAGGCGGTGTGCTCACCGATCAGTTTCGAAAGCAGTTGAAGCCCGACAGTGGGGGAGAGCTCTCCCTGCAGGATGGCAGTGCCCTGCGCTCGTTTCAGGCCATTGGCCTCTTTCATCTGAACCAGGGCCGAGATGCTCTGGATATGGCCACTGAGCTGTTGATCCTGTGTCAGCCCGGTCATCGCATGGTAGATGGCCAGCAGGGCGTGGATGGTATCGGTATAGTAGCTCTGCATGGCCGCTATGGTGTGGCGCTGCTGGTCGGTCTGGATACGTTGTTGGGACAGCTGAGCAATTCGCTTGCGGGCGGTTTGCTGCATTTGCAGCAGTTCTGAGGAGAGTTGGGGGGAGAGCTGCTGAACACTGCCAAGGTAACGTGTGGTGGCCCGGTTGGTTTTGGATCGCTGCTCTTGCAGGGCGCTCTCGAAGTGCTGATATCCAGAGCTGATAAAGGCGGTAGAGAGGCCGCGTTCGGCCTGCAGGCGGTGGCTGACAAGGTTGATATCGGCAGCCAGATTTGACAGCCCCAGCAGCTGTTGGATACGGCTGCTCTCCTGATAGTGGTCGAACAGGGTAGTGCTGATCAGTAACAGCAGGCCGGTAATGGGCACCAGGGCACCAAGGTGGATGCGTCGTCGCAGAGGTATTGCGGATATGGCCCAGTTGAGTAGCCCTTGTAGTGGCTGCTCACTCTGTTCCGAGTGATCCGAGAGGCCGGCAGCACTGGCTGGCTGCGCGTAGGAGATATCCTCCATGATGACATGGTTCATCAACCAGCTGGAGAGAAACAGGCTCACCTCCATCGCCACCTCCATGCTGTTGGCGGTGAGCAGTTTGTTGCGCAACTGGGGGATCTTCTCGAAAAATTTCTGGTGTTGCAGCTTGTGCCGCTCCAGCCCACGGTAGTTGCACTGCTCCATCAGCACCTCTTCGGCACTGAAGTGTTCAACCACGTACTGCTCCAGGCGCTGGAAGATGGGCTCAATCAGCTCGCCGGTCTTGCCCTCGGTGATGGCGGTGTTGATCTCGTTGATGGTCTCCACTCGTTGATGGTCTCCAGCAGACGGCGGTGGTCGTTGTCGATGGCGCTGATACCGACACTCATGCCCTCGTTCCACTCGATTTTACGCATTAATCCTCGCCCGACGCCAGGTGATCCTCTTCAGGTTCTATCAGGTTGCAAGGCGCTCCGAGGTGGTCATGCGCTCGATTCCTTCCGCCTCAAGCCGGTTGAGATACTCCTGCCAGTAATCGTCATGCTTCTCACCCAGGGTGTAGAGCCATTCCCAGGAGTAGATGCCGGTATCATGGCCGTCATCAAACTTGATGGAGATGGCATAGTTGCCAACCGGGTCAATCTTCTCGATGGCCACATCCTCCTTGCCCACCTGTAGAATCTCTTCGCCGGGCGCATGGCCACGCACCTCGGCAGAGGGGGAGTAGACTCGCAGGAACTCTGCACTGTATTGCCAGCAGTTGCCATTTTCGTAATTCAGGGTGAGAGTCCGTGCAGTTTTGTCATAGCGGATCTCGGTTGGGGTCAGGCTTCGCTTTTCGCTCATGGGTTACAGCTCCTTGAAAACAGGCTCCTCAATTTGATGCGTGCTTCATCTGAATGTCAATGCTTCCAAAAGCAGTGGCAGCGCCTGCCTGCAACCCGATCAAGCACATCCTTGTGTCGCTCGGCTGTGGGCATCCCTGCCCACAAACGGTTGCAGATCAAGACTGCCACTGTTTTTGAGACGACTCATATTACAGGATATAGCGGCTCAGGTCTTCATCCTCTGCCAGCTCGGAGAGATGCCGGTCGACATAGGCTGCATCGACCACCACCTCCTCTCCGTTGCGGTCGGCCGCTTCAAAGGAGATCTCCTCCAGCAGTCGCTCCATCACGGTATGCAGGCGGCGGGCTCCGATGTTCTCGGTGTTTTCATTGATCTGCCAGGAGAACTCGGCAATGCGGTGGATGCCGTCCTCCTCGAAGCGCAGGTTGACTCCGTCGGTAGCCATCAGTGCGGTGTACTGTTCGGTAAGCGAGGCATCCGGCTCGGAGAGGATCTTGGTGAAGTCCTCCACACTCAGCGCCTCCAGCTCCACCCGGATCGGCAGCCGGCCCTGCAGCTCCGGAATCAGATCCGAAGGCTTGGAGAGGTGGAAGGCGCCCGAGGCGATAAAGAGGATGTGGTCGGTCTTGATCATGCCATATTTGGTACTGACGGTACTCCCCTCAACCAGTGGCAGCAGGTCACGTTGTACCCCTTCCCGTGAGACCTCGCCACCGCTGCGCCCCTCGCTGCGCTGGGCCACCTTGTCGATCTCGTCGAGAAAGACGATTCCATTCTGCTCTACCCGCTCAATGGCGCGGGACTTGATCTCCTCCTCGTCGATCATCTTGTGAGACTCCTCCTCCAGCAGCAGCTTGAGGGCCTCCCGTACCCGCATCTTTTTCGGTTTGGGTGGTTTGCCTCCCATGCTCTGGAATATGTTCTGCAGCTGTGAGGTCATCTCCTCCATGCCCGGAGGTCCCATAATCTCCACTCCCAGACTGGGGGAGGCCACCTCGATCTCGATCTCACGCTCATCCAGGTCACCCTCACGCAGTTTCTTGCGGAATTTCTGCCGGGTGGAGGACTCCTCCTGCGGCTCGGACTCCGTGTCGAAACCACTACCACGTACCGGTGGGAGCAGCGCATCCAGTACCCGCTCCTCGGCCGCATCCTCGGCCCGTCCCTTGACCTGTTCAACCGCCTCTTCGCGTAGTTGTTTGATGGCAATGTCTGCCAGGTCGCGCACGATCGACTCCACATCTCTGCCCACATAGCCGACTTCAGTAAACTTGGTTGCCTCCACCTTGATGAAGGGGGCGTTGGCCAGGCGCGCCAGGCGGCGCGCAATCTCGGTCTTGCCGACACCGGTCGGACCGATCATCAGGATATTCTTCGGGGTAATCTCGTAGCGCAGTGCATCGCTCACCTGCATCCGGCGCCAGCGGTTGCGCAGGGCGATGGCGACGGCACGCTTGGCATCGCTCTGACCAATGATATGTTTGTCCAGTTCGTGAACGATCTCTCTTGGAGTCAACTCATTCATCTTTAAATCAATCCGTTGTTAAATGCTGTGAATCATTGTCTGGAAGGTAGTGGCGGCACTGACCGATGGGCTTACTCTTCGCCGAGGGATTCAACCACCAGGCTCTGGTTGGTGAAGACACAGATATCGGCCGCGATCCCCATGCTCTTCTCCACAATCTCCCGGGCTTCCAGTTCACTGTTCTCCAGCAGCGCACGTGCTGCAGAGAGGGCGTAGTGGCCACCAGAGCCGATGGCCACGGCACCATGTTCGGGCTCAATCACGTCACCGTTTCCGGTAATCACCAGGGTCTCCTTCTCGTCGGCCACCAGCAGCAACGCCTCCAGTCGGCGCAACATGCGGTCGGTACGCCAATCCTTGGCCAGCTCAACGGCAGAACGCACCATGTGGCCGGAGTACTTCTCCAGCTTGCCTTCAAAACGCTCGATCAGGGTGAAGGCATCGGCGGTACCTCCGGCAAAACCGGCAATTACCTTGTCATGGTAGAGGCGGCGGATCTTGCGTGCATTGCCCTTCATCACCGTATTGCCCATCGATACCTGGCCATCTCCACCGATGACCACTTGATGGTTGCGGCGGACGCAGAGGATGGTTGTTCCGTGGTACTGCTCCATTGTTTGCGATTCCCTCATCTATTCTCACTGCCGTAGCGTGGGTTGCGAGTCTCAGGTTCATGCCTCCGGCTCGGTTTCGAGCTCCGGTCAGGCTGATGAAAAGAGGCGAAGTGTACCGCAAGCAGGCAAGTCAATCACCTGCTAAAACCATTGATATCAATCCTGTTGAAAGTTCATTGATGCAGTACTTTGTAGCCGGTTACGAGAGCAGTGCTTCGACAAACTCCTCCGCCCGGAAAGGGCGCAGGTCGTCGATCCCCTCGCCCACACCGATGAAGCGAATGGGCAGCGCCAGCTGTTTGGAGATGGCAAAGATCACCCCCCCCTTGGCGGTGCCATCCAGTTTGGTCAGGGTGATGCCGCTGAGCCCAACGGTTTGATGAAACTGTTCGGCCTGATGGACACCGTTCTGCCCGGTGCCGGCATCCAGTATCAGCATGATCTCATGAGGAATGGCGGCATCCAGCTTCTGCATCACCCGCTTTACTTTCTTCAGCTCCTCCATCAGGTTGGATTGGGTATGGAGGCGCCCGGCAGTGTCGGCAATCAGGATGTCGGCCCTTTTGGCCCGGGCCGATTCGACCGCGTCGTAGAGTACCGAGGCGCTATCGGCACCGGTCTGTTGGGCCACCACCATGATCTCGTTACGTCGCCCCCACTCCTGCAGCTGCTCCACGGCTGCGGCACGGAAGGTGTCGCCTGCTGCCAGCATCACCGATTTGCCCTGGCTCTGGAACTGCTTCGCCAATTTGCCGATGGTGGTGGTCTTGCCGGCCCCGTTGATGCCTACCATCAAAATGACATAGGGCTGCTCATCAGTCACCACCAGTGGGGACTCACAAGGGGTGAGCAGCTCCAGCATCCCCTCCTTGAGGGCCTTCATCAGCGCCTCTGGATCACCACTCTCCCGGCGCTTGAGGCGGTTGGGAAGCTGACCGAGAATCTCCTCGGTCGCCTCGATGCCGACATCGGCCATCAGCAGCCGGGTCTCCAGCTCCTCCAGCAGGGTGTCGTCAACCTCCTTCTTGCCAAGCAGCAGGTCACCCAGTCCGTCTCCAAGATTTTCACGAGTACGGCTGAGGCGTTCGCGCAGGCGTCCGAACAGCCCCTTTTTCGGCTTCTCAGTCGCCTCTTCAATCGGCGCCTCTGCGGGGGTTGGCTCGGGTGTGGTTTCCTCTGCCACAGCCTCCTCACTTTCAGGAAGGGGGTCGTTCTCTCTCTTTTTGCCAAATCCAAACATGCATGTAATCCGGTGTGGTGCCTTTGTGGTGCCTTGCGAAGAGGAGATAGTGTACCCAATAAACAGCGGGGCCGCGTAGCGGAACTTCTCGCGTTGGGGCGGGTCTTCTCGGTTACAATTCCGTCATCATTTCAGCAGGAAACCGATTCAGGATGAATAGACAAGTGAACCGTGGGTGTGGTCTGGTGGCCGCACTGTTTTTGGCCGCTGCTGCCACTGCAGGGGAGGTCACCGAGGCGATGCTCGATAATGGCATGAAAGTGATCGTGAAGGAGGATCATCGCGCTCCGGTGGTGGTCTCCCAGGTCTGGTACAAGGTGGGGGCGAGCTATGAGAGTGATGGAATCACCGGAATCTCCCACATGCTGGAGCACATGATGTTCAAGGGGACCGAAAAAGTGGGTCCCAATGTCTTCTCCAAAATCATTGCCGAGAACGGAGGGCGCGAGAACGCCTTTACCGGACAGGACTATACCGCCTATTTTCAGCGCCTGGAGAAGAGTCGGCTGCCGATTGCGCTGGAGCTGGAGGCAGACCGGATGCGTAATCTGACCCTGCCGGAGGCGGAGTTCCTCAAGGAGCGTGATGTGGTGACCGAGGAGCGGCGCATGCGCACCGAGGACAAGCCCACTTCTCTCACCTACGAGCAGTTCATGGCGACCGCCTTTCAGACCAGCCCCTATCACCATCCGATCATCGGTTGGATGGATGATATCCGCAACTACTCGATCGAGGATCTGCAACGCTGGTACCGGATGTGGTATGCCCCCAACAATGCCACTCTGGTGGTGGCAGGGGATGTCGATGCGACCGAGGTGATCGCATTGGCGAAACAGCACTTCGGCCCGCTCGAACCCTCCGAGTTGGCACCCCCCAAGCCACGTAGTGAGGTGAAGCAGCTGGGGCCACGTTCGGTGACGGTACGGGTGCCAGCCGAGGTGCCCTATCTGTTGATGGGGTTCCCGGTACCGACGGTGACCACCGCAGAGGTCGCATGGGAGCCCTATGCGCTGGAGGTATTGGCCTATGTGCTGGATGGCGGGGATAGCGCCCGCATCAACAAGCATCTGGTGCGGGGCAGTCAGATTGCGGCCAGTGCCGGGGTTGGTTATGACCCCTACGACCGGTTGCAGACCCTGTTCCTGCTGGAGGGGGTACCGGCAGAGGGGCAGACGGTAGAGAAGGTGAAGGTGGCACTGCTGGAGCAGCTTGCTCAGATGAAGAAGCGACCGGTTACGGAGCAGGAGCTGGCGCGGGTCAAGGCGCAGGTGGTGGCCGGCAAGGTGTTCGAGCAGGATTCGGTCTTCTACCAGGCGATGCAGATCGGTACGCTGGAGACCATCGGCCTGGAGTGGCGGGAGATGGAGCGCTATGCCGACAACATCCGCAAGGTTAGCGCCGATCAGGTGATGGCCGTGGCGCAGAAATATCTCGATCCGGATCGGCTTACCACCGCAGTGCTGGAGCCCCAGCAGATTGCATCCGTTGAAACCGGGGAGAAGCACCATGCATACTAAATGGATTGTTTTGCTGGCAGGGCTGCTGCTCTCCTGGAACAGTTTGGCTACTCCACAGATCGAGCGCTGGGAGACCTCCAACGGGGCCAGGGTGCTCTATGTCCATACCCCCGACTTGCCGATGGTGGATGTACGGGTGATCTTCGATGCCGGTAGTGCCCGGGATGGTCAGCAGGGGGGAATTGCCGCCATGACCAACGGCCTGTTGGCAACCGGGGCTGCCAAACGGGGAGAGGAGGCGATCGCGGAAGAGATCGACAGCCTGGGCGTACAGCTTGGCTTCGAATCACTGCGTGATATGGCCATTGTCTCCCTGCGCAGTCTCACCGAGGCTGCGTTGCTGGAGCGGGCGCTGGCGGTGATGTCCGATGTGATCCACCACCCCTTCTTCCCGCAGCAGGCACTGGAGCGCGAGCGAGCCCGCCAGTTGGTTGCCCTGCAGGCACAAAAGCAGCAGCCGGGAACGATTGCCAGCCACGCCTTCTACCGGGCCATGTACGGTGACCACCCCTATGCAGAGCCCAGCAGTGGCACCGAAGAGACGGTTCAGGCGCTCCAGCGCAATGACCTGCAGCTGTTCCATGCACGCTACTATGTCGGCAACAATGCACTGGTAGCGATTGTGGGTTCGGTCAACCGCAGCCGTGCCGAGGAGATTGCCGAGCAGGTGGTGGGACGGTTACCGGCGGGGGAGGCGGCCCCGGCGCTACCCTCTGCCACCACCGCCCGGCCGGGAGAGATGGTGAAGATCGACTACCCCTCGGTACAGAGCCACCTGCTGTTGGGCCATCCGGTGCTGAAGCGGGGAGACCCGGACTACTTCGAGCTCTATGTCGGCAACCATATCCTGGGTGGAAGTGGTCTGGTATCGCAGATCTCCGAGCAGGTACGCGAAAAGCGTGGCCTGGCCTACAGCGCCTACAGCTACTTCTCACCGATGCGGGGGGAGGGGCCATTCCAGGCGGGGCTGCAGACCAAGAACGAGAGTCGTGATGAGGCGCTGCAGGTGTTGCGAGATACCATCACCCGCTTTATCGAGCAGGGGCCGGACGAGGCGGAGCTGATAGCAGCCAAAAAGAACATTACCGGCGGCTTCCCGCTGCGAATCGACAGCAACAGCAAGATTGTCGACTACCTGGGGATGATCGGCTTCTACAACCTGCCCAACGACTATCTGGAGAACTTCAACCGTCAGGTTGAGTTGACCTCGGTGGCGACCATTCAGGATGCCTTCCGACGACGGGTACGCCCTGCCGAGATGGTGACGGTGGTTGTGGGTGGCCAATAGAGCGGCAAGCTCCCGGCAGCCGACCAACCGTGGCAGGCGGGGCGGAACCCGAAAGCTACGCATCATTGGTGGTCAGTGGCGGGGGCGGCAACTGCAGTTTGCCGATAACCCGGCCATTCGCCCCACCCCGGACCGGGTGCGTGAAACCCTCTTCAACTGGCTGCAGCCATCCATTCACGCTGCCAACTGTCTCGATCTGTTTGCCGGCAGTGGTGCGTTGGGGCTGGAGGCGCTGTCGCGGGGTGCCTCACGGGTCGACTTTGTAGAGCAGGATCGCCGCACTGCAGCGACCCTGCGTGACCACCTGCAGCGCTTACAGGCAGAGGGGGGGCAGGTACAGTGTGTCGATGCCTTCCGCTTTTTGCGGCAGCAGGTGCTCTCCCGTTACCAGTTGATCTTTCTCGATCCCCCCTTTGCCAATGGACTGCTGGAGCGGGTGGTTGAGCAGCTGGAGCAGGCCGAGCTCTCCCCGCAGCTGCAGCTCTATATCGAGGTGGAGCAGCAGCTTGAATCCCCACTTCTGCCGAGCGGCTGGGCGGTGACTCGCAGTGGGAGCGCTGGTCAGGTACGATATCTGCTGGCACAAAAGCAGGAGCATTGAACCATGCGCACCGTGGTCTATCCAGGTACCTTTGACCCCATTACCAATGGCCATATCGATCTGGTGGAGCGAGGTGGGCGACTGTTCGAGCGGGTGGTGGTGGCGGTTGCTTCCTGCAACTCCAGTAGCAAACAGCCCCTGTTCAGTACCGTGGAGCGGGTAGCGCTGGCACAGCAGGCACTGGCCGAGCTACCTGCGGTGGAGGTGATCCCTTTTGAGGGGCTGCTGGTGGAGTTTGCCCGTGCTCAACAGGCCGATGCCATCTTGCGTGGCTTGCGTGCAGTATCCGACTTTGAGTTCGAGTTTCAGCTGGCAGGGATGAATCGTCACCTCGCTGCCGAGATCGAGACCCTGTTTGTCACTCCGGCACAGCAGTATGGCTACCTCTCCTCCAGCATGGTGCGGGAGATTGCCCGTCTGGGGGGAGATATCAGCCCCTTCGTACGGAAAAATGTGCAGCGGGCGCTGGAAGAGAAATTTGGCCGTGGTGTACAATGAGGTGGATTCAACAATCCGCAGGGAATTCCTTCAGGAAATTTTCACAGGGACTTTAAAGGGACTTTAAGCGATGGCACTATATATTACCGATGAATGTATCAACTGCGATGTGTGTGAGCCCGAGTGCCCCAATGAGGCAATCTTTCAGGGTGACGAAATCTACGAGATTATTGCCGACCAGTGTACCGAGTGTGTTGGTCACTATGATGAGCCGCAGTGTGTAGAGGTGTGCCCTGTGGATTGCTGTTTGCCAGATCCGAACCATGAAGAGAGTGAGGAAGCGCTGCAGGCCAAGTATGAAAAGTTGACCGCATGACAGAAAGGGTCAGCGTCAACTGGGAAAAAAGGCCAGCCCGTGATGCTGGCCTTTTTTTTACGGTATAAAGCGTTGCATAAGTTCATTCGTACCACGATTCCAGCTACGCTCGAGCGCATCCTTGTGTCGCTTGTCTGCAGCCAACCTGGAATCGTGGTATGAATGAACTTTCGAGAAGATTGATACGATTTGATTCGTTGAAAACAAGCAGGCTGTAGAGGAGAGCGAAGGTGAGCGAAAAGTGGTTCAAGTCGCGCCTGAGTACCCGGATCAGGGTTACTGTTGCGCTGATTCTGTTTGGAGGGGTGGTGCTTGCCAGTTTCAGCTGGCTCGCGCTCAACCATTTCAAGCAGCAGTTAAGGGCGGATGCCTATAATCACCTGTTGTCGATGGCCTCGATTCAGCAGCAACGGGTATCCGACTACCTCGGTTCCATCAACGCCAGCACCCGTTCCGTTGCCAGCCGCACCCAGTTGCGTCTCTCTCTGCGCAACTACAACCAGCAGCTGGAGCCCCGCCACCTAGAGAAGATCGGTCGTATTATTCAGGATGCCCTGTTGGCGCTGCCTCAGGCGCAGCAGATCTCCATTGCCGACCCGGCAGGAAAGATCATTGCCGCAACCCGTGAAGAGCAGGTTGGGGTTCGAATAGAGGCCGCTACCCCCCTCTCGCTACAGCGGGATTCTGAGCATGGGTTGCAGGTTCATGTCTATAGCCCTCTCTACCTGGAGCAGGATCAGGTGGGCATGTTGCATATGCGCTATACGGCAGCGGGGCTGGTGAAGATTATCTCCAGCTACAGTGGTTTGGGAAGAACCGGTGAGACGTTGTTGGCACGGCGGCTCGAGAGTGGTGCAGCGCAGTTTCTGGTCCCGCTGCGCTTTGACCCCCAGGCGGCACTACAGAGAACCATTCCCGCTCAGCGTAATGATGCCCCCATTATCCGTGCCCTGCGGGGAGATAGCGGCTTTCATGAGGATGTGGTCGACTATCGGGGAGCTCCAGTGGTGGCGGTGACTACACTGATCCCGGAGACCGGCTGGGGGCTGCTGGTGAAGGGGGACCAGAGTGAGCTCTATTTTGGTTACCGCAAGCTGATGTTCGAGCTGCTGGAGCTGTTGGCGGTTATCGTACTGGTTGCCTTTGGGGTGGCACTGTTCATGGCAGGCTATATTACCCGGCCAGTGGCACACCTGAAGGCCTTTACCGAGCGGGTGCGGGCCGGAAAGGGGAGAGAACAGAATTTTGAAGAGCTTGATCTGGATGAGGAGAGCTACCAGCTGGCGAAGTCTCTAAGTGAGATGACCGATGAGATCCTGCAGGTATTCGAGGCCGCCCCCAGCGGGATGGTGGTGGTCGACAGCGATGGCGTGATTGTGCGTTGTAACCGCGCCCTGCAGCGTATGTTCGGATATCGCGAGGGTGAACTGGTGGGGGTTCCGATTGAGGTGCTGGTGCCGGAAACGCAGCGCAGTCAGCATCAGCAGTATCGTCAGCGCAAGGTGGTTGAGCGTACCATGCAGATGGGGCGTGGTCTGGAGCTGTATGGACGGCGCAAGGATGGAGAGCTGGTTCCGGTGGAGATTGGCCTCTCGGAGCTGGAGATGGAGGGGGTCAAGCGGGTGCTGGCCACGGTGGTCGATATCAGTGACCGCATTCAGTTGATTCAGGAGCAGGAGATCCAGGAGGAGAAGGATAACTTCTTTGCCACCATGAGCCACGAGCTGCGCACCCCGCTTACCTCGATCATCGGCAACAGTGAGTATCTGCTCGATGAGCTCAACGGAGAGTCGCAGGAGATTGTGCGCACCATCAAGTCGGCGGGGGAGGCGCAGCTTGCGTTGGTTAACGATATTCTCGATATGTCTAAGTTGCAGTCGGGTAAATTTGCCATCTCCGAACAGCCCTATGATCTTCAAAAGCTGGTCTCCGGGGTGGAAAACATGATGTCGCAACGGGCCCAGGATGCCGGTCTGGTATTGCAGTTCAAGATTGAGCACCCGCAGCCATTTCAGTTGTTGGGGGATGAGCAGCGGATTCGCCAGATTCTCCTCAACCTGGTGGGCAATGCGGTCAAGTTCACTCCGCAGGGGAAGATTAGTGTCACGGTACAGGTGATCTTCAATACCCTGCTGTTTACGGTGGAAGACACCGGCATTGGTATGTCACCGAAAATGATGGAGCGGCTCTTCTCCCGTTTCGAGCAGGCAGATGGCTCTATCTCCCGCCGCTTTGGAGGGAGTGGGTTGGGGCTCTTTATCTCGCTTAACTTGGCGGAGCTGATGGGAGGCACCATTGATGCCTCCAGTCAGGAGGGGGTAGGGTCGGTCTTCGAGCTGAGATTACCCTATACCCCGAGTGAGGTGCCGTTGGCCCCTGTGGTCGAGAAGAGTGCCGGATCTACCGACCGGGGAGGTCGCACTTTAAGTGGTCATGTGCTGGTGGCAGAGGATACGCCAATGATCCAGATGCTGGAGAGACGGATGCTGGAGAAGATGGGGTTGCAGGTATCGGTGGCGAAGAATGGGATTGAGGCGGTGGAGATGGCCGCCGCAGATTCGTTTGATGTGGTGCTGATGGATATGCAGATGCCGGAGATGGATGGAATCGAGGCAACCCGCAAAATCCGCGAGAGTGGTAACCAGGTGCCGGTGGCTGCAGTTACCGCCAATGTGATGCAGAAGCACCGGGATCAGTTTGAGCAGGCGGGTTGCAACGCCTTTGTCTCCAAGCCGATTGATAGCAGTGAGCTCTATACCGTATTAAAGCAGCTGTTGGCGCAGTAGGGAGTGGACTAATGCACGGGTTCAGGGATGGGATGTACCCTGACGGGCCTCCCGCTTCTCTCGTCGCCGTCGACTGCGTTCGCTCTCCCTCTTCTCGATTACCCCGGCCTTGGGGTATTCGTAGTGGTAGATCTCACGGTTGTGGTTCTGCTGGGCAATTACCCCGATGATCTGGTAGTGCTCCTCCAGTTCAAGTGAATGGAAGGCGGGGTTGAGCGGTACCAGGTAGTCCTTCTCATCCCGCCGCACCCACTGGCGGAAATGGTACTCCTTCTGGTAGAGCACCAGCACATAGGCCCCGTTTACCGCAGGGTAACCGGGGTCGACTATGATGACGGCGCCATCCTGAAATTCGGGTGCCATGCTCTCGCCAACTACCTGTAGGGCAAACGGCTCCTTGTCTTCACAAGCGACGGGGTTGTGGATGTCCATTGGGCTATTCTATCACCGCTGACATTGTGGGCAGTACCAGGTGGAGCGCTGGTTTTGTGTGATGCGTTTGATGGGGGTTCCACACTCTCTGCAGGGCTCTGTCTCGCGACCATATACGGTGAGGGATTGCTGAAAGTAACCGGGCTTGCCTTCGCTGTTGCGAAAATCCTGTAGCGTGGTTCCGCCTTGACGGATCGACTCGTTGAGCCGGTTCTGAATCGCCTCGGCCAGTCGCTGGTAGCGGAACTTCGAGACACGGCCACAGCTCCGCGTGGGGTGAATGCCGCTGAGGAAGAGTGACTCACAGGCATAGATATTACCCACCCCGGTAATGATCTTCTGATCCATGATGAAGGATTTGATCGCGGTTTTGCGTCCACGCGACTTTTGGTAGAGATGGTGGGTAATCTCCGTCACGGTGGTGGTTCCGACCGGCTCGATGCCAAGATGGGCAATCAGTGGGTGTTGTGCAATCGGTTCGCTTGTCCACAGCAGGGCTCCGAAACGGCGCGGATCCCGATAGCGCAGGGTGATCCCGTTGCTGAGTTCAAGATCGAAGTGATCATGCTTCCCGGGTGGGGGCGGATCCTCCAGTACCCGTAGAGAGCCGGTCATTCCCAAATGAATGATCAAGGTACCCCGTTCACTCTTGAGAAGCAGGTATTTTGCTCGACGGTCAATTTGGGTAAATGTGACTCCGGTAAGCTCCTCTTCCAGCCCATTGGGTATGGGCCAACGCAGGGCGCGGTTACGAATGGTTACCCCAATGATGGTTTGGTGGAGGCAGGTGGGTTCAATCCCGCGACGGGTGGTTTCAACTTCGGGTAGTTCGGGCATGGCACAGAGTATAATCCGCAACATGATACTTGGTGTTGATACGGGAGGAACCTTTACCGATTTTGTGTTGTGGGATGGCGCACAGCTGCGTATCCACAAGGTGTTGTCGACTCCGCAAGCCCCGGAGCAGGCGATCCTGCAGGGAATTGGCGAGATGGAGATCCCGCTGCAGGGGTTGACGGTAGTGCATGGCTCTACCGTGGCGACCAATGCGGTGCTGGAGGGGAAGGGGGTGCGCACGCTCTATATCACCAATCGCGGCTTTGCCGATCTGTTGACCATTGGCCGCCAGGCACGCAGTGAGCTCTACAATTTGCAGTTGAGCCCGGTTGAACCACCGGTTCCTGCGGAAGATTGTCTGGAGACAGGGGGGAGAATCGGGGCCGATGGTGAGGTGGTGGAGCCACTGACCGAGGCGGATCTCTCGCGCTTGCGGGAGCAGATCGAGGCACGCAAACCGGCATCGGTAGCGATCAACCTACTGTTTTCGTTTCTCGATAATGAGGCGGAGAGGCGTATCGAGGCGGTGGTGCCGCAAGGTGTTTTTGTATCACGCTCCTCCCGGGTGCTGCCGGAGTATCGCGAATATGAGCGTGGGATTACCACCTGGCTCAACAGCTACGTGGGACCGTTGGTGGAGGGCTATCTGCAGCGGCTGCAGCAGGGGGTGAGTGAAGCACAGGTTTCGGTGATGCAGTCTTCCGGCAGCACCATTGCTGCTGCTCATGCAGGAGAAGATGCGGTGCATATGCTGCTCTCCGGTCCGGCGGGCGGGTTGGCAGCGGCGCAATTTCTGGGAGAGACTGTGGGGCGACCGCAGCTGCTCACCTTTGATATGGGGGGAACCTCAAGCGATGTGGCGCTGATTGATGGCGCAATCCGGCTCACCTCCGAGGGGCGAATCGGGCGTTATCCGGTAGCGGTGCCGATGGTGGATATGCATACCATCGGTGCAGGTGGAGGCTCCATCGCCCAGGTCGATGCGGGGGGGATGCTGCAGGTGGGGCCGGAGTCTGCCGGGGCGGATCCGGGGCCGGCCTGTTATGGCAAGGGGGGGAGGTTGCCAACTGTGACCGATGCCAATCTGTTGTTGGGGCGACTGTTGCCCGAGGCCTTCCTCGGGGGCGGAATGGTGCTGGATCGGGATGCGGCGCGCAGGGCGATGGAGCGGGTGGCGGGGCCGTTGGGCTGCTCAGTGGAGGTGGCAGCAGAGGGGGTAATCCGGGTTGCCAATGAGCATATGTCCCATGCGCTGCGGGTGATTTCGGTACAGCGGGGGGTTGATCCACGCGGTTACAGTCTGGTCTCCTTTGGAGGGGCTGGGGGGCTTCATGTCTGTGCGTTGGCTGAATCACTGGGGATGACGCAGGCGATGGTGCCCCGTTTTGGTGGGGTCTTTTCGGCACTGGGGATGCTGGTGGCCCCACGAGGGCGAGAGCTCTCCCGTTCCCATATCACGCTGCTGGAAGCACTGCCGCCAGGGCAGCTGGAGAACTTGTTTGAGGCGTTGCAGCGTCAGGGGGTGGAGGTGCTGGTGGCGGAGGGGGTTGAGCCTGCGGGCATTGAGTCATACAGGAGTGTCGATTTGCGCTACCGTGGGCAGTCCTTCACCCTGAATCTGCCCTGGAGTGAATCAGCTCGGTTGGCAGATGATTTTCACCGTGCCCACCTTGTGCGTTATGGGCATAATTTCGACTTTCCGGTGGAGCTGGTCAATGTGCGGGTCAAGCTCAGGGAGCAGCGGGCTCTCCCTTTCTCACTGCAGATGGAGAGTTCGGCCTCTGCTCGGGAAGAGAGGGGGAGGCAGTATACCGAGCTGGTGGGATTGGGGAGGGTGCCGGTCTATCCACGGGGACAGTTGATGGCAGGAGAGCGGCTGGATGGCCCTATACTGATTACCGAGCAGGTATCAACCACGCTGATTGAGCCAGGGTGGCGCTGTACGCTGGATCCAAATGGGGTGTTGTTGCTGGAGCGCAAGGAGGGGTGAGACCTGAAAATTTTAAAAATAATGACAGTAGCTATTCAGATTGCCTCTGAAATTCGTCAGATCAAGGCAGAAAATGTGAGTTTACAAGTGTATATGACCATTTTCGAACCGAGCTTGCGAGGTCGCGCCACACAGAGATGACGGATTTCAGGGGTGAGCTGAATAGTTACAGGGTTGGCTGGCATAAAAAAGCCCGCGGTTGAGCGGGCCTTTCAGTGCGAGCACACGCAGTTCGATGCGGGTGATCTTACTTGATCTTCGCCTCTTTGAAGATGACGTGCTTGCGCACCTTGGGATCGTACTTCTTGATCTCCATCTTCTCGGGCATGGTGCGCTTGTTCTTGGTAGTGGTGTAGAAATAGCCGGTTCCGGCAGAGGAAACCAATTTGATCTTGTCACGCATAGTGCTGCTCCTTAAATCTTCTCACCGCGAGAGCGCATCTCGGCCAGTACGGTATCGATCCCCTTCTTGTCGATGATGCGCATCCCCTTGCTGGAGAGGCGCAGCTTGACCCAACGCTTCTCACTCTCTACCCAGAAACGGTGGGAGTGCAGGTTTGGCAGAAAACGACGACGGGTCTTGTTGTGAGCGTGTGACACATTGTTGCCCACGGCAGGGCGTTTTCCGGTCACTTGACATACTCTGGACATGACAACTCTCCAAAAACTTCAAAAATCTGGTTTGTAAATTCAGTGTCCGCACTATTGCGGACAGAAAAAGAGCGCGAATATTGCCAGAATTCAGGGGGAGAGGCAACCTCCGTTTTGAAAAAAATATGCAGCCTATGCAGAACCGGCCCATCGGTAGTCGCAAGCGATTATAATGCCCGGTTTGTGGAGTGGATCCAAACCGGGCTTCCCGGAAATTCTCATGATTTGGAGAGCGAAGTAATGATGACGATGGACGATCGTGATGGTGTGATCTGGATGGATGGGGAGATGGTCGATTGGCGCGAGGCCAAGGTGCATGTGCTGACCCATACCCTGCATTACGGTATGGGGGTGTTCGAGGGAATACGCGCCTACAAGACCGAGCATGGCCCGGCAATCTTTCGTCTTGCCGAACATACCGATCGCCTCTTCCGCTCTGCCCATATCATGGATATGGAGATCCCCTGGAGCAAGGAGGAGATCAACCAGGCAACCCGGGCCGCAGTACGGGACAATAATCTGGAGAGTGCCTATATCCGCCCGATGGCCTTCTACGGTTCCGAAGGGATGGGGCTGCGAGCCGATAACCTCAAGGTGCACATGATCATTGC